>NZ_WWRZ01000003.1:5000-356068 GCF_009875595.1 Eggerthella sp. BIOML-A1 | reverse complement strand
GGCGGGGGTCTGCGTTGCACAGTTTTGCACGATATGTTGCGTCTCAAGCGCTTTCGGACGCCCTCGCGCTCCTCCGGGCGCACTTCTCGCGAGCGTTTTACCAGGTCGCGCGAAATCGGGGTTCGAGCGGTTCGGGTCGAACGCAGCATATCGCGCAAAACTGTGCAACGCGGACCCCGCACCCCCTCCCCCTCGCCCGCCCCCTCCCGCCGGCCAACCCCCGCCGGCTAGCCCCCGCTCGCACCCTCCCCGCCGGCTAGCCCCCGCTTCGCTCCCCGTCAATTCGTCCAAAAATGTTATTCGTCCAATAACATTTTTTCTACAAATGATGGTATAATGCGCCCCATAGACATCTGTCGGTACAGACGAGAGTAAGGGGGTGTGCGATGGATATCTTCTCCGATCCTGTGCTTCTGGCGCGTTTGCAGTTCGCTTGCACGGCGGCGTATCACTTCATTTTCGTGCCGTTGACCATCGGTTTGGGACTTATCCTTGCCATCAACGAAACACGGTACTACCGTTCCCGCGACCCGAAGGACGCGGCTGCCACCAAGTTCTGGGTGAAGATCTTCACCGCGACGTTCGTGTTAGGCTTGGCCACGGGCATCACGATGGAGTTCTCCTTCGGAACGAACTGGGCGGATTACTCGAGGTTCGTCGGCGACATCTTCGGTGCGCCGCTGGCCGCCGAGGCGTTGCTCGCGTTCTTCCTGGAGTCCACGTTCCTGGGCGTGCTGCTGTTCGGGCGCAAGCGCGTGTCGCCGAAGTTCTACATGGTGTCGGCCTGGCTCGTGTGGTTCGGCTCGGCTCTGTCGGCCTTGTGGATCCTCATCGCGAACTCGTGGATGCAGACCCCGGCCGGCGCGGAGCTGTCCGCCGACGGCTCGAAGGCCGTCATCACCGACTTCCTGACCGCGGCGATGAACCCGTCGGTATGGCCGCGCTACTCGCACACCATCGTGGCCGTGCTCATCATGGGCGCGTTCGTGGCCATGGCCGTTTCCGCGTGGTACCTCATCAAGAACCGCCACAAGGAATTCGCCATGAAGACGATGAAGCTGGGCGCCGTGGTGGGCATCGTGGTCAGCTGCGTCATGCTGGTCACGGCTCATTCCTCCGCCGTCACCGTCGCCGAGGAGCAGCCCACGAAGCTTGCCATGATGGAGGGCATGTACGACTCCGAGGTGCCTCCTCTGTACGCGTTCGGGTGGGTTGACGAGGAGAACCAGAAGGTCATCACCCCGTTCTCCATCCCGGGTGGCACGAGCTTCCTTGCAACCGGCACCTGGGACACCGAGTACGAGGGCCTCAACCAGCTGGCCGCTTCCGCCGAGTACGGTGCTCTCGATCCCGAAACCGCGCCGGTGAACTTCGTGTTCCAGACGTACCACCTCATGGTTGCCATGTACGGCCTCATCATGCTCACCGTTATCCTGGCGCTCGTATTCACGCTGCGCGGCGGCAAGATCCAGAACATGAAGTGGTTGCAGCGCCTGGTGCTCATCTCGCCGGTGTTCCCGCTCATCGCCATTCAGGCGGGCTGGTTCACGGCCGAAGTCGGCCGCCAGCCGTGGGTGGTGTACCCGTCCGCAACCAGCCCCGAAGGCGTCAGCCTGCTCACGAACGAGGGCGTCTCGCAGTCGGTGTCCGCTCCCGAGCTGGTGATCACGATGGTGCTGTTCCTGGTGGTGTACGCGTTCCTCATGGTCGCGTGGGCTCGCACGATGGGTCGCTTCATCAAGGAAGGGCCGGTTGCAGAGCATGAGCCTGCGTTGGAGGGCGCCGCTGCGGGCAAGACCCCGAAGGGCAAAGCAGCCCCCTCGTTCGGCGACGACCTCGCGAAGGAAGGTGAGTAGTCATGGAAATCACGTTCTTCCAGGGGCTTTGGTTCCTCCTGATCTTCGTGTTGATCGCCGGCTATTTCGTGCTCGACGGTTTCGACCTGGGCGCGGGCGTGCTGTACCCCTTCGTGGCGAAGGGCGATGAAGAAAAGGCCGTTGTGCGCACGAGCATCGGCCCGGTGTGGGACGGCAACGAGGTGTGGCTGCTCACCGCAGGCGGCGCGCTGTTCGCGGCGTTCCCGGCGGCATACGCCACCACGTTCTCCGGGTTCTATCTGGCGGTCATGCTGGTGCTGTTCGGCCTGATCGTGCGTGCTGTTTCGCTGGAATACCGCGGCATCGACCACAAGTGGGCGAAGGTGTGGGACGGCTGCTTCTTCGTGGGCTCGCTGCTGCCGGCGCTGCTGCTGGGCGTTGCCGTGGGCAACATCTACGCGGGCATCCCCATGAGCGCCAACGGCGACTACACGGGCATTCCGCTGCTGGGCCTCATCACCCCGTTCACGCTGCTGTGCGGCCTGCTGGGCCTGTCGATGTTCCTGGCGCAAGGGGCGTCCTGGCTGGCGCTCAAGGCGCCGAAGCCTAGCGACCTGCAGGCGCGCGCCGCGAAGCTGCGCTTCCCGCTGCAGATCGTGTCGCTGGTGCTGTTCGTCGCGGTGACCGCCTATGCTCTGCTGGGCATTCAGCCGGCAATGGATCCCCTGCTGGGAGCGGTTCGCTGGTTGCTGGCCGCCCTGTTCGTGGTTGCCATCGTCGCCTCCGTGTTCTTCGCGAAGAGCAAGGACTGCGACCTGGGCGCCTTCATCGCCCAGTCGGGCGCGGCGGCGCTGCTGGTGCTGCTGCTGGCCGCTTCGATGTTCCCGAACTTCGTGGTTGCTTCGGCCGATAGCGTCGGCCCGGCCATCACGGCCATGAGCGCCGCGTCGTCCGAGCTCACGTTGATGTGGATGACCATCATCACGTGCGTGGGCCTGCCGCTGGTGCTGGTCTATCACGTCATCATCTACCGCACGTTCCGCGGTCGTGTGAAGGAAGAGGATCTGGCGCACTACTAGAGCGGATGCCGTTCCTTGCATAGAAGCGAACTGCCAGGAGCCGTCGGAAATCCGACGGCTCCTTTGCTATACTGTCGGAAACCGCACCTGAAAGGGGATTTCCCATGGATGAGCAGACCGCGCCGCAGCCGCCCGTACCGCCGCAGCCGCCCGTACCGCCCACCGTTTCCGCGCCGCCCGGTTCTCCGGCGCAACCGACGCAGCCGATGCCGCAGTCCGCGCAAGCGCCCGGATCCGCGCCTTACGGTCAGCAGCCGGGCCAGCCCTTCGGCCAGCAGCCTGCAGGCTACTATCAACCGGTTCCTCCGCAATCCAACGGCAAGGCCGTCGGCGCTCTCGTGTGCGGCATTCTGGCCATCTTGTTCTCGGCTTCTATTCTGTTCGGAATCGCGCTGGGTATCGTCGCCATCGTGCTGGCCGGCCAAGCCGTTAAGCAGGCGGGCAGGGACGGTAAGGCGACCGGTGGCAAGGTGTGCGGCATCGTCGGCATCGTGCTTTCGGTGCTGGCGTTCGTCTTGTACGTGGTTATCGGGGTTGGCGTGCTCGCCTTCGTGGTCGGTGCGTCCGACGAATACGATCGCACGTACTCGTTGGAAAGTTCCGACCTGTCGTCCATCACGCAGGGCGACCAGCAGATGGAAGCGGCGGCGTCTGAGAAGCTCGACCTGCTGAAGAGCAAGGATGCTGTGCTTATGCGGAAGATCGCCGACCAAGCCGACGAGCAGCTGGCCGACGCGACGGGATACAGCCTCACCGACTTGGGCATCGACCCCTTGACGTTCGTCGAGTGGATGCTGGTCGACTTCGACTATAAGCTCGACGGCGCCTACGATAACGGCGACGGCACGGGCACCGTGTATGCCGATGTGACGCTGCGCGATTCTATGGCCTTCGCCACCACGTTCATGGAAGACGCGCAAGCCGCCATCGACACCGGCGACTTGCAGTCCCTCGACGAGGCCGGCGCGAAGGTGCTTCTCGGCGAGCTCTACCAGGCTGCAATGGACAAGACCACCGCCATGACCACGGATTACGTAAGCTTGGAGGTGGTCAAGAACGGCGATTCCTGGCAGGTTGACGAAGACTCCTGGGGCGACGAGCTAGATTACCTTTTCGGCCTATAAAGAATCGATTCGGCTTCACGGTTTCCGCCGTGCCCCGTATCGCACGGGGCACGGCAGTCGTCGCAACGAAAGAAGGCGCGCATCATGCGCGCCTTCTTGCTTGATGCGGGGGAGGGGAGCTAGGCCAGCTTCTGGCCCAGCTCCTTGGCGGCGGCCGCCTTGTCGAAGTTGCCGCCGGTCTTCTGGGTGAGGGCGCCCATGACGCGACCCATGTCCTTCTTGGAGGACGCGCCCGTCTCGGTCAGCACCTCGTCGATGAGCGCGGCCAGCTCGTCGCCCGACACCTGCTTGGGCAGGTAGCTTTCCAGGATGGCCACCTGGGCGGTCAGGGTGTCGGTGCGTTCCTGATCGTTGCCGGCCTTGATGGAGCCGTCCAGCGTCTCCTTCGTCTGCTTGATCAGGCGCTTCAGCATGGCGTCCACGTCCGCGTCCGTGATGTCGCGGCGCTCGTTCACCTCGATGTTCTTGATCTCGCCGTGCACCTGGCGCAGGATGGACAACTTCGGCTTGTCCTTTGCTCTCATCGCATTTTTGATCTCGTCTTGCAGCTCGTCATAGCGCATGGGAACCTCGTTTCGCTCGCAGTTTGCTGTCCTGAGTATACTGCACCGTGAAACCCCGCCCAACCCAAACGGATGTTTCACGTGAAACATCCGGAATCGTTCGGCTCTGCGGTGCGTCGTGCTGGCATGCTTGCGCGAAAGCCGCCTTCCCAACGCCCGTCGATTCCGCGGCCGCGCCGAGAAGCCTGTTCCCGCGTAGCGCATCGCGTTAGACGATGCGCCGACGCTCTGCAATTCTGTGTTGATGCGGCTCCTGGTGACGTTGCGTCGCTCTGGTATGATGAAGCAAGCATATCGACATCGACCAGAAGGACTCGCATGAAAGACTTGCCGGCGCACCAACTCGATCCGAAGGTCAAAACGGTCTGGCGCATCAACGACGCCATTTGGCTTACCGTGGTATTCCTCTGCTGCTTCGTTCCATTCGCCATCGCTGCAATGGTGGATCCGGCGACGTGGATGTTCGTCGTCCTGGTCGCCGTCGCCGTTGCGTACGCAGCTTGCTTGATCGTGTGGTTGATCGTGCTGCCGCCCATCCGCTTCATGCGCTGGCGCTACGAGCTTTCCAGCGACTACCTCGATATCGCGAAGGGAATCGTGTGGCGCAAGCGTTTCGTCATCCCCTTCATCCGCGTGCAGAACACCGACACGCGCCAGGGTCCCATCTTACGTGCGTTCGGCCTGTCCAGCGTGACGGTGGCCACGGCGGCCGGCGAGCATGAGATCCCCGGCCTCGGCGCCGACGTCGCCGAGCAGCTGCGCGATCGCGCGGCCGAGCTTGCGCGCCTGGCCCAGGAGGACGTGTGATGACGGACTATCGCCAACCGCCCCAACCTCCGCAGCCCCAGCCTCGGCCCGCTGCGCCCCAACCCCAGCCTGCTGCGCCGCAGCCTGAAGGGCCGCGGGGGAGCCATGTCCATCATAGCTATATCTGGTTGGGCAGTCTGCGCACGGCGTTCATGCTGCTGGCCATCGTGGTCTTCTCCTCGTTCTCGGCTATCATCGGCGCCATCTCCGAGGGCGAAGCCATCACGCGCGGCGACATCCCCATGCTTTTCATCGTCATCGGATCCGTGATCGCCGGTATCGTCGTGCTGGTGGCGCTTGTGGCGGTCTACCAGGTGATCTCGTACAAGCATCTGTACTACGAGCTAGGGCCCGAGGAATTCAACCTGTATTCGGGCATACTCAACAAGAAGCGCGTGCATGTGCCCTACCAGCGCATCCAGTCCGTCGACCAGCACGCCACGCTCATCCAGCGCATCTTCGGCGTGTGCAGCGTCAGCATCGACACGGCGGGCGGCGCGGCGAACAAGGCCGTCATCGTGCCGTATGTGCAGAAGACGCAAGCTGAGGAGCTGCGCCGCGAGCTGTTCGCGCGCAAGCAGTACGCCGTAGCCGTGCGCAACGGTGCCGCGCCCGATGCCGCCGTTGCGGCGATGGCCTCTGCAGCGGGCGTTCCCGCGCAAGCCTTGCACGAGGGCGCCAATGTGCTGGACGCTCCCGCCGAGATCTGGCAGGACGTGCGCGGCGTGTTCGGTGGCGCCGCGGTGGATACGGGCCGCGTGACCTACGAGTACGGCATGTCCAACAAGGAGCTCGTGTTCACCGGCCTGTCGAACAACACGGCGTTCTTCGTCGTGGTTGTCGGCATCGTCGGCGCCGTTTCCCAGTTCATGGGTCAGATGGCGCCCATCCTCTCCGGTTCGATGGAGCCGCTCGTTGGCAACGTTGTAGCCACGAGCGTTCGGCTGTTCGGGGGCAGCCTCATCGCCGCGGGCGTGGCGACCTTCCTCGCTGCGTCGCTCGTGTTGTGGCTGCTGTCTGCCATCGGCGCTTGCGTCTCGTACGGCGGCTTCCGCGCATGTCGCCGCGACAACCGCATCGAAGTCGAGCACGGCCTGCTGCAGCACCGCTTCCAGGGCGTCGACGTCGACCGCGTGCAGTCGGTGATGGTGAAGCAGAGCTTCATCCGCCGTCTGCTTGGCTACTGCGAGCTGTCGCTGGGCAAGATCGATGCGGCGGCTGAAAACTCCGACGACCAGCAGAAAGGCCTCAGCCAGCAAGGGCTCGTGATCCATCCCTTCGTGAAGATGTCCCGCGTGCCCGAGATTCTCGCGGGCATCGTTCCCGAGTTCGCCGACGTTCCCACCGAGAACATCCCGGTGGCGCCCGTGGGGCTGCGTCGCGCCCTCATCCGCCGATGCATCATCCAGGGGACGGGCTTCTGGTTGGCCGTCCTCGTGGCGGCAGGGCAGATCGCGGTGAACCTCCTGGCGGATCCGGCCGTGCCTGACGGAGCCATGACGTTGTTCTTCGTCAACAACGGCGCGCTGTTCGGCTATGCGCTTGCGGTCGTGCTGCTCGTTCTCGACGCGGTAGGAGCCGTGCTGTGGTTCCGTGGCTCGGGGTTTGCGTACAACGAGCGTTTCATGCAGGTGAGCAACGGCGGGTTCGCTCGCGAGACCATCAGCTTCCCGCGCAAAAAGATACAGTTCGGTTACACGAAGACGAATCCTTTTCAACGCAATGCCGGCACCGCTACGGTCAACGCGCGCACTGCAGCAGGGGTTGGAGGCACTACCATCAGGCTTATCGATGCCCGAGAGGATGATGCCCGTGCGTGGCTTGCTTGGCTCAAGCCCCACGGAAATGTGATACAGTAGCACCATGAACGCATCAACTACATCCGACGCCAAAGGCGCTCGAAGTACCGGCTCCGGCCGCAGTGCCGAGAGCCCTTCTTCGGTCGTGCCCGAAACAGAGCACCGGCCCGCTCCCGGTTGGACGCCTTCGCAATTCAAGCCGAACGACTACGCCAGCATGCACGCGCTGCGCAACGAGGTGTCGCATACGTCGGCCAGCGCCACGAACAAAGCTCGCGACATCCGCGAGTACACGCTGGGGGAGGAGATCGCGAACTCCGTCACCCATGGCTTGGGGGCGCTGTTGGCCATTGCGGCCATCCCCATCCTCGTGGTGCGCGCGCTCGACGACGGAGGCGGCATCTACCTGTTCGCCGCGCTCGTGTACACCCTCACGATGCTGCTGGAATATACCATGTCCACGCTGTACCATGCCATCGCGGTAGACCGTGCGAAGCGCGTGTTCAAGGTGCTCGACCATAGTTGCATCTACCTGTTCATCGCCGGATCCTACACCCCGTTCTGCCTGATCTCGCTTGCCGATTCCGGCGGCGTGTGGCTGTGCGCCTTCGTGTGGCTGGTTGCGTTGGCGGGCGTTGCCTGCGAGGCGTTCTGGGTGTTTCGTCCGCGCTGGGTGTCGGCCGTGCTGTATCTTCTCATGGGCTGGTGCGTCATCTGGTTCCTCCCTGCGCTCATCGAGGCCATCCCCGGGCCGGGCCTGTGGCTGCTCGTGGGCGGCGGCATCTGCTACTCCATCGGGTGCATCTTCTACGTGTTGAAGAAGGTGCCGTACATGCATTCCCTGTTCCATCTCTGGGTACTCGCCGGAAGCGTTCTGCAGTTTCTGGCCATCTTCTTGTACGTTATGTAAGCGGTCGCGTGCATAAGCGCGCGGGCATGACAGCCCCACGGGTGCCGCGAGGACGCAGCGCGAAAGCGCCTCTCCGCGCGGCCAAAGCGCAGAGGTTGCGCATCGTCCGCTTGTCGAAGGAGTTGCAGAAGTACCATGGATATTTGGATTAGCATCGTCGTCACGTTCGTGCTGGTGCTGGTGAACGGCTATTTCTCGATGTCGGAGATGGCGTTGGTGAACGCGCGCCACGTACTGCTGCAGCACGATGCCGACGAGGGCGATAAAAGCGCCCAACGCGCGCTGGGTCTGGCCGCCGATTCGGGGCAGTTCCTGGCCACCATCCAGGTGGCCATCACGCTCGTCGGGTTCTTCGCCTCCGCGGCTGCCGCCACGAACCTCTCCGATCCGCTGGCGCAGTGGCTGTCCGGCTTCAACATCGGGTGGCTTTCCGTTATCGCGCCCGGTTTGGCCCCCGTGGTCATCACGCTCATCGTGTCATACCTCAGCATCGTGGTGGGCGAGCTGGTGCCGAAGCGCATCGCGCTGGCCGATGCCGAGCGCGTCAGCAAGATGGTGGCCGGACCGCTCATGGTGTTCCAGAAAATCGCTTCGCCTTTGGTGGCGTTGACCTCGGCGTCCGCGAACGGGCTGTCGCGCCTGTTCGGCATCAAGAACGCCGACGAGCGCCAGAACGTGTCCGAAGAAGAGATCAAGTACATGGTCACGGACAACGACGAGCTGCTCGAGGACGAGAAGCGCATGATCCACGACATCCTCGATTTGGGCGACATGACCGTGCACGAGATCATGACGCCGCGCGTGGACGTGATGTTCGCGGAAGACACCGACACGGTGCGCCAGACGGTGGAGCGCATGCGCGGCACGGGCTACTCGCGTCTGCCGGTGTATCACGAGGACATCGACCGCATCGTGGGCATCGTCCACTTCAAGGACCTCGTGGCGCCGCTCATGGACGGCAAGGAGCACGAGCCGGTGGCCGAGTATGCCTACGAGGCCATGTTCGTGCCCGAGACGAAGGATCTGTTCCCGCTGCTCGCCGAGATGCAAACGAATCGTCAACAGATGGCCATCGTCGTTGACGAGTACGGTGGCACCGATGGTTTAATTACCGTTGAGGACATCGTAGAGGAGGTCGTCGGCGAGATCGTGGACGAGACGGATCGAGAGAATCCGTTCATCGAGCAGGAAAGCGAGAACGTCTGGGTGGTCGACGGGCGATTCCCCGTCGAAGATGCCGCAGAGCTTGGATGGCCGGTGGAGGATTCGGCCGACTACGAGACCATCGCGGGCTGGCTCATGAGCATGCTCGACTCGGTGCCCCAGGTGGGCGAGGAACTTGCGTTCGACGGATACCGCTTCAAGATTCAGGCTATGCGCCGCCGTCGCATTTCGACGGTGCGCGTGGAACGACTGGACGATCCCTCCCCATCATGCGTGGACGCTGTCGAGGCGATCGACCGGGAGGAAGCGTGACGAGTGAAAAACGGCTGCTCCGTTCGCGAAAGGCGCTCATAGGCGGCGTCTGCGCGGGCGTGGCCGATTATTTCAACGTCGATCCTGTCATCGTCCGTATCATCATGGTGGTGTTCACCCTGGCCTCGGGCGGGCTGCTGGGCATCGCATACATCCTGCTGTGGATCGTGCTGCCGCTCGAGCCGAAGGAGGAGGCGCCGCTCGACGTGCACCCCCAGTCGGTGCATTCCGAGACGTACGGGACGTTCGAATTCGGCGACACCCCGCGCAAAACCGAGTCGGGGGCGCAAAATGCGCCCAATCCCGCGCAAGCGGCCGGTTGGCGCTATGCGCATCCCCCGTACGCCTCGGCCGCTCATGTGCCGCCCGAGCCCCCGGCAGGCGCATCGCGCGCCTCTGCCGCTGCGCCTGCCGATGCTTCTCGTTCGTATGCGCCTCCGGCGAGCCATTCGCATGAAGGGTGGATGCATGCCGCGCCGCAACAGCAGCCGCCGGCGAAGTCGTCGCGCTCGGGCGTGAAGGCTGCTCTGTTCGCGGGGTCGTTCCTGTTGTTTTTCGGCATGTCCGCTATGGTGGCGAGCATGGTCGAAGGCGTGGTGTGGTGGCAGTATTGGCCGCTTATCTTCGTTATCTTGGGCATCGTCGGTATGGTAGTCCCCGGCGAAGAGGGGCATCGCATGCGCCAGTTCGTGGACTCCCTTATCACGTTTTCCGCGGGAGTGGTGCTGGTGCTGATGAGCCTCGATGTCATCGGGTGGCGCTCCATCGAGTTCATGTTGGTGGGCCTATGGCCGCTGCTGCTTATTATGGTTGGGCTGCTGCTTCTGGGAGGCGCGCTCAAGTCGCCGCTGCTTACGTTGCTGGCAGGCTTGTGCTTCGTGGCGTTCTGCGTGGTGGGATTGCTGTGGTACTCGGTTCCGGGAGCGACGGAAGAGCTGGTTTTCTCGGCGCCGTACGGGCGCGAGTATCGTTTCGACATGCAGCCGTGGGAAAACATCGGTCTAAACGAGTCCGTTGTGATCTCGATAACCGAATGAGCGTGCTTGTCGCGTTACAGAGCACATAGTTCGTTCGCTTTTTCCGTGTCCGCAACTAAGGCGAACCACCTGCTGAAATGCGCTTTCATTCACTGTCAAGCGAACAAATCGTGTAGGGCGTCTCCATAAAATTTTGCCCTCGGACCCCCTTGTCCGTTAAAATACGTTTTGTCACAACAGCATATCGCCCTTTCGGCAGCAAACCCTCACACAATTTACTACGCTGTCAACCGCTTCGGCGGCTGGGTCGTGTGCTGTTCAACGAAAGGTAACTGACGTTTTGGCTAAAAAGCGCTATATACAAAAGAAGTCGAACCTGGCTGCTAAAATTATCGCGGTCGGCTGCGCATCGTGCGTGCTGACCGGGTGCATCGGCTTCGGGTTCGCCTCTGCTGGAAGCGGCGCCGTGCACGATATCGATTCTTTCGGCATCGGCGGTGCGGACGCGAATGTCGCCATTGCCGATTCTGCCGACTTCGCCAACGTATCCGAGGGTTCCACCCGCGAGTCCACCGTGCTTACCAGTACCGCATCGCGCGACATCTCGCAAGGCATCGAAGCTATCGAAGCCGAGGAAGAAGCTGCTCGCATCGCCGCGGAGGAGGCCGCTCGTGCCGAGGAGGAGGCTCGTATCGCCGCCGCCGAGCAGGCGAAGGCCGAGCAGGAGGCCGCCGCTGCGCGCGATGCAGCCTCCGATGCCGTCGCCTCGCTTCCCGAAGTTGATTTCTCCGTGGGCAAAGAGGCTTTCGTTTCCGAGTGGACCTCCCGTATCAATGCATACTTGGCCGGCTCGCCCTTGGCGGGGCAGGGTGCCACGTTCGCCGAAGCTGCCTGGAGCAACGGCGTCGACCCGCGCTGGTCGCCTGCCATATCCAACACCGAAAGCTCCAAGGGCGCGCATTGCTTCCTGCCGTACAACGCATGGGGCTGGGGCGATAAGAGTTGGTCCAGCTGGGAAGAGGCTATCAACGCTCACGTAGCGGGCCTGGCAAACGGCTACGGCTACTCCATCACGTATGCGAACGCTGCCAAGTACTGTCCGCCTAATACGGATCATTGGTTCAAGGCGACTATCGGCCAAATGAAGATGATCTAAACGTTCCGCCGGCCACGAGCCGGCGGTTCCTTTTCCATCGTCGAATCCTTCTTCCGCATGCGTTCGAGACGATGGCCTTGCGGAATGTTTCACGTGAAACATTCGTTCCTAAGTGCCTGATTGCCACGTTACGCCTTTGTCGCCGTTCTATGGCGACGCTGGTCGTGCCCGCATCCATGCAGTATGCTAAGCGCAGCAAGAAATCGGCACCATGCGGGTGCCTGGTGAAAGGATCGGTATGAGCAACGTGATCGTCGTCGGCTGCGGCCGCGTCGGTTCCCAGCTGGCGAACATGCTGTCGGATAACGGCAACAACGTGTGCGTCATCGACAAGAACGTGAACGCGTTCGCGAACCTGGGGCGCAACTTCAACGGCTCCACGGTGCAGGGTGTGGGCTTCGACGAGGAAACCCTCGTCAAAGCCGGTGTCGAAGATTGCGACGTCATGGCCGCCGTCACCCAGTTCGACAACACGAACCTCATGTGCGCCGAAGTGGGCAGCCGTCTGTTCGGCGTGCCGCACGTCATCGCGCGCCTGTACAACCCCGATCACGAGCGCGCGTACATGCAGCTGGGCATCGACTACGTGTGCGGCACGTCGCTGGTGGCCGAGGACGTGTTCAGCAAGGTGGTGTCGGGCCACGGCGCCCATCTCGACACGTTCGGCGAGTTCGAGGTGCTGCGCTTCTCGCTGGACCTCAGCTCCACCGACAAGCGCACCATCCGCGTGGGCGAGCTGGAGCGCGATCACGACGTCCGCATCATCGCGTTCGAGCGCAGCGACGGCTCGGCCAGCTCTATTCCTACGCGCGACTCCATCCTCTACAACGGGGATTCGGTGCTCGCCTGCGTGCGCCATGAGCTGATCGAATCGTTCTCGCGCTATATCCAAGATTAAGGGAGACGGAGCATGTACATCGTTATCGCTGGCGGCGGCAAGATCGGCGAATACTTGGCTTCAGTGCTGCTTTCAAGCGGCAACGACGTGGCCGTCATCGAGGAGAATCTGGCCACGGCCGACCGCCTGTCGGTGGCGCTTCAAGGGCGCTACCTGGTCATCCACGGCGACGGCTGCGACTCGAAGTACCAGGAGGACGCGGGCATCCGGCGCGCCGACGTGTTCGTGGCCACCACCGGCCAGGACGACGACAACCTCGTGTCGTGCGAGATCGCGCAGCGCGTGTTCAACGTGCCGCGCTGCATCGCGCGCGTGAACAGCCCGAAGAACCTCCGCATCTTCAAGGAGGTGGGCATCGAGTGCGTGTCGTCCACCACGCTCATTGCGAACCTCATCGAGGAAGAGACGCTGCTGGGCAGCGTGAGCGTGGCCTCGTCGCTGACGCACGGCAACGTTACGCTTACCGAGATCGTGGTGCCGCGCATGCGCCATCATTCCAACGAGGCCGGCATCCTGGTGTCGTCGGTTCCCATGCCCGAGAACAGCCTGATCGCGGCCGTGTCGCCGAAGGACGACGACAACGTGGAAGTGGCCAGCGAAGAGACGGTGCTGTATCCCGGCGACAAGGCCATCGTCGTGGCCGACAACGAAGTGCTCGACGAAGTCCGGGCGCTGTTCAAGGGGCTGTAGGTTCCGTCGGCCTTGCGGCTAGACAGCGCCAAGCCATAAAGCGAAGTTGTCCGACCTGGTCGGACAACTTCGCTTTATGTTTTCCAGAGCGTACGGTTGCCTTGTTTCGTCTTTTGAACCCATTTTTTTGCTTTGCGACAATGGGGTTGCCGAAGGGGACGACCCCATCGGTCGAAGAGGACGGAGCGAGGAGGGGTTCGCATGAAACGTAATTTCAGCAACGAATCGGCAAGCACGAAGAGCATGTCTCGTAGGGCGTTTCTCGGAGGCAGCGCGGTGGCGTTTGGCACGGTGATGCTTTCGAGTGCGATGGGCGCTTGTTCGGCACCGGAAACATCCGAAGGGCGGGGCGCGGGCGCGTCTGCAAACAGCGAGCAGGTACTTTACGAGCTCTACGATACCGATATTCTTATCATCGGCGGCGGCCTTGCGGGGTCTCATGCGGCATTGCAGGCTTACAAGCAGGGAAAGGACGTTGCGGTCGTTGAGAAGGCTGCCTTCCATTTCGGCGGTGCTTGCGGCTACAACTGGTGCAACTGGGTGAACTTCATTCAGGCTGACACGCCGTGGGATCAATCCGAGGACTTCGTTTTGAACGAGTTGACGAACAAGAAGATCGCAAAGGCGACCCATGAAGCGTTTACTGTGGAGGAGCGCAATTTGCTGCTGCGCTACGCCCAAGAAGGCAACAACCTGTTCATGCGCGATGAAACAGGTGCGTTTGTGCCGGGCCTCGATATCCCGGGCTATCCGCTTTTCGGCATCTTCAACGGTTTCCCGCGATACTTTACCGATTCCGTGGAGCGTTCGGGCGCTCGCATCTTCGACCAGACCATGATCACCGACATCGTAGTCGAAGACGGTGCCTGCATTGGAGCGGTAGGGCTGCATGTGCCCACGGGAACGGTGCGCGTTTTTCGTGCAAAGTCGACCGTATCTTGCACGGGTGCAAGTTCGTGGATTTACGGGTGGAATACTGTGGCTCCCACTTCCATCAATTCACCGGACAACACAGGAGATGTAGATGCAGCTGCTTTTCGACGCGGTGCGGCTCTGCAGGATTCGGAGTTTTTTCAATTCGACCTCATCAGCATGTATCCGACGGGGCTTGCGGCGACGTTCGTAGGAGGCATCGGCGCTGACAATCTGTGCTGCGAATACATCTGCGATGCAAACGACAATTACTTTTTCCGTGGCATGGACTACTCCACGCTCGATCGCATCACGTTCACGCGCACAATCGCCAAGGCAATTCACGACGGCGGTGGATCGCCGAATGGCGGAGTGTACGTGGATTTCTCCAATCCCGAGGCGTTTGCGGCCATGGGGGAGGTGTATCGCCGTAACGTCGAGTTGTGGAAAGAGGTGTTCGGCATAGATGTGGCATCCACTAAGCTCGAATGCGCGCTTGAGGCTTATGAGCACGGTAGCAACCCGCGCGTTGATGAAAAGCTTATGGTGGAGGGCCTGCCTGGATTGTTCTGCGCTCGCGGTGGCGGAGTATACGGAGCGCAAGGCGGTTCATCGGTGAACGTTGCTTATCGAGACGGCTCATACGCCATGATGCAAGCTGTCGAGTATGCCGAGGGCGCGGGCAAAGACAAGCCGAAGGCGTTCACGTTCGATACGGTTGAAGAGGAGATTAACCGTTTGCACGAGATACGCATCCGTCAGACGGATGGTAAGAGGCCTCAGGAAATTACCCGTATGATACAGCGCGCTTGCTATCGGGCATGCCAGCCCACGCGAGAGACTCCTGCGATGCAGGAGGCAGTTGCCGAACTAGAGCGAATTCGCAAGGAGGAAATGCCCGCGATGAGGCTGGGAGACGCGACGCTTACCTACAACACCGATTGGAAGGCGGCCATCGAAGCCTACAACATGCTCGACATCGCCGAGGCGAGTTCGAAAGCCGCGCTCATGCGCGAGGAAAGCCGAGGCCACAGCTATCGTCCGGAATTCCCTCAGGAAGATCCAGCCAACTGGACGTGCAACATTGTCGCGAGGAACGTGAACGGCGAGATGAAGCTCGAAACCGTTCCCGTCGTCGAGCTCGACTAACCACGACCGCTCACGGACTCACAAGGAGGCGCTATGAAGATCAGCGTGCAAAAGTACAATCCCTCGGTTGACGCCGAGCCTTATTTCGGTACATACGAGATCGAGCACACCGAGCACATGACCCTGCTCGAGGCGCTGGTGGTCATCAACGACACCATCGAGCCTATCGCATTCGATTACAGCTGCCGCGGGCGCGTGTGCGGCCGTTGCGCCATGACGCTCAACGGCACACCGTGTCTCGCCTGCGTTACCCTGGTTGAGGATGCGGGCAAGAACGAAGTCACGCCACTCAAGCATTTTCCGGTGGTGCGCGACCTGATTGTCGACAAGACGAAGGTTACGGACAAAGTGAGCCGTATTCTCGCTCGTCAACGTGCGTTTGACCTAAACCTTGATGAGATTAAGGCTCCGGTCGACGCTGGTCTGTCCGAGAAGCTCGAGCCGCTCGAGTACTGCGCACGTTGCGGCGTGTGCACGGCGGCGTGCCCCGTTGTCGAGCAGAAGGGGTTTAAGTCCTATATCGGCCCAACTGGAATGATAGCCATTGCCAATCGTTTTTACGATCCTTACGATCAGGGGGATCGCGTTGTCCAAGCCGTGCAAAATGGCTTGTGGGAATGTATAGAGTGCGGTATGTGCGATACGGTGTGCAAGGCTCTTGAGATCGACCATTTGTCGGTTTGGAAGGATTTGCGCACCGCGGCCTCTGCCGAAGGGTTGAAGCCGGTCGGCATCTAAGGAGCGATCGGCAGCGTGGGGAAGGGTACTCTTTGAGAAAACCGTATGGGGATGCGGGAAGGGGGGTAGAGATGGGCGAGTGGGAGCCGAAGGGGATCCTCGACGATGAAGACGTGCGGATGCGGTTGCGGATCATGCACGCTGTAGACAAGTCTCTCGACCAGATCAAGGTGACCGACTTATGTGAAAAAATCGGTATATCTCGCCAAATGTTCTATCGGTACTTCGATAGCAAGTACAGTCTGCATTGGTGGTGGCCGATGCACGTCCACAAGTTTTACTTGATAGAGGTGGGCCGGACAATGGATTGGGAAACAGGCTATTTCCATCATCTAAAGCTGCTTTCGCTCGAGAGCGAATTCTTCAAGGTCGCAACGCAGTATACGCTCAACTTCCCAAGCCAGCGCAGTATCATGCCTCACTATCGCAAGTGCGCACTGCTCGAGACGCTGCAGGATTACAAGCATATAGCCCTTGATGACGATCTCATGTTTTGCCTGGACAGCTGGGTGAAAACCGAGACGGATATTCTGACTGAGTGGTATCGCCTGGACACGGTGCCCCCTCTGCAGGAAGCTGTCGAGAGGCTTGCGCGCGTAGCGCCGAAAATGCTGTACGATGCATTGCGCATGGATTGAGGTGTTGCCGGTGGACGTTCGGCCTCTTGTTAGGCCGGACGTCCACGAGGCGACAAGTATCGTCTTGGTGCTATCGAGTCGCGGCGGCCAGCTCTGCCAGCGCTTCGGGCGGGGTGTAAGCGCAGGTGCCGTCGCCGAGTGAGACGACTTCCACCGGGTCGCCCACGTTGATCGCGCCGCCTTCCAGCGCCACGAAGAAGATGCCCTCGCGCGGGAAGATGCAGTCGCCTGCCAGGTGGTAGATGGCGCACTTCGTGTGGCACACCTTGCCGATCTGCGATAGCTCCAACAGCACGTCCTCGCCGATGCGCACGCGCGTGCCCAGGGGCAGCGCTAACAGGTCGATGCCCTCGGTGGTGACGTTTTCGGCGAAGTCGCCCTCAACCACGTCGAGGCCGGTCGCGCGCGCTTTCTCGATGGATTCCCAAGCAAGCAGCGACACCTGGCGATGCCAATCGCCGGCATGTGCGTCGGTGTCCAGGCCCCGATGCGCGACGACGGTCGCGCCGCCTTCGCACGGCATCTTGCGCGTTCCCTTGCGCTTCGACACGTTGATCGAGCGGACTCGTCCGCGTGCGACGATCTGCTGCTTCCGTGCTTGCTCCATACCGCGGTTCCTCCCTAAAACCTAGCATAATAATGGGAAATATACTACTCGAACAAGAATAGAGAAGTCAAGCAATAAGCCGCGCTCTGAAGCGCGCTTCGGGAAGGCTGATCCGTCCGGGCGCAAAGCGGCCTAGTGGCCGCTTTGCGCCCGCGCAGCCCGCCGCCCTGGCTGCTCGGCGCTTTCCGTGAAATACGCCGCGCTGCCGTCCGTTTGCGGTATGCTGGTTGCCATCAGGCAGAACAGGGTGAAAGGGACCGGCGTGATCAACCGTTACACGCGCCCCGCGATGGGCGCCATCTGGGAGTTGGAAAACAAGTTCAACATCTGGAAGGAAATCGAGGTGCTGGCCTGCGAGGCGCAGGCCGAGCTGGGCAAGTCCGGCATCACGAAGGAGGAGGCCGCGTGGATCCGCGCGCATGCCGACTTCACCGTGGAGCGCATCGACGAGATCGAGAAGGTGACGAACCACGACGTCATCGCGTTCACCACGAACATGGCCGAGTACATCGACGCCGACGTGCCGGAAGGCACCGAGCCGCCCAGCCGTTGGGTGCACTACGGCATGACGTCGTCCGACCTGGGCGACACGGCGCTGTCCTACCAGATCACGCAGGCTATCGATATCATCCTGGAAGACATCAAGCAGCTGGGCGAGACGTGCAAGCGCCGTGCCTTCGAGTTCCAGGAGACGCTGTGCGTGGGCCGCACGCACGGCATCCACGCCGAGCCCATGACGTTCGGCATGAAGTTCGGCAGCTGGGCTTGGGCCCTCAAGCGCGCGCAGACGCGCATGGAGGAAGCCCGCAAGGTGGCCGCCACGGGCGCCATCAGCGGCGCGGTGGGCACGTACTCCAGCATCGACCCGTTCGTCGAGCAGTACGTGTGCGAGCGCCTGGGCCTTGCGGCCGACCCGCTGTCCACGCAGGTGCTGGCGCGCGACCGTCACGCGCAGGTGATGGCCGGCCTGGCTGTGACGGCTTCCACACTGGAGTCCATCGCCATGCAGGTGCGCCTGCTGCAGCAGTCCGACGTCATCGAGGCCGAGGAGCCGTTCGCGAAGGGGCAGAAGGGGAGCAGCGCCATGCCGCACAAGCGCAACCCCATCACGGCCGAGCGCGTCTGCGGCCTGGCCCGCACGGTCAAGAGCAACGCGCAGGTGGCCTTCGACAACGTGGCGCTGTGGTACGAGCGCGACATCAGCCACTCCGGTGCCGAGCGGGTCGCGCTGGCCGACAGCTTCATCGCGCTGGACTACATGTTCGGCAAGATGCAGTGGATGCTGGACGGCCTGCAAACCTATCCGGCCAAGATGGAGCACAACCTGTGGCGCACGAAGGGCCTCATCTTCAGCTCGAAGGTGCTGCTGGCCCTGGTGGACACCGGCATCAGCCGCGAGGACGCCTACGTCATCGTGCAACGCAACGCCATGAAGGTGTGGGAGGATATCCAGAACGCCGTGGACGGACCCACCTATCGCGAAAACCTCGAAGCCGACCCCGAGGCGAACCTCAGCGCCGAGGTGCTGGACGAGATCTTCGACCCTTGGGACTTCCTCACCCGTAAAGACGTGGTATTCGACCGCCTCAAGGAGCTGGAGTTCTAAAAGCTGCCGCCTACCTTACGTAGAGGCATCAGGAAGCCCCGTCCTGCGGGGCTTCCTGTTTTTGATGGGTGCGATATCTTTGTGCCGACTTACGCAGATGGTCTGGGACGGAGAAGGCGTTTAAGCTGGTGTCCATACCCTTACGAGGCAGTACTTCCTGGCCTCGCCGTCGAGGGGCTTGTCGTCGATGTTTGTGTACGTGACCACGGCATCGCGCGAGCCGGTGGACGCCAGGTACTCGCCGTAATCGTCAGCGCCGCTTTTCACGTCGAAGGCGAACCAGTCGTTCGTGTCGAAGTTGATGCCCACGACTTGCGTGCGCGACTTCACCATGAGGTACGACCCGCACCAGGCAGGCGGCGCGGTAGGGTTGCGGCTGAAACGGAACCACGGCGCGTTGCTGTAGTCGCCGTTCGTCACGGCGCTGGCCGGGGTGTACGTGCCGATGCTGGCGATACCTCCGCCGTACTGGTAGCCGGCATCGAACGAGAACATGAACCCGGTGTTGCCGTAGCCGGCTTCCAGCGGTTTCATGGACGTGGGCAGCGCCATGGTGTCCAGCGCTTCGCCCGTGTTGGCATCCACGCGCACGAGCTGGTAGTGGATGGACGAGGTGTCCGTGCGCGGCGTGATGACCACGGAGTCGCCGGTGGCGTAGGGAGCCGTCGCCATGCGGCCGATCGAGGTCCACAGCGTCTCGATGTCGTTCGCTCCCATGGTGGCGCGCTTGAACAGCGACGGCTCGGTTTTCTTCGGACCGCTCGCTTTCGGCAACACCTGCCAGAATGCGCGGTTTCCCACGGCGGCGATGGTGGGCATCTCCCAATCGCCGTCGCCTTCTTCCACCAGCGCGGGATTGCCCAGAGCCGCACCATCGGTACGCGCGGTGTATATGCGCCAGACGCCGTCGAGGATGTCCGCCTCGGCCCAGATGAGACCCGAGGATGTGGCGCGCACGTCGTAGATTTCGAAGCCTTCGTCGGATCCGACGGCCTGCTCCAGCACCACGGTGGAGTTTCCCGAGCTCAGCGAAAGCAGCGCCACCTGGGTCAGCGGCTTGCCGGTGTCGGTGGGCAAGAGGCATGCGGCCAAATCGTCGTCGTTCGCCCAGACGAGCGAGCCGTACGGCAGCTCGTAATTCCCCACCTGGTTCATGAGCGTCGTTGGATCTTCCGCCTGGACGAACGTGTTGGTGAACTCGTCGGACGCAGACGACAGCACCGCGTCTTCGGGCACCTTGAGCACTACGAGGTTGTCATCTGGGTCGTTCTTCGTCTGCTCGATTACGACGGATGCGCCGCCGCCCACGGCCGCCAAAGCGCCCACGCCCAACGCTCCGTACAGGAAGTGGCGGCGGGTGAGCAGAACCTCGCCTCCGTTCGGCGTGGGAACGCGAACGCCGTTGCCGCCGGCGTTGCCGTTAGAGGTGCCGCGCGGAGCGGGGGACGATGGGGAGGGCGATGCGGAGGACGAGCGGCGATGCGCGCCGACCGAGCCCATGGCGCTGGCGCTGCCGTACCCCGCCACGTTGCCGACGTCTGCGGAGCCCCCGCGACGACCGCTGCCGCCGTGTGCTCCGCCGTATCCGGCGACGTTTCCCACATGCCCACCGCGCGCGTTCGGTTTTCCGCCGGCGTACAGCGCGCCTCCCCGGGAGGCTGCGCGCCTGTTCGCAAGGCGTTTCTTAGCAACGGTCGGTTTCGCGTGATTCGCGTGTGTTGATCTGCGGGTTACCATGGTGTTTATTGTGTCATTTCACGCACAGGTTAAAGCGCCCTTCGGTCTAATTGCTACAATAAACGCAAACACGACCAATACGCTCGGAACTGGTCCGCGTAGGGAACGCGGGCGCGCATTGTCCGAGATGTCAGCGAGCTTGAGGAGTGATCCATGAGCAACGAAACACGACGCATCCTTTTGGTTGAAGACGAAAAGGCCATCCGCGACGCCGTGACGGCCTATCTTGAACGCGAGAATTACTGGGTGACGGCGGTCGGCGACGGCCAGGAGGCGCTCGAGGAGTTCTCGAAGCACCACTTCGATCTTGTCATCCTCGACCTCATGCTGCCCCGCGTGCCGGGCGAGCGCGTCTGCCGCGCCATCCGCGACAACTCCGACGTGCCCATTATCATGCTCACCGCTAAGGGCGAGGTGGAAGACCGCATCATCGGTCTGGAGCTGGGCGCCGACGACTACCTGGTGAAGCCGTTCAGCCCCCGCGAGCTGGTTGCTCGCGCCCGCGCGCTTCTGCGCCGCGTGCACGCCGATTCCGAGCCGCAGCGCGAAGTGCTGGAGTTCGGCGAGCTCACCATCGACGTGTCGGGGCACAAAGTGCTGGTCAACAACGAGGAGATCGATCTCACCGCCAGCGAGTTCAAGCTGCTCACCACGCTGTCCCGCTACCCGGGTCGCGTGTACTCGCGCATGGAGCTGGTGGAGAAGGTGCTGGGCTACGACTTCGAGGGCTACGAGCGCACCATCGACTCGCATGTGAAGAACCTGCGCGCGAAGATCGGCGACAACCCGCGCAGCCCGAAGTGGCTGCACACCGTTCACGGCGTGGGCTACCGCTTCGAGGATCCCACGAAAGTTGCGCAGTAAACCGACGTGCGAGACGCAAGCGAACAGGCTGCATCGCCAGCCTCCGATGCGCAAGAAACCGCATCGCACACCCCGGTCGTCGAGCGTTTGACGGTCGAAGCCGATACGGGCACCACGGGGCCCATCGTCGTGCCGCACGAGAGCGACGGCAAAAAGCGCCGCGGCATCCGTTTCGGCTGGGACAACCTGACGTACACCACGCGCGTCACGGCCGCGTTCGCCTTCATCGCGGCCATGACCGCGCTTGTGGCCATCGGCGTGCTGTCGTTCGTGTGGGAGCAGCACTTCCAGACGTATACGCAGGCCAACATCTATAAACTCGCCGAATCCACGGCCGAGCAGATCGCGGAGATCTACTCGGATACGGGCACGCTCGACAACGTCGGCATCGCGACGGTTGCGGGCTATGCGGCAAAGCTGAACGGCGTGGGCGTCAAGATCTTCGACAACCAAACCGGCAGCGTCGTGTACGATTCCACGATTCCGCCCAGCGAAAACGGAAATGATATGCCGGGCAAGGACTACAGTCGAGGATCGCTCGCGCCTCCTCCCGGAGACAGCGACCAGCTGGCCATCGCCCCCATCATCACCGACAACGTCGCCGTCGGATCCGTCCACATGTGGGTGTACGGCTCCGAGGCGCTGCTCAGTCAGACCGACGAGGAATTCCGTAACAACTCGTACCAGGCCATGGTGTTCGCGACGGCGCTCGCCATCGTGCTGGCATCATGCATCGGCTTCTTGTTCGCGCGTACGCTGGTCAGCCCCATCAACCGCATGACCACCACGGCGAAGGCCATCAAGGAAGGCGACCTGTCGGCCCGCACCGAACTGCACGGCGAGGACGAGATCGCGCACCTGGGCGAGACGTTCGACGCGATGGCCGACTCCATCGAGCGCGACCGCGAGCTGGAGCGCCGTCTGACCACCGACGTGGCGCATGAGCTGCGTACGCCGCTGATGGCCATCCAATCCACTGTGGAAGCGATGGTGGACGGCGTGTTCGAGGCCGACGAGGAGCGCCTGGAAACCGTGAACTCCGAGGTGCAGCGCCTCAGCCGCCTGGTAGACGCCATCTTGAAGCTTTCGCGTTTGGAGAGCCGCTCTACGCCTATGAAGAAGGAAGTGGTCAATGTGGGCGAGCTGATCGCCGGCATCGTGGCCACGCACGAGGCGTTCGTAGCCGATTCTGGCCTCACGCTGAAGTACGAGATGGAGCAAGGCGTGCGCGTGCTAGGCGACGCGGACATGATTCGCCAGGCAACCGCCAACCTCATCTCGAACGCGGTTCGTTACACGTCCGAAGGGGGCTTGGTTACCGTGCGCGTGAAGCGCGGCGACATCATGGCGTCCATCAGCGTGCAGGACACGGGCATCGGCCTCACGCCCGACGAGGCGAAGATGGTGTTCTCGCGCTTCTGGCGCGCCGACGCGGGACGCACGCGCGAGAGCGGCGGCCTGGGCATCGGCTTGTCCGTGGTGAAGGAGATCGTCGAGCGCCACAACGGCTGGGTGCAGGTGGAAGGCCGCAAGGGAGAGGGCGCATGCTTCACCATTCACATCCCGCTGTACCAGGGCGACGAGCAGCAGCGCGGGCAGAAATCGCAAAAATCGCGTGGGAAGTCGCGTAAAGACCAGAAATAGACGATAATAGGGCGCGCCGACGGAGAAGGGGAGCGCCGGGTGCCGCAGAGCGGCGTTTCGAGAGAGCAACGAAAGGACCAGCATGACCGGAATCGACATCAAGCCTGATGCACAAGGGAAAGTCCGCGATCTGTACGATCTGGGCGACAAGCTGCTGCTTGTGGCGACGGACCGCATCTCGGCGTTCGATTACATCCTGGAAGACGAGATCCCCCACAAGGGCGCGGTGCTCACGCAGCTGTCGTGCTTCTGGTTCGAGCTTCTGGACGGCGTGGTGGAGAACCATCTCATCTCCTCCGACGTGGCCGACCTGCCCGAGCAGTTCCAGCCGTACGCCGACTACCTGCGCGGCCGCTTCATGCTGGTGAAGAAGGCCGACATGTTCCCCGCCGAGTGCATTGTGCGCGGCTACCTGGCCGGCAGCGGCCTCAAAGAGTACCAGAAGCAGGGCACTGTGTGCGGCATCCAGCTGCCCGAGGGCCTGGTGAACTCGTCGAAGCTTCCCGAGCCCATCTTCACGCCCTCGACGAAGGCCGAGATCGGCGACCACGACGAGAACATCAGCTACGAGCGCCTCGTGGAGATCATCGGCGAGGACGACGCTTCGCAGCTGCGCGACCTTGCGCTGAAGGTATACACCACGGCGCGCGACCACGCGGCCGAGCGCGGCGTGATCATCGCCGACACGAAGTTCGAGTTCGGCCGCCTGAACGGCCAGATCATCCTGGCCGACGAGGTGCTGACGCCCGATTCGTCCCGCTTCTGGCCGGGCGATGAGTACGCCGAGGGCAAGGACCAGCCCAGCTTCGACAAGCAGTTCGTGCGCGACTGGCTGAACGCCAACTGGGATCGTCAGGGCAACCCGCCCCGCCTGCCCCAGGACATCATCGACCGCACCAGCGAGAAGTACATCCAGGCCTACGAGAAGATCACGGGTAGAACTTTCGTTCCGTTTGCCTAACGGCATCCGGAACTTCTCGACGCTGCGAGGCGTTGAGGCGTCCGGCCTTGCCGCTCCAAGCTTCGCTCACGTGCAAAAGCACGCTTCGCAAAGCTTTCACGACAATTCCGGGCACCTCAACGCCTCTCGCTGACTTTGACGGACCTGCGAGGTTCGAGGCAATCAACAAGGAGCAATAACCCATGTCCCAGCGCAACCCTATGAACGACCGGTACCAGACCGACGAGCATCGCGGTCAGACGCGCAAGAGCGCGGCCACCATGAAGCCGAAGACGAAGGCGGCTTCGTCGGTGCGCATCCAGCCCACCGTGAAGACGAAGCAGCAGAAGAAGGCTGACAAGAAGGCCGCACGAGCGAAGCAGACCGAGATCGATCGGCAGTACTACAACCCGCCCACGCCGGAATACAAGCGTCTTCGCAAGATCTGGTGGGGTCTTTTGATCGGCGCCATCGTGATGACGGCTATGTCGTGGTTCGGCCGCGCCTTCCTGCCCGAGGTGGGAACCTATGTGGTGCTGGGCCTGGCCTATGTGTGCATCATCGGCGCCTTATACGTGGACTTCTCGAAAATCCGCAAGGTGCGACGCGCCTATCAGGAAGAGATGATGTCCAAAAAAACCAAGGAGATGCGCGCAGCAGAAAAGCAGCAGAAGGCCGCGCAGCGCGCCGCCAAGCAGAAGGTGGAGGAGGCTCCGGCCGTGGAGGAGGCGCCTAAGAAGCGCGGCCTGTTCGGCAACGGGTTCCGCCTGCCGAAGAAGCAGGAGGCCGAGCCGATGGAGGCGAAAACTTCCGACAAGGATTCGACGAAGTAAGGTGGGGACCATGGTTTCTCGTGTCTACGTGGAGAAGAAGCCCGGCTTCGACGGGGAGGCGAAGCAGCTGAAAGAGGAGCTGCGCAGCCTGCTGGGCGTCGGCGCGCTTGAGAATCTCCGCATGGTGAATCGCTACGACGTGGAGGGGATCTCGGACGAGCTGTTCGCTCAGTGCGTGCCCACCGTGTTCAGCGAGCCGCAGTCCGACATCGCGACGCTGGAGATGCCCGAGGCGAACGGGGCGGCGGTGTTCGCCGTGGAGTACCTTCCCGGCCAGTTCGACCAGCGCGCCGATTCTGCAAGCGAATGCATCCAGCTGATCAGCCAGGGCGAGCGCCCCGAGGTGCGCAGCGCGAAGGTGTACATGCTGGAGGGCGCGCTGTCCGACGAGGACGTCGCCGCCATCAAGCACTACGTGATCAACCCCATCGAAGCGCGCGAGGCGTCGCTTGATGTGCGCGAGACGCTGCACATGGAGCAGCCCGTGCCGGGCATGGTGGAGACGGTGGGCGGGTTCCTGGAGCTGGATGAGGCGGGCCTGGCGGCGTTCATCGCTGACCGCGGGCTGGCCATGGACCTGGCCGACATCGCGTTCTGCCAGCAGTACTTCGCCGAAGAGGGGCGCAACCCCACCATCACCGAGATCAAGATGATCGACACGTACTGGTCCGATCACTGCCGCCACACCACGTTCGGCACCGTGCTGGACAACGTGGTGGTGGAGGACGAGGCCGTGCAGGCCGCGTTTGAGAAGTACCTCGAGATGCGCCACGAACTGGGCCGCGACGAAAAGCCGGTGTGCCTCATGGACATGGGCACCATCGGCGCGCGCTGGCTGAAGGCGAAGGGTGTGCTGACCGGCCTCGACGAGTCCGAGGAGATCAACGCCTGCACCGTGAAGTGCAAGGTGGACGTGGACGGCGAGGAGCAGGACTGGCTGTACCTGTTCAAGAACGAGACGCACAACCATCCCACCGAGATCGAGCCGTTCGGCGGCGCGGCCACCTGCGTGGGCGGCGCCATCCGCGACCCCTTGTCGGGCCGCAGCTACGTCTACCAGGCCATGCGCGTGACGGGCGCGGCCGACCCGCTGGTTCCCGTGAGCGAGACGCTGCCGGGCAAGCTGCCGCAGCGCAAGCTGGTGACCACCGCGGCCGCGGGCTACTCTTCGTACGGCAACCAGATCGGCTTGGCAACCGGCCAGGTGAACGAGCTGTACCATCCCGGCTACGCTGCGAAGCGCATGGAGATCGGCGCCGTGGTGGGCGCCACCCCGGCCGAGCATGTGCGTCGCGAGACGCCCGCTCCGGGCGACGTGGTGGTGCTGCTGGGCGGCCGCACCGGCCGCGACGGCATCGGCGGCGCCACGGGTTCCTCGAAGGCGCACAAGCTGGAATCGCTCGAAAGCTGCGGCGCCGAGGTGCAGAAGGGCAACGCGCCCGTGGAGCGCAAGATCCAGCGCCTGTTCCGTCGGGGCGACGCTTGCAAGCTGATCAAGCGCTGCAACGACTTCGGCGCGGGCGGGGTGTCCGTGGCCATCGGCGAGCTGGCCGACGGCCTGCACATCGACCTCAACAAGGTGCCGAAGAAGTACGACGGCCTTGACGGCACCGAGCTGGTCATCTCCGAGAGCCAGGAGCGCATGGCCGTTGCCCTGGCGGCCGAGGACGTGGACGAGTTCATCGGCTACGCGCACGAGGAGAACCTCGAAGCAACCCCCATCGCCACGGTGACGGAGGAGGCGCGCGTGCGCATGGAGTGGAACGGCGCCGTCATCGTGGACGTGAGCCGCGACTTCCTCAACAGCAACGGCGCGGCGAAGCACCAGGACGTGCGCGTGCTGCCGGGTGGAACGTACGAGCGCACCTGGGCGGGCGACACGCTGGCCGAGCGCATGAACGCGCTGGTCACCGACTTGAACGTGTGCTCGAACAAGGGCCTGTCCGAGCGCTTCGACTCCACCATCGGCGCGGGCACGGTGCTCATGCCGTTCGGCGGGTCGCGCCAGCTGACGCCGGCGATGGCCATGGTGGCGAAGCTGCCCGTGTTCGGCGAGACCACCACGGTCAGCGGCATGGCCTGGGGCTTCAACCCCTACCTCACCGAGGCGAACCAGTTCACCGGCTCGTACATCGCCGTGGTGGAGAGCGTGGCGCGCCTCGTGGCCGCCGGCTTCTTCCACAAGGACATGTACCTGACGTTCCAGGAGTACTTCGAGAAGCTGCGCGACGAGCCCGAGCGCTGGGGCAAGCCCGCCGCCGCCGTGCTGGGCGCGCTGATGGCGCAGGTGGACCTGGGTATCGGCTCCATCGGCGGCAAGGACTCCATGTCGGGCAGTTTCGAGCAGCTGGACGTGCCGCCCACGCTGGTGTCGTTCGCCACGGCCATCGGCTCGGTGGATCGCGCGACGTCGCCCGAGTTCAAGCAGGCGGGCAGCCGCGTGGTGCGCATCGCGCCCGCGTCGTACGACGGTGTCACGCCCGACGCCGCCGGCTTGGTGGAGGCGTTCGAGCTGGTGGAGCGCTTGATCGGCGACGGTGCGGCGCTGGCCGTGTCCACGCCGGGATACGGCGCGACGGCTGAGGCTCTGTTCAAGATGAGCGTGGGCAACGGCATCGGCGTGACGCTGGCCGATTCGGTGACGGCCGACGAGCTGTTCGCGCCGTCGTACGGCAGCTTCCTCGTGGAGCTGGCTCCGTGCGTGGAGCTGCCGCATGCGTCCGACGCCGTGCGCGTGGACGAGGTGGGCGAGACGACCGAGGCCTACGAGTTCGCCGCCTGCGGCGAGGTCATCGACCTGGTCGGGCTGCAGGAAGCGTGGGAGGGCCACCTCGAGTCGGTGTTCCCGTACCGCGCCGAGGGCGATGCCGTGGAAACGGTGTCCTTCGACGGCGTTGCGCCGCTCGTGTACAACGGCACCATCGCGCGCCCGCGCGTCATCATCCCCGTGTTCCCGGGCAACAACTGCGAGTACGATTCGGCGCGCGCCTTCGAGCAGGCGGGAGCTGTGGCCGAGACGCTCATCATCAACAATCTGACCCCCGACAAGGTGGCCGAGAGCACCGAGGCGTTGGTGAAGGCCATCGAGAACAGCCAGATCATCATGATCCCCGGCGGGTTCTCCGGCGGCGACGAGCCCGACGGCTCGGCCAAGTTCATCACCGCGTTCTTCCGCGCTCCGGCCGTCACCGAAGCGGTGCGCGACCTGCTGCAGAACCGCGACGGCCTCATGCTGGGCATCTGCAACGGTTTCCAGGCGCTCGTGAAGTTGGGTCTCGTGCCGTTCGGCGACATCCGCCCCATGGACGAGGAGTGCCCCACGCTCACGTTCAACACCATCGGTCGTCATCAGAGCCGTCTGGTGCGCACGCGCGTGGCATCGAACCTGTCGCCGTGGCTGAGCCGCTGCGAGGTGGGCGACATCCATACGGTGCCCGTGAGCCACGGCGAGGGCCGCTTCGTCGCGTCGCCCGAGCTGGCGGCCCAGTTGGCTGCGAACGGCCAGATCGCCACGCAGTACGTGGACGAGCAGGGCGTGCCGTCGATGAGCCTTGACGTGAACCCGAACGGATCGGTACTGGCCATCGAGGGCATCACCAGCCCCGACGGCCGCATCCTCGGCAAGATGGGCCACAGCGAGCGCCGCGGCTACGGTCTGTACCAGAACGTCCCTGGCGACCGCTACCAGCAGCTGTTCGAGGGCGGCGTGGGTTACTTCACGGACTAGGGGCTTCTCGCATCAAGTTTTCTCGCGCGGCGCATCTTCGGGTGCGCCGCGCTTGCTATACTGGTTGAAAAAGGCCTCGCGGAAAGGCGGCTTCATGAAGATACTGGGTTTGGGTGTTCCGGAAATGCTCATCATGCTGATGTTGCTGGTGCCCGTCGCACTCGTGGTCGCGCTCATCGTGGTGTTGGCGAAGCGCGCCGGCAGCCAACAGCCTTTGCCCGATGAGCGCCAGCGCGCGAGCGCGCTTGCCTACCAGCGTCTTTCGCAGCTTGACGACCTGTATAAACGCGGCGCCATCACCGAAGAAGAGTACGCGTTGAAAAAGCAGGAGTGTATGCGCGATCTGTAAGCCTGATCGGAAAGGCGGCTCTCATGGGGTTCATGGATGGGTTCGAGCGCGGGTTGTCTGGCAATTACCGTTACGAGATCGCGGGGAAGGCGGTGGTCTGCTCGCATTGCGGCGGCGAGGAATTCGATGAGCGCTCGGGGCAATTGAACACAGCCGGCGCGTCGCTTCTCAACCTCGATTGGGCCAACGCGACCGCGCGTGTGCTTGTATGCCAAAGCTGCGGTCATTTGGAATGGTTTCTTTAGGAGGAGCATGGATCCCGAATTCGTCAACCTAACCCCCGAGAACCTTGCCGACGAGCATCTTTCCTGCATCATTCGCGTCAGGAAGCCCCATCCCGGCGTCGAGGCGAAGCGCCAATGGCTCGCCGATCGGCTGCGCGAAGGCCATGTGTTCCGAAAGCTGCAGGTGAAAGACCCGGTTTTCATCGAGTACGCGCCGCTTGAAACGGCGTGGGTTCCCGTGCTGGGCGACAACTACCTGTACGTGTACTGCCTCTGGGCGTACGGTGCCGGCAAGGGCAAAGGCTACGGGCGCGCGCTCATGGAGTACTGCCTGGCCGACGCGCGAGTGCAAGGCAAGTCGGGCGTGTGCCTGCTGGGGGCGAAGAAGCAGAAGGCGTGGCTGACCGATCAGGCGTTCGCGCGGAAGTTCGGCTTCGAAGTGGTCGACGCTACCGACGACGGCTACGAGTTGCTGGCTCTGTCGTTCGACGGGACGGTGCCGCGGTTCGCGCCGCACGCGAAAGCCCAGGCTATCGACAGCGACGAGCTGACGATCTACTACGATTTCCAGTGCCCTTACGTGCCCGAGCGCATCGAGGCGATCCGGCGGTATTGCGAGGCGAACGACGTGCCGCTGACGCTCATCCAAGTGGATTCGCTGCAAAAGGCGAAGGAGCTGCCCGGCGTCTTTAACAACTGGGGCGTGTTCTACAAAGGGAAGTTCGAGACGGTG
Organism: Eggerthella sp. BIOML-A1; assembly: GCF_009875595.1. Classification (NCBI taxonomy): domain Bacteria; kingdom Bacillati; phylum Actinomycetota; class Coriobacteriia; order Eggerthellales; family Eggerthellaceae; genus Eggerthella; species Eggerthella sp. BIOML-A1. The sequence goes on along the minus strand of NZ_WWRZ01000003.1, from coordinate 326,071 downwards.
AACGTTCTGGATACCACGTACCTCAAGAGGATCCTCAAGAAATAGGAGCGTTGCAGACGCGACAACTCACGGTGTCCTGCGCATCATCCAGTCCGTTCCCTCTCCGAAGGCCGAGCCTTTCAAGCTATGGCTCGCCCAGGTTGGCGCCGAGCGCATCGAGGAAACCGTCGATCCCGAACAGGGAATCGATCGCGCGTTCGAGCTGGTGCTCAACATGCTTGCCGATGCGCTGAGCGACGTCGAGGCCCTGGAGGCGGGGATGTCCAGCAGCACCGCCCTGAGCGATGTCAGCACCCAGGAGCTGCTCTCGCGCCTTCGCCGTCGGACATCCCCAGCCCATTGAGCACGTAGGAGTCGCTGGACGTCCAACAGCGGTTCGCATCCTCGCACTCTTCGCTGCAAGCTCCGGGCGCGAATCGCCGGCGAGCGGCATCGCCCGTGTGCGCTCGTCGGCTCTGCGCAGCGCGGGTTCGCCGTATGTTGGCGGCTTCGTTCGGGCGCGATCGGGCTTGCCGCTCGCGTGCTTCTTCGCCGCCGCTTGCGGGTCGCTTTCGTTCTCTGCTGCTCGCTGACCGAGCGAGGCGCTACGCCCGCCATCGGTCGGCTTCGGCGGCATCGGTTCCGTGATTGAATGGCGCATCTTTTAACCGAAAACGCTCGAAGGCCTGGCGGCCCCAGAGCGGAGAAGGGAGTATGCGCATGCGGCAGCACACGACGAACCAAACAGGCGGTGAACGGCGTTCGCGCCGATTGCATCCGGCATGGCTCATCCTCATCGCCTGTTGCTTCCTGCAAGCGGGAGGCATGGGCACCATCAACAACGCGGCGGGCATCATGGTTCCCGCCGTGCTGGGCGATCTGCAGTTCTCGCAGGGCAGCTTCATGCTGTACTTCACGATCCAGGGTTTGTGCATGACGGCGGCGCTTCCCGTGGCGGGGAAGCTGTTGCCGAAGGTGAGCATGCGCGTGCTGGTGAGCGTCGGCATGGTGGCGGCCGCGCTGGCGTTCGCGTCCATGGGGCAGTTCAACGCGGTGTGGCAGTGGTACGTGGCGGGGGCGGTGCTGGGCGTGGCGGCCGCGTTCGCGTTCCTGCTGCCGGCACCCGTCATGATAGGCAACTGGTTCAAGAAGAAGGCGGGCCTTGCGATGGGCATCGCCATGGCCTGCTCGGGCATCGGCGGGGCGGTGATGAACCCGTTGGGCGGCGCGCTCATCCAATCGTTGGGATGGCGGCCCACCTATGCGGTGCTCGCCCTGATCGCAGCCGTGCTGGTGCTGCCGTTCTCGCTGCTGGTGATGAAGTTCAAGCCGGCCGACCCGCGCGATGCCTATGGAGCCGACGAGGTGGAAGACACCCCGGCGAGCAGCGGAGCCGAAACGGCGTCCGGCGTCTCGGCGGCTCGCGCCGTGCGTTCGCTGGCGTTCGCGTGCGTGTTCCTGGTTGCGGGATTCCTGTCGCTCGAGAGCGCGTTTTTGCAGCTGATGCCCACGTACGCCGGCACCGTCGGGCTCGCCGCCGTCGCAGCGTTCCTTCCTTCCATCGCCATGATCAGCAACATCGTGGGCAAGCTGGTGCTGGGGTGGCTGGCCGACGCCGTGGGGCCGCGCAACGCGACGCTGTGCGGCTTCGGCGTGGGCGTGACCGCGTTCGCGCTGTTCCTAGCCTCGAACGGCAACGTGGGGATGGTCATGGTGGCGGCCGCCTTGTTCGGCGTGCTTACGGCGATGGTGACGGTGAACGTGCCGCTGCTGGTGCGCAGCGCGTTCGGATCGAAGGATTACGGCACGCTGTTCTCGTACGTGAGCATCGGCACATCGCTGGTAGGCTCGCTGGGCATTTCGGTGTATGGGTTCCTGTTCGACCGCTTCGGCTCGTACGATCCCGGCCTGATGCTGGGCATTGGCACGGGCGTTGCGAGCGCCGCGCTGCTGCTGGTGGGTATGGCTGCGGCAAAGCGCCTGATGGGCGCCGCGCACGTGCGAAGCGGCGCGGTGCAGGCGGAGGAGCCCGCGTTCTAAGAGCGCGCTTTTTTCTTCGGGACGATGCGTTCGACGATGCCCTGGGTGACGCGGTGGCCTGCCAGCTCGGCAAGCGAGCCGAGGGCGCCGACCAGGGTTTCGCGAGCGGTCCCGTCGATGTTCTTGGCCGCCTCGCTCAGCAGGGCCACCGTTTTCGCCCCGCCGAAGAAGACCTCGGTGGCGTTCTGGGCGCCCGAGGCCTCGACGGCTTTGAACAGCGCGTCGACGATGGCCGCCGCTTCCTCGTCGGAGTAGCGCGCCAGCCATTCGGTGAGCAGCGCGTCGGTGAACCGGGCGTTTTCGGTGAGGTTGTCGAGGTAGACGAAATCGTCGCCGTCGACCTCCCACGAGAACGGGCTGTGCTGCAAAAGGCCGCGCTCGGTGCTGTGCACCACGAGCGGCGGGGTGTGCGACTCCATGAGCATACCGATGACGGAGTCCTGCGGGACGGTGCGGTGGATGCGGCCGTCCAGCTTTCTCCAATCATCGGGCGAGAACGCGCCCGCTTTGAAACCGGGGCCGTCGTGCGTGTACACGCGCTCGATGCGGTCCTGCACAGCGGCGGACGCGTTCAGCGCGGCGTACAGCGCGAGGTTGGCGCCCTTCGAGTGGCCGCCCACGAACAGCCGGCGAGGCAGGTGCGGCGCTACGGCCTCCAGGTAGCGCGCGGCTTGCTCCTGGGCGGGCACGGGCGCGGTGTAGCACATGTTGAAGTTCTCGCGCCAGCCGGTGATGGACGTGTCGGTTCCGCGGAAGCCCACGTAGGCGAATTCCTTCTTGTAGACGAACGTCATGGCGGCGAACTGCGTCTGCCGCTCGGTATCGAACAGGCTGAGGTAATCGCGGATGACCATGTCGCGAAACCGCGGGCTGGCGGCGAGTGCCAGCATATTTTCCTTCACGCGGCCAGGGATGAGGCCCGAGAACATATGCTCATAGTGTTCGGCACGCAATGTATCGAGGAAGTGGGCGGGGCGTCCCGAAGGGGATAGCAGGTTCTTCACGATGGTGCCGAGCCTGCCGAACGCCTTGCGCTCGCGCAGCGGCGGCACGATCCCTTCGGCGCGCACCATGCAGAACTGGGAAAGCGCCGCCGAATCGACCGGGTTGAACGGCTTTTCCTCGAATGAGGCGAACTCCGTGCCGAGATAGTCGAGAATGTTCATGCAGCAGCGCTCCTAGCATCCGATACCGCCTGCGTCGCCTCTCATCATACCGCGTCTCGGGCGCTGCCGGCCTTCAATCTGCCGACCTTCAACCTCTCGGCGTTTCGTCGTCGATCATGGCGAGTAGCTCCTCGCGCGAGTTGATGGCGAGCTTCGCGTAGATGTGGCGCACGTGGGTGCGCACGGTGTTCTCGGAGATGTAGAGCTTCTCGGCCACATAGCCGTGATTGTAGCCTCGTCCCAGGTAGTACAGCACCTCGCGCTCGCGCGGCGACAGCCCCCGTTCGGCTGCCAGCGTGTCGCAGCGGCGGTGGATGTACGTGCGCGAGTCGTCCGCGCCGTGAGGCTCGGTGCGCCGGCCTTCGCGCTGCCGCGAGCCTTGCGCGAACGATATGGCGATGAGCGCCAGGTACACGGTGAGCATGATGAGACAGATCGTGCGGCCGTCGGTGCCGATGACGGCGATGCCGCACAGGCCGGCCACGAACGCGAGCGCTAGCAGCGCGAGACAGGCCGGGAATACGAACGTGGCGGCAAAGGGCACGCTGCGGACGGCGCTGGCCATGCTGCACCAGATGGCCAGCGCGATCACCGCGAAGCTGGCCTGGGTGAGCACGTCGATGATACCCGCTGCGACATCGCTGTCGGAGCTGATGACGGGCAGCGCGAGCAGAAGCGCCACGGCGATGGGATACACGGCCTGGTTGAGCAATCTGAGCGGCGACGAGTTTGCCTTGCGCAGCACGAACAGCGCGACGACGATGGCCAGCAGCGACGGCCCGATGAGCGATTTCCACGCTCCCAGCGGATCGGGCAGGCGCATCTGCTCGCTCGAGATGACGGGATCCCAGGTGAGCCCGAAGATGAAGCAGGTGATGCACGCCCCTACGAGGGGCATCCACAATATGGCGGCTGCCTTGCGCAGCCGGATGCGATGGTCATCCTCGCTTGCGCTTTCGGCGCCGGCGGGGTGCGGTGCCGCAGTCTCGTCGTTGAACGTGCGGGCGACGAACAGCAGCGCCACCGATGTGACAAGCGAGCATGCGATCAGCGCCAACCCGATGGGAGAGGGGGAAAGCGGCTCGGCCGCGAAATGGACGACTGCTGCCGCCACGATGCCCCATGCGCTGTTGAACAGCAAATTCTCCGGTTCGAGCCGCGCGAACACCGAGCCCCACGCCGTGGCGAGCATGGCAAGTCCCGCTCCGAACGCCAGGCCGAACATGGCGGGCTCGGCGAACGGCAGCGTCAGCTGCGTGTACAGCGGCAGCATGAACTGCACTCCGATGGCGACCAGGCAGGCGCCTGTCACCAGAGGCGCCGTGCGGGTGAGGTCGGGCGTGCGTCGATCTGCGCGCTTGGCCAACATGGCCAGCGCGGCGAGCACGATGCCCGCGCCCGTCAGCCCCCAGCCGGCGTACACCGCGAAGGGGTGCAGCGAGGGCGTCGCGCCCGTTCCGTGCTCAGAAAAGAAGCGGATCGCATTGAGGAAGACGGAGAACAGCAGTCCCGCGCCCAGCAGCGCGGGCTTGAACGAGACGGGCGCCGGAGACGCCTGCTTCGAGTCGTGTTGTTGCGCGCTTTCCATGCCCTCCCTGCAACGCCTCGGCGTTTTCCCTCGTAGATAGCGCAAATCACCAAATTCAGCTATAGGGTGGGCGCGTGCGGCGCACCCTGCGGATTCCGAAATCATCGCTTTCAGTGATGGCGAAACCCCGGCCTGCACCGTAGTGTAGCCGAACGTCCGGCGCCGCACAACAGAAGCGGGCGACGCCGGGATCGGAACATGGGCACATGATTGAAGGGAGCGGGAACATGGGAACCACCTCGAAGCACAGCTGGTCGCGTCGCGACTTCTTGAAGGGGGCGGCCGCCGGCACGATGAGCGTCGCCGCGCTGGGAGCGCTGGGCGGATGCTCGCCGCAGCAGTCGGCCTCCACCGCCTCGGCGGCGGCCGCCGATTCCGGCGAAGCGGGCACGTACGACGTGATGCAGGAGCTGTCGACGTTCAACCGCGGCCAGAATGCCAGCGCGAAGGCGCCTACCACGCCCGAAGAGTACATCGCCCTCAAGGGCGACGGTGTGCTGTCCGCGGGCGGCGGCTGCGAGCAGCTGGGCATCAAGCCGGCCGACTTCATGCTGAACAAGCCGGCGTGGTTGGGCGACGCGCCCGTGGTCAGCGACATCGCCGATACCGAGGACTGCGACGTGCTGGTCATCGGCGCGGGCAACGCGGGCACCGTGGCGGCGCTGCGCTGCCAGGAGGAAGGCGCGAACGTCTTCTTGGCCGATATGCAGACCTACGACGAGTACGACGAATACGCCTGCGACATGGCCTGCTACAACTCGAAGCTGTTCCTGGACAAAGGCACGCCCGAGATCGACACCACCGAGGTGTTCAACGAGTACATGCGCCTCTCGCGCGGCCATGCGCACCAGAAGATCGTGCGCGACTACGCCATGCGCTCGGGCGAGATGCTCGACTGGATGGTGGGGCACATTCCCGCCGAGTACGTGGAGAAGTATGCGAAGACCTCGAACTACAAGGGCAACGACAACTTCAACGGCGAGTGCTGCGGGCAGAGGTCGTGGCCGGCCATGACTCAGTGGCGCGACGAGGAATCCAACATCAACATGTGGCCGTTCGTCATCCGCTCGGTGCACGCGGCGTTCGAGGAAGCCGGCGGCACCATCAAGTGGGGTTACCAGGGCGTGGTGCTGGTGCAGGACGGCGACGCGGTGACCGGGGCCGTCTTCCAGGATGTCGACGGCGCGTACCACCAGATCAACGCGAAGGCCGTGGTCGTGGCGGCGGGCGACTTCGGCGGCAACCCCGACATGCGCCTCGACCTGTCCGACCAGATGCGCAACCTGGCCTGGTCGTACGGCAACGACCGCACCGACGCCACCAGCATCGGGGGCATGGGCCGCGACGGCTCGGGCATCCGCATGTGCATGTGGGCCGGCGGCACGATGGAGGGCGGCCCCCGCGCCGGCCAGGCCGCGGGCATCAACGGTGTGCCGGGCTTCGCGTTCGGCGGCGCATGGCCGTGCTTCGGCAACGACGGCAAGCGCTTCATGAACGAGACCATGGTGAAGCACGGCTCCAACGGCTACCTGGACATGCTTCCCGAGGGCCAGCTGCTGGTGAACGTGACCGACGCGAACTGGGAAGAGTACCTGTCGCACCAAGGGTACGGCCACGAGACGATGGACCGCAGCTCGGACTACATGGTGGAAGAAGTGCGCGAGAACATGGCGAACTACAAAACCGGCAAGGACGGCTTCGACGTGCGCGCCTTCTCCCGCTTCGGCAAAGAGTACTCCACGGTGTACGCTGCCGACACGCTTGAGGAGCTGGCCGAGATCGTGGGCTACACCGGCGAGGCCAAGACGAACTTTCTGGCCGAGGTGGAGCGCTACAACGAGCTGTGCGCGAAGGGCCACGACGACGACTGGGGCTGCGACCCGCAGAACCTGCTGCCCATCAAGGACGCTCCCTTCTTCGCCTCGTTCGGCACCACGGGCGGCAATCCTTCCGGCGGCCTGTGCCAGCATGCGGCCATCTGCACCGACGGCCGCTACCAGGTGCTCACCGGCGAGAAGCAGCCCATTGCGGGCCTGTACGCCGCCGGCAACACCTGTGGCCAGCGCTACGGCATCCAGTACGCCACGCCCACGGCTGGCAATAGCTGCGGTTCGGCGCTGACCTCCGGCTACTGCGCTGCCGAAAGCGTCATCGAGGACCTGAAGGCGTAAAGCGGCCCGCAACCGATTCGGGGCCGGTTGGCGTATCCCTCCTCTCCCTCCCCGATGCCAGTCGGCCCATAGCGCGCGGCGGCTGCTTTCAAGTGGCCGCCGCTCCGCGCGAGCAGAAGAAGGAGCAACGATCATGACAGAGAAACGCGATGCGATCGTTCAGGTGTCCGTCCCGTTTTGCGTGGACGATCGCGCGCTTCGCCGCGAGGGCATGATCCTCGGGTGGGATAGCGCGCGCATGGCGCGCTACGCCGACGCGCTGGTGGCCGAGATCGAGGCGAACGCGGGGCAGTTCGACGATTGCCTGGTGCGCGCCGTGCAGCTGGGCGGCGGCGTGGCATCGAACGCGGGCGCGGACATCGCGCGCATCGTGCGCGCCGTGCGGCAGGTTTGCGACGTGGCCGAGGACGCGCCCGTCGCCATGCGTTCGTCCATTGCGAACGTGAGCGGGGCGACCATGCCGTTTTTCCGACGCGCCGGGGTGACGCGCTTCGACTTCGAGATGCTGTCGCTCAACCCCGTCGACTTCGTGCGGCTCAATCGGGTGGACAACCTGAACGATCTGCCCATTATCTGCGACCATTTCCTGCATTCGTACGCGAACGACACGTTGGGGCTGGTGCTGGCGTTCGGCCATGATGCTTCCGAGGGCGGGGACGGTGCGCTCAACGTGCGGCGCACGGCGCTGGCGGCCGCGCGCTCGCATGCGACCCACGCGGAGCTTGTGCGGGTGGCCGATGAGCTGGCGGCGGGTTGCGACGAGGTCGCGCGCCAGCTGGACGAGATGCGCGGCGCGTTGACCGAGCATGGCTTCATGGAGTACCTGCCTCTTCGCTTTGCGCGCGCAGGCAAGGAGGACCGTTTCGCGCAGATGGCGGCCGCTGGCGTGCCGCAGATCGGTTTCGGCTTGGGTGCGATTACGCGTATCGACGGAGCCGAGAGCGTGAACACGCGCGACTTGGCGCGCTACTGCGCCGCGGAAGGCGACTTCGCGAAGATCACCGAAGAAGTGCGGAAAACGCGTTAGGCACCGTTGCGGAGGAGCGGTTGCTTCCTTATAATAGCAGGCGAGCCGCAGGGAGCGGCTAACTCCCCACGGCTCTCGAACTCGCTACGGCGGTTCGGATGTTATTGTGCGCCCGGTTCGTCCCTCTGGGACGACCGGGGTTCGTCTTTCGACCACGCTTGAAGCGCGAGCGAGGCCGCCCCGACCGCCAAGCTGCCGAAAGCAGCTACGAGGCCGAGAACCTGCAAGATAACTCCGGTAAGGCTGAGTACAATACCATCCATGGAGGACACCCCCCTTCCGTATATCTAGAATTCGGAAATGGATGTAAAGAGGGTGTGTCATCCTCCCCGCCTGGCGGGTTCGTGCTTCTTAGTATAACAACCCCATCTCACGTTTTCATGGCGCACATCCAGCGCAGATCTTCCTCGATCTTACTGAAATCCCACGCGTTTACAGTGCGGATTCCACGTTTCTTGCCGCTGTTTCTCGCGCGGATTGCACGCGCTTTGCCCTTCGTTCCCGCGTGGATCTTGTCGAAGCCGTCGCGGCGTTGCTCGGCTTCGAATATTTCACGTGAAACATTCGCTCTGGCTGTCCGTTTGACGCGCAAGCTCCGGCCGCGCGGCGTGTCGCCTAGGCGCCGCGTCTCTCAAAGCGCCGTGCCTCGTGCATCCGGCGAGGCCACCGATGGCGAAAAAGCATTGAATTCGGAAATTGCGTAGCGAACCGCAGACGTGCTGGTAATCCCAATCTATCATAGTCCCAGGTCATGAGATCGCTTGCTTCCGGCGCTGCTCGGCGGACCCATCCCGGATGACGCGATCGCTTCCGAATTCGATGTCTTTTTGCCATTCGCTGCCCTATCGGCTGCTAAACCAGGATCGACATGCACCGCCGCGCGCCGCTTCCCCTGTCGGGCGGCTGGCGATCGGGCGGGACGGGCTCCTGGCCGATGGCCGAAGAGGGCTTCCGAGCCGCCGGCGAGCTTTCGCGGGGCGGGCCGACCCGGGCTATGTCAATTCTGGTTTGACAGCGGAGGGCAGGTGGGCTGACCGAAATGGCCCGCAGAAGGGCACGCACGCCGCGCGCTGCGCGGGGAGCGGGATGTCGGACGCGGTAGGATGTCGGATAGGGGAAGCGAAAGGGTCAGGATGATATTTGAGGGCAGGCGAGCAATCCGGCCCCGCTCGTTAAAAAGCCCGCCGCGCGGGAGGCGCGACGGGCTTGCAACACGGGGTGCGGAGCGCGGACGGGACGGCTCCGCAACACGACGCTGAGGGCGAACCCGGTCTAGTTGGCCGAGTCGTCCTGCTGCCCGTCGTCGCTGTTGGACCCGTTTTTCTGGGCGTACTCTTCCGGAGTCATGACGTCCACCACGTTCACGGTCATCTCGACCACGTTGAGGCCGGTCATGTCCTTGAGGTCGCCGCCGACAACCTTTTTGATGTCGTCGAAGATCTCAGGGGCGGACTTGCCGTACTCCATGATCACGTCGAGGTTGATCTTCGCGTTCGTGTCGTCGACGATATCGGCGTCCACGCCCTTTGTCTTGTCTGCGCCGCCCAGGCCTTCCTGGATGCGGGAGAGAACGTTGCCCTTCATGTCGATGATGCCGTCGATCTTCTGAGCGGCCATGGAGGAGATCTTCTCCACGACGTTCTCGTCGATGACCAGTTTGTACACCGGCTCGGCGGAGACGGAGTCGGCCGTGGCGGCATCGCTCTTTTTCTTATCGGCGTCCATATCGGAGTAGGGGTTGTAGGTGGAAGAGGTTGCTGGCTTGGTCATAGTGCTCTGGGTCATGGTAGTTCCTTTCTGTAGCATGATGGATCGGGGGGGGGGGCGAACGCCTCGTGCTGCGCGAATCTCGCAGGGGGATGGGCGCGGCACGCGAGGCGTTTCGCTAGTTGAAACGTTCGAGGACCTGTTTCATCTGCTGGCGCGTCTTGCGGTCGCCGTCGCGGTACTTGCCGATGACCACGCCGATGGCGGCGAACACGGCCAGCAGCACGGTGGGCCAGAATCCCACGATGAGGATGAGGGCTGCCGCGACGAAGCCGATGATGCCGTACAGCACCGCATGGCTGTGGTTCTCCACGTACGGCGAGAACGCGCGCTTCATGCTGGCGTACACGCCCTTGTCGCGCTTCGTCTCGGCCGCTGCATTCGCCAGCACGTCGGACGGTGTGTCGGCCGTACGCTGCGGAGCCTTCTGCTCGTCGTGCTTCTGGTTCGAAGACGCGTAAGCGTTCGTCGTTTTCGGCTTCTGCTTCGCCGCCTGCGACTGCTTGGGCGCCGACTTCGGAGCCGGGGTGGCCGCAGGGTGGATGCGCATGGTGGACTGAGTCATCGTCGCATCACCTACTCGACCACGTGGGCGGGCACCGGTTTGGTCTGGTGCTGACGGCGCGTGTCGTCGGTATACTTCGTGGCCTGCTGCGTGAACGCGGGTGTAACCACGTCGGCGTCGCCTGCGAACGTGATGCGCACGGAGTCGACGGGGTAGCCGGTGAAGGCTTCAAGCGTCGCGGCGATCTCGTCCTGCAGCTTCGCGCCCAGCTGTCCCAGCTCGGCGTTTCGACCCGGATCGATCTTCGCGTGGATGCTCATGCGCGGGTCGTGCTTGTTCGTGATGTGAACCTTGACGTTGTCCGTGGACAGGCCGTGATGGCTCTCGACGACGTGCTTGACCGTGGACTGGATGGCGTTCTGCGTGATGGCGATGCTGCCGTTGTCGCGCTCAAGCTCCAGCTGCGAGTTCTTGCCCGGAGCAGTGATGGCGCGAATCAACACGACCAGCAGGCCCAGCGCCGTGATGCCTAGCAGAACGGCCTCGACGACGAAGAACCACGGCATGCTCATGAGCCAGGCGATTGCCGGGAACAGCGGTTCCCAGGCGAACCAAAGGGCTGCGAGCACGCCGATGCCCAGCACGGCAGCAACGACGAACACGATCATGCAAAAGCGTTTGAACTTTCCCATAGATGCCGCCTTTCTTCTAGAATGCGCACGCCCGATGGCGGTGCGCTGCCGGATAGAGTGGGACTACTCTAGAAGAAAGCCGCAACGGGCGCGCCTGGCCGCGCAAAAGTGCCGCCAGCCGTTTGCCGTGTTGTTGAGCACCCGTACCCCTTTGCATGTCCGACGGCTCGGTAAAGGGGTTCGGGTCAGTCTATTTGCGTGAACCTGAACAGCTGCGGACGGGCTATGGGCTCGGTCGGGCCGGGGTTCGCCTCCTCTTCCGCGGCTTGCGCGCGCAGGGCTTCGCCGTAGGCGCGCAGCGTTTCCTCGAGGTTGTCGACCGGGGTTATGACGTAGGTTTTCGTTTCGGTCGTTCCATCGTCGTACGTGGCCGTCACCTTGAGACGCGCCTGCGCGATCATGTCGGCGTATTTGCGGATGAGCAGCGCATTGAGGTTTTCGTGCATATTGACGTCCCATTTTCGACGATCGCCGTAGAACTCTCCCGTCGTGGCATCGTACAGCTCCGCCACCTCTCCCTCCAACGGGAACGAAACGCGCAGGGCGTGCCATATCTCGGTCTTGTTCGCGTTCTGCTCGTCGTAGTTCACGGTGAAGCTCGTGGTGCGATCTTCCGTATAGGGGTCGTCGCCCTCCTGGTAGGAGAATTCGGGCATGCGGGCGTTCGTGTAGAACAGCACGCGGTCGCCTTCCACCGTGTAGGTGAGCGAAGCGACGTTCGTTCCCGTGCAGGAGATGTAGGACGGATTTTGCGGACATTCAAAATAAAAAAGAATGTGGAGGTAACAGACAATGGCAAAATCATTATTTGAGGAACTGGGCGGCAAATACGAAAGGCAAGGGGATTATTTGATACCGTGCTTAACTGTACCCGCCGAAGAAGAACAGGCAATAGGCATCTGGGGGCAACGGCATTTAGATTATCTAAAACAGTACCGTAAAGTTACATACACCAATCTTCTTACAAGCGGCAGGCTAAACGCCTACCTTGCCGACATCAACAGACAGGCACAGGAACGCTTTGAAAGGCTCATAGAGGGTATGAAACAGGCACAGGGCATAACGGAACAGCTAAAGGCAGAAAACGCCTTAGAATGGACAGGATGCCTCAATAACATAAGGGCTTGTGCGAGGGAGATTGTGGAAAAGGAAATTATTTTTGCATAAACAGATGATTAGTGGCAGGGGGAAATCCTGCCGCTTTTTCTGCTTTAGTTTGTCAGCTTGACAAATAAAGGGTTAAGGAATATAATTAGATTCAGTATTATACAAGGAGTTAATAAATATGCGGCAAGGTATTCTTAAATAAACTGTCAATTTGATAGTGGGAACAAAAAGTAGCAGTTCCGTTTCACTTTTAATATGGGGCTTAGTTTTTTGTACCCAGTTTAAGAATACTTTTATCATGTAATTTTATATGCCCGAAAACATATAAGTGTTTTGGGGCTATTGGAGTTATTTACCCAGTGATAGGAGTATTTATCACTGGGTATTTTTATGCCCTTTTTTGGGTGTTGATAGGAGGAAAATCACATGAAAATAATTAACTTAGGCATTCTGGCTCACGTTGACGCAGGAAAGACAACATTAACGGAAAGTTTATTGTATACCAGTGGTGCAATTGCAGAACTAGGGAGCGTAGATGAAGGCACAACAAGGACAGATACAATGAATTTGGAGCGTCAAAGGGGAATCACTATCCAGACAGCAGTGACATCTTTTCAGTGGGAGGATGTAAAAGTCAACATTATAGATACGCCAGGCCATATGGATTTTTTGGCGGAAGTATACCGTTCTTTATCCGTATTAGACGGAGCAGTATTATTAGTTTCTGCAAAGGATGGCATACAGGCACAGACCCGTATACTGTTTCATGCACTACAGATAATGAAGATTCCGACAATTTTTTTCATCAATAAAATTGACCAAGAGGGGATTGATTTGCCAATGGTATATCGGGAAATGAAAGCAAAGCTTTCTTCGGAAATTATAGTGAAGCAAAAGGTTGGGCAGCATCCCCATATAAATGTAACGGACAATGACGATATGGAACAGTGGGATGCGGTAATTATGGGAAACGATGAACTATTAGAGAAATATATGTCAGGGAAACCGTTTAAAATGTCAGAACTGGAACAGGAAGAAAACAGGAGATTCCAAAACGGAACGTTATTTCCCGTTTATCACGGAAGCGCTAAAAACAATCTGGGGATTCGGCAGCTTATAGAAGTAATTGCCAGTAAATTTTATTCATCAACGCCTGAAGGTCAATCTGAACTATGCGGGCAGGTTTTTAAGATTGAATATTCAGAGAAAAGGCGGCGTTTTGTTTATGTGCGTATATATAGCGGAACATTGCATTTGAGGGATGTTATTAGAATATCTGAAAAAGAGAAAATAAAAATCACAGAGATGTGTGTTCCGACAAACGGTGAATTATATTCATCCGATACAGCCTGCTCTGGTGATATTGTAATTTTACCAAATGATGTTTTGCAGCTAAACAGTATTTTGGGGAACGAAATACTGTTGCCGCAGAGAAAATTTATTGAAAATCCTCTCCCTATGCTCCAAACAGCGATTGCAGTAAAGAAATCTGAACAGCGGGAAATATTGCTTGGGGCACTTACAGAAATTTCAGATGGCGACCCTCTTTTAAAATATTATGTGGATACTACAACGCATGAGATTATACTTTCTTTTTTGGGGAATGTGCAGATGGAAGTCATTTGTGCCATCCTTGAGGAAAAATATCATGTGGAGGCAGAAATAAAAGAGCCTACTGTTATATATATGGAAAGACCGCTTAGAAAAGCAGAATATACCATCCACATAGAAGTCCCGCCAAATCCTTTCTGGGCTTCTGTCGGGTTGTCCATAGAGCCGCTCCCTATTGGAAGCGGAGTGCAGTATGAAAGCAGAGTTTCACTTGGATATTTAAATCAATCGTTCCAAAATGCGGTTATGGAGGGGGTTCTTTATGGCTGCGAGCAGGGGCTGTATGGATGGAAAGTGACAGACTGTAAAATCTGTTTTGAATATGGATTGTATTATAGTCCTGTAAGTACCCCCGCAGACTTTCGGCTGCTTTCCCCTATCGTATTGGAGCAGGCTTTAAAAAAAGCAGGGACAGAACTATTAGAGCCATATCTCCACTTTGAAATTTATGCACCGCAGGAATATCTCTCACGGGCGTATCATGATGCTCCAAGGTATTGTGCAGATATTGTAAGTACTCAGATAAAGAATGACGAGGTCATTCTGAAAGGAGAAATCCCTGCTAGATGTATTCAAGAATACAGGAACGATTTAACTTATTTCACAAATGGGCAGGGAGTCTGCTTGACAGAGTTAAAAGGATACCAGCCAGCTATTGGTAAATTTATTTGCCAACCCCGCCGCCCGAATAGCCGTATAGATAAGGTTCGGCATATGTTCCACAAGTTAGCTTAACAGCTTGCAAAAGTCATATAAAATGAGATTTGAAAGGATTAGAGACTAATTATGATGAAATGCGAATGGATATTGTGTCCTGTTTGTGGGAGCAAAACCCGTAATAAAATTAGGAAGGACACTGTTTTGGAGAATTATCCCCTTTATTGTCCAAAATGCAGACAAGAAAGATTGATTAAAGTTGACAACTTGAAGATAACTGTCATCAAAGAGCCAGACGCTTAAGACGCAGAGCCGATGAAATTGTGGAACAATTCACGAATCATCGGCTCTTTTTGTTTCGTATTTGAAAGAACAAACTCACCAAATAAAAAAAACGATATTCGGGTGGGTTATTTTGTTATACCCTAAATTACCCTCTGAATTTGTTTTTAAATTTGGAGGGATTTTTTTATGTCCTTTTTTCGGGCAGTTATCTATCTGCTCATACGAGGTCGAACAGATGGGCCACTGAGAGGTAGCGCTGCCCCGAGTCGGGCGCGTTGTCGGCGTTGTTCGGATCTATCTCCGGGTCGCTGCGCCACACTTTCGTGAAGCCGCCGTATCCGAAGTCGTCTGTGCCCGCATCGAGGGCGAAGGAGTTTTTCGCCGTCGCATTGTCGAGTTGCTGCGAAATGGCGAACGCGACGCCGCTCGCAAGGGCGAGCACGCAAGCGGCTGCGATGACGGCCGTGACGAAGCGGCGCGTACGATAGCCGCTTTGGTTGCAGGTGCGCGGTCGGCGGGTAGGCTTCGCGTGCACCGCCTCCGCTGTGCGCAGGCGGTGCGCCTCGCGCATCACGCGATCGTGCACGCGGCCTGGCATCTCGATGTCGTCCATCAGCGCGCGGTACTGGTCCTGCTCGGGTGATTGTCCTGTCCGTTTCAAAGGATGCCCCCTTTCCCCAGCATCTTCCCGAGTTGCGTTCGAGCCCGGCTCAGGCGCGAGCGAACCGTAGCGGGCGCGCAGTGCACGAGGCGGGCGATTTCCTCGGTCGAGAATCCCTCGTAGTAGTGCAGATGCACGATCAGGCGCATCTTGTCGGGCAGGCGTCCTAGCGCTCGTCCGAGCTCGCTGTCCTGCAGGGCGCGTGCCGCATCGTCGCTGCGAGGATCTTCGCGGCCCGCATCGGGAACCGCGTCGGTGAGTTCGGCGCGTCGTTTCCAGGCCGAACGGTGCAGGTCGCGGCAGCGGTTGATGGCGACGCAGAGCAACCATGCCTTGAGATGCTCGTCGTCTTTGAAAGCGGTTGCGTCTTTCAGCAGGCGCAGGAACACGTCTTGGCAGATGTCTTCCGCGTCGTGCGGGGACTGCGTTTGGTTGAGGGCCAGGCGGTAGACGGTGCTTCCCCAGGTGCGCATGGCGCGCTCCATGAAGTCGTCCTGCCTGAGCGTTGGTTGCATACGGGGTATCGCCTCCTTGCCACCAACACGAAACCGGCTTCGGAAATGTGCCCGGAATGAGAAAAAAGCGGCGAAGCGGGATTTCTCGCCGCTTCGCCGCCTGTGAGCGCCGCCGAAGGGCGGCCTTATGTCGCGGGATCGCCTTTTCTGGCGGTTCCGCGCGACGAGACCTTTTCGCCGAGCTGCCCTGTTGCGTCCGCCGCCTTCGCTTTACGCGTAGATCTCTTTCTCCTCCACGAGGTCGTTCTTGATCTTGCCCACCAGCTTCTGCAGCGCGTCGATGCAGTTCGGTCGGATGTCGGCGCCGATGAGCACGTACATGATGGAGTCGCCCACGTTGAGCACGCCCTCGTTCAGCCACGTGCGCACGTAGTATACGCCCGGCCAGGTGAGGGCCTCTTGCACCGCTGCCTCCACGCCGGCCGCGTCGTAGGAGAATTCCACCTGGGCGACCTCGCCCAGGCCCTCGACGCCTTCGCGCACCTGCTTCTTCGGCGTGATGCGCACGATGCCGTTGTGGGTGAGGTACATGCCGCACTGCGCGGCGTTCGGATCCTGCTTCGCTTCCGCGAGCCATTGATCGATGGACGGTTCCTGCTGAGCCATGCCGCTCCCTTCCTCGAGGATGATCGCCCCATTATACGCCATTGAGAATCGTGGGAGACGTTGCCATGAAGGGGCCTTGCCGCCGTCGGCCATCGCGTACGGCTCGTGCGGGCTCGCTTCGTCATCGACCTGACGGCGGATTGGGAAGCGAGGCGGCAGAGATCGCGCGCTATGCACGATTATCGGGGCTCGTCTTCGAAGGCGAAGAAGGAAAGCCCAGGTCGGAAGAAACGAGGATGGCGGAGAATCGTACATAGCGCGCGATCTCTGCCATGCGGAGACGATCCATCGCGGGACCCTGCCGGCACGGGCACCATCCTGCATCCCGCTTCGACGCGCACAGATGTTTCACGTGAAACATCTGTGCGCGGGCGGGAGCGAAGGGACGCGCGGGCGGGAGCGAAGGGACGCGCGGGCGGGAGCGAAGGGACGCGCGGGCGGGAGCGAAGGGACGCGCGGGCGGGAGCGAAGGGACGCGCGGGCGGGAGCGAAGGGACGCGCGGGCGGGAGCGAAGGGACGCGCGGGCGGGAGCGAAGGGACGCGCGGGCGGGAGCGAAGGGACGCGCGGGCGGGAGCGAAGGGACGCGCGGGCGGGAGCGAAGGGACGCGCGGGCGGGAGCGGGACGCGAGGCGCGGGGAGCATAGACGCGCACATGGGGCGCGAAACGCGGGGAGCGGGCGGATCCGAAGATGTTTCACGTGAAACATCTGTGCGCGTTGGTTAGAAAGCAACCGTCGACCTTCCATAACGTTCCCCCTGCATGGAGCGGCGCTTCGGCCGGCTTCCAAAAGCCGTTTAGCGCCTGCCGCAGGGTGGATGATTGCGACATTTTCGATCAGGGTGTCGCCGTGCGCGAGCGGGGATGATAGACTAGGCGAATCCCCAGGACGCACGAAAGGAATCGCATGTCTCTTCCCGCAGCCGACTTGAGCAAACAACCGGACAACCGCACCACCATGGAGCTGGGCGCGGTGCTTCCCTTGACCGCCGAGGTGAAGGACGACCACCTGTATGTGGGCGGCGTCGATATGGTGGAGCTGGCGCGCGAGCAGGGCACGGCGCTGTACGTCATGGACGAGGCGGACATGCGCACGCGCATGGAAACCTACCTCGCGGCGTTCCGCAGCCGCTATCAGAACTCCGATGTCGTGTACGCCAGCAAGGCGTTCCTCAACAAGGAGGCCGCGCGCATCGTAGCCGACGAGGGGCTGTGCCTCGACGTGTCGGGCGGCGGCGAGCTGGCCATCGCGCTGGCCGCGGGCTTCCCGACCGAGCGCATCTTCATGCACGGCAACAATAAAACGCCGCGCGAGCTGCGCGAAGCCATCCAGGCGGGCGTTGGCCGCATCATCATCGACAGCCGCATCGAGCTCAAGCGCATCTCCGAGATCGCGGGCGAGCTGGGCGTCGTGCAGCCTATTTACATGCGCATCACGCCGGGCGTCGAGGCCGACACCCATCAGTACATCCGCACGGGCTGCGAGGACTCGAAGTTCGGCTTCACCATGCGCGACGACTTCGCCTACGGGTGCGTGAAGGACGTGCTGGCGGCCCCGAACGTGAGGCTGGCGGGTCTGCACTGCCACATCGGCTCGCAGATTTTCGCGCTGCATTCCTACCCCGAGGCCGTCGAGGTCATGGTGGAGCTCATGGCGCGCATCGAGGAAGGGTACGGCTATCGTATAGAGGAGCTGGACGTGGGCGGCGGCCTGGGCATCGCCTACACGGCCGACGACAAGCCGGCTTCCATCGACGAGTTCGCCGAAACGGTCACGTCGGCGGTGCACGCGGCGTGCGAGAAGTTCGGCGTGCCCGAGCCGCGCCTGCTCACCGAGCCGGGCCGCAGCCTGGTGGCCACGGCGGGCGTGACGCTGTACACGGTGGGCATCCTGAAAACGCTGCCGGGCATCCGCAAGTACGTGGCGGTGGACGGCGGCATGTCCGACAACATCCGCACGGCGCTGTACCACGCCGATTACGAACCGGTCGTCGCGAACAAGGCGGGTCAGCCGCGCACCGAGATCGTCACCATCGCGGGCAAGCACTGCGAAAGCGGCGACGCCGTGGTCATCGACATGCCGATGCAGCACCCCGACCTGGGCGACATCGTCGCCGTCTTCGGCACGGGCGCGTACTGCTACACTATGGCCAGCAACTACAACGGCCAGCCGCGGCCGGCCATCGTGTTCGTGAAGGACGGCCAGGCCCGCGTGACCACGCGACGCGAAACGTACGAAGACCTGATGAGCCGAGACATTTAGGAAAAGGGAGCGCAGCATGACGGTAAAACTGGGACTGGTGGGCACGGGCACGGTCGGCGGCGGGTGCATCGACATCCTGAAGAACCACCGCGAGGATTTCAAGCGCCACTACGGCATCGACGTGGAGCTCGTGCGCGTGTGCTCGCGCAACCCCGAGCAGGCTATCGCGCACGGCGTGGAGGGCATCTTCACGCAGGATTACCGGGACATCCTGAACGATCCGGACATCGACATCGTGGTGGAGCTGATCGGCGGCACCACCGTGGCGCGCGACATCGTGGTGGGCGCGCTCAAGGCGGGCAAGAACGTGGTCACGGCCAACAAGGCGCTCATGGCCACGTACGGCGAAGAGGTCATGGGCGCGGCCGACGAGGCTGGCAAGGAGATCGCGTTCGAGGCCAGCGTGGGCGGCGGCATCCCCATCATCGACCCGATGAAGCACTCGCTCATCGCCAACGAGATCAGCTCGGTCATGGGTATCGTGAACGGCACGACGAACTACATGCTCACGCGCATGGTGGAAGACGGGCTCAGCTACGACGCCGCACTCAAGGAGGCGCAGGAGAAGGGCTTCGCGGAGGCCGACCCCACCGCCGATGTGGACGGGTTCGACGCCGCCGCGAAGATCGCCATCCTCGCGTCCATCGCGTTCAACTCGCGCGTTACTATCGACGACGTGCACACCGAAGGCATCCGCAACGTCACCACGATGGACCTCGATGCGGCGCGCGACATGGGCTACTGCGTGAAGCTGCTGGCGCTGGCGCACCGCACCGACGAGGGCGTGGACGTGCGCGTGCATCCCACGATGCTGCCGCTGTCGCACCAGCTGGCCACCGTTGACGGCGTGTACAACGCCATCTACGTCACAGGCGACGCCGTGGGCGAGACGATGTTCTTCGGCGAGGGCGCGGGCGCGGGCCCGGCCGCCAGCGCCGTGATGGGCGACGTGCTGGAAGTGGCGCGCCATGTCACGCTGGGCGTGGGGCCGCTGGTGGGCTGCACCTGCACCGACGAGCTTCCCATCGTGCCGATGGACGACCTCAAGACGAAGTACTACATCCGCTTCAAGGTGGCCGACCGCTCCGGCGTGCTGGCCGCGATGGCCGGCGTGTTCGCCAAGCACAACGTCAGCGTGTACTCGGTGGTGCAGCGTGGCAAGAAGGAAGGCGGCCAGGTGGATCTCGTCTACGTCACCCATACCGCGCGCGAGAAGAGCGTGCGCGACGTGCTGGCCGAGATCGCCGAGCTCGACGACGTGCTGCGCGACGAGCCCAGCGTCATCCGCGTGGAGGAGTAGGCTTCGCGTCTTTGCATCGCGCTTGTAGAACGGTTTCGCCGGACGGCCTCTTTGCACAAGGGGCCGTCCGCTTTTTTACGTGCGGCGCGAAGGGCAGCTGTGGGCGCTTTATGGCAGCATCATGTCGGTTCGATGACATCGGCGCGCCGTGGCTGAAAAATAATCTTACTTTAATACTATATATTTCGAGAGATAAGCGGATTGCGCAATGGTTTGCGACGGGCATGTGATCGCGTTTGCATCGTGACGACGCGGTGCGGCGCTTCGATGAATGAGAAGAGGTTCTTGTGAAGGGTTTTCTGGAGCGGTTGCAGTGGAAGCTGTCCGGCATGATGCAGGGGCGCCGCGGCGCCGACACGTTCTCCAACTTCTTGGTGGTAGCGGGCATCGTGCTGCTGTTCGCCTCGCTGATTCCCGGGCTTGACCTGCTGTCTTGGGTGGCGCTGATCGTACTGGCGTATTCGCTGTTCCGCAGCTACTCGAAGAACATCGCCGCACGCGACCGCGAGAACGCGACGTTCGAGCGCATCGTGGAGAAGCCGCGCAAGCAGCTGTCGCTGATGCGCAAGAAGTGGACGAATCGCAAAACCACGCGCTACTTCAAGTGCAAGGGTTGCGGCCAGGTGCTGTCGGTGCCGCGCGGCAAGGGCACGCTGCGCGTGGTGTGCCCGAAGTGCAAAACCGAGACGAAGCTGAAGTCGTAAAGGCGTCGCCGTGGATATCGCAGCTTTCAAGCGCGAGCTGTTCGCCATCACCTACGACTTGCAGAAGATACTGCACGATACGATGACGCCGATCTGCCAGGAGCACGGCCTGACGTTGCAGCAGATGCACGTGCTGGTGGAGCTGATGCGCACGCCGGGTTTGACCGCGGGCCAGCTGAGCGACCGCGCCGGCATCCTGCGCACGAACTTCTCGCCCGTGTGCCGCAAGCTGGAGAATCGAGGGCTCATCGAGCGCCAGCGCAGCCAGACCGACCGCCGGTCGCTGCGGCTGCATGTCACCGACGAAGGCCGCGCGCTGTTGGCCAGCGTCGACGGCGAGGTGCAGCGTCGTTACGGCAGGGCGTTCTCGGCCGAGCCGCAAGAGACGTTCGATGCGATCCTCGAAGGTTTCCAGGCGCTCAGCGCCTTTTCGGGAAAGCTGGTGCGCTGAGGATGTTCGGATACGTGGTGCCCCGTTTGGAGGGCTTGGACGAAGCCGAGCGCGAACGCTACCATCGAGCGTACTGCGGGTTGTGTCGCGCGATCGGCGAGCGATGCGGGCAGCACTGTCGCTTGGCGCTGACGTACGACCTGGTGTTTTTGGCGCTGTTGCTGGGCTCGCTGTACGAGCCGGAGGAGCGCGAGGGCGAGGGACGCTGCGCGCCCCATCCGGTGAAGGCGCACGGGTTCGTGCGTTCGGCATGTATCGACTATGCGGCCGACGTGACGGTGGCGCTTGCGTACTACAAGGGCCTCGACGACTGGAACGACGATCGCAGCGTGCGGGCTCGGGCGTTCGCGGGCATGCTGGCCGGATCCTACCGTGCCATCCGCGAAAGGAACCCTCGCATCTGCGAGGCCGTCGAGACGGGCATGGCCGACATCGGAGCCATCGAGGCCGCTGCGCGCGAAGCGGGCGCCGCTCCGGGCGGCGAGGTGCCCGCTCCCGATGCGGCGGCCAACCGCTTCGGCGTGCTGATGGGCGAGCTGTTCGTGTACCGTCCCGACGATTACTGGGCGGACGACCTGCGGACGGTGGGCGCCCGTCTGGGCAAGTTCGTGTACGTGATGGACGCCGTGATGGACTACGAGGACGACCGGGCATCGGGCAGCTATAACCCGCTGGTTGCTATGGATATGAGCGCGGAGGATATGCGCGAGGATCTGCACCTGCTGGCGGCGGGCGTGGCCGAGGCGTTCGAGCGCTTGCCGCTGGAGCGCGACCTGCGCCTGCTGCGCAGCGTGGTGTACGCGGGCGTGTGGCAGAAGTACTACGCGTTGGAAAACGATAAGGAGAAGCGCCGTGGTTGAGAATCCCTACGACGTGCTGGGCGTGAGCCGTGATGCGTCCGCCGACGAGGTGAAGAAGGCGTACCGCAAGAAGGCTCGCGAGAACCATCCCGATCTGAACCCGAACGATCCTGCGGCGGCGGATCGCATGAACAAGATCAACGAGGCGTACGACCGCATCGTCAACCCCGAGAAGTACGCGGCGCGCGACCGTCGCGCCGGGGCGGCATCCGGGCCGCAGGGTAGCGCGGGCTACGGAGGCGGCGCGGGATACGGCGGAGCAGGCGGCGGAGCAGGCCAGGGGCAGGGCGCGGGCGGTTCGGGTTACGGGACCGAGGGGCCGTACGGCTGGTCGGGCGGCTTCGGGTTCGACTTCGACGACCTGTTCGGCTTCGGCGGCGCAGGTTACGGCAGCCGCGAGCCCATCCATCCCGAGGCGGCCGCGGGCGACAACGTACAGATGCGCAACGCCATCGACGCCATCAACGCCGGGCGCGGTCAGCAGGCGGTGGACATCCTGAACACGGTGACCAGCGACGGCCGCTCGGCCCGCTGGTACTACCTCAGCGCGCTGGCCAACGACGCGGCGGGCAACACGCTGATGGCGCTCGAGCAGATCAGGCGCGCGGTGCGCATGGATCCGAACAACCCGGACTACCAGCGCGCGCAGCGGCAGTTCCAGCAGACTGGCCAAACCTACCAGCAGGAAAGCCAATCGCAAGGCTTCAGCATGGGCATCGACCCCAGCATCCTCTGCTGCGGCATCTGGTGCCTGGGCCCCTCGTTGTGCCGGCTGTGCGGGATGCCGTTTTAGGTTCCGGCGGCCTGCCGGCCGTCGGAACTGCTCGACGTTGCGGCTTCCCGTGACGCCCGACCTCGTGGGGAGGCCGAGGGCTCGCGTACCGAAGTACGCCACGCCCTCGCCCTCCCCACGATCTCGGGCACCACGGAAACCCTCGCTGACGCTACGAACTACCGGTGATTCGAGTTTTCGCACTTGCACCTATGCAATCTCAACCCGAAAGGACGCACTCATGGCAACGATCGGCATCGACTTAGGAACGACGAACAGCTGCGCGGCTACGGTGGAGGGCGGCCGGCCCGTTATCGTGCCGAACGCGGAAGGGGAGCGCACCACGCCCAGCGTGATCGCGTTTTCGAAGGAAGGCGAGCGCCTGGTGGGAACCATCGCGTGCCGCCAGGCGGCGGTGAACCCCGACCGCACCATCGAGTCGGTCAAGCGCCGCATGGGCAGCGATTGGCGCGCCAACATCGACGGCAAGCCCTACTCGCCGCAGGAGCTGTCGGCCATGATCCTGCGCAAACTGCGCCGCGATGCCGAGGCGTTTCTTGGCCAGGATGTCACGCAGGCGGTTATCACGGTGCCCGCGTACTTCGACGATGCGCAGCGCCAGGCCACGAAGGACGCCGGGCGCATTGCAGGCCTCGACGTGCTGCGCATCATCAACGAGCCCACGGCTGCAGCTCTCGCCTACGGCTTGGACAACGGCACGCCGCAGAAGGTGATGGTGTACGACCTGGGCGGCGGCACGTTCGACGTGTCGGTCATCGAGATCGGCGACGACGTCATTGAGGTGCTGGCCACGTCGGGCGACAACCATCTGGGCGGCGACGACTTCGACGAGCGCGTGGCTGCGCACCTGCTGGACGCCTTCAAGCGCGAGCATGGGGTTGACCTGCGGGGCAACCAGGCGGCCATGCAGCGCGTCACCGAGGCGGCCCGCGAGGCGAAGAAGGAGCTTTCGTCGCTCGATACCGCGCATGTCAACCTCCCGTTCTTGGCGCAGGGCCCGTCGGGCCCGCTGCACCTCGAGGCCACGCTCACGCGCGCCGCGTTCAACGACATGACGCGCGATCTGGTGGAGCGCACGTCGGGTCCCGTGCAGACCGCGCTCAACGACGCCGGCATCGCCGCGTCCGAGCTGGGCTGCGTGCTGCTGGTGGGAGGATCCACGCGCATTCCGGCCGTTCAGGACCATGTGCGCAAGCTCACGGGCAAGGAGCCGTCCGCGTCCATCAACCCCGACGAGTGCGTAGCCATGGGCGCCGCTATCCAGGGTGCCACGCTGTCCGGCACGTCGACGGGCCTGGTGAAGGCCGATAACAGCATCCTGCTTTTAGACGTGACGCCGCTCAGCCTGTCCATCGAGACGGTGGGCGGCGTGGCGACGCGCCTCGTGGAGCGCAACACCACGCTGCCGGTGCACTACTCGCAGGTGTTCAGCACCGCCGCCGCGTTCCAGACCAGCGTGGAGATCCACGTGCTGCAGGGCGAGCGCCCCATGGCGAAGGACAACAAGTCCATCGGCACGTTCAAGCTGAAGGGCATCAAGCGCGCGCCGGCCGGCGTGCCGCAGATCGAGGTGACGTTCGACATCGACGCGAACGGCATCCTCACCGTGTCGGCGAAGGATCTGGACACGGGCAAGGCGCAGTCCATCACCATCGACGACTCCGGCCGCATGTCCGACGACGACATCGAGCGCGCCATTCGCGATGCCGAGCAGTACGCCGCGCAGGACAGCGAGCGACGCGAGGCCATGCTGGCGCGCGAGGAGGCGCAGGGTCTGCTGAACGAGGTGGACCGGGCGCTCGGCCAGGTTGGAAAGCAGTTGGAGAAAGACGAGAAGAAGCAGGTCAAGGCCGACGCCGAAACGCTGCGCAAGGCGCTGTCGAAGCGCCCCGCCGGTTTCGGCAAGAAGGCGCGCGAGGCCGAGGCGGCGTCGGTTGACAACGTGTCCGACATCAAGGCGGCTGCCGAGCGCTTGAGGACATCGAGCGCCCATGTGCGCGAGCTGCTGGGGAAGCAAGGGTAGGGGGCGTCCGAGCAACAGGCGGACGGATCGTTCCAGGCGAACATCTTGGACGCGAATGGGCTCCCATGACAATCGGGAGCCTTTTTCGCGCGCCGTTTCGCTTCCTTCTCTCGCAAAACCCCAGGTGACGGAAAACCTCCTCCATCCATTTCCGCTTTCATCCCCTGCGAAATTGTCATGGGTTGCATTTTGCGCCCACGTTCCGGCTGTCGGCGCTTTCTAGTATCATGGTTCGCAGCGGGCGCGCGGCTGCGCGGTGAAAGAGAAGGAAGGGACCCTCATGGAGCAGTACAAGCAAGAGTTCATCGAGTTCATGGTTGAAAGCGAGGTGCTCAAGTTCGGCGATTTCACGCTGAAAAGCGGCAGGAAGTCCCCTTTCTTCATGAATGCGGGCGCCTACGTGACGGGCGAGCAGCTGCATCGTTTGGGCCTGTACTACGCGCGCGCCATCCATGACAACTTCGGGCTGGACTTCGACGTGGTGTTCGGGCCGGCGTACAAGGGCATTCCGCTGTCGGTGATCACGGTCATCGGCTTGCAGGAGCTGTACGGCAAGGAAGCGCGCTACTGCTCCAACCGCAAGGAAGTCAAGGACCATGGCGCCGATGCGGGCAACCTGCTGGGCAGCGAGCTGCACGACGGCGACCGCGTGATCATGGTGGAAGACGTCACCACGTCCGGCAAGTCCATAGATGAGACGTATCCCGTGCTCAAGGGCGCGGCCGATGTGGACGTCAAGGGCCTCATTGTGTCGCTCAACCGTATGGAAGTGGGCAAAGGCGGCGTAGTGACTGCGCAGCAGGAAGTGCAGGAGAAGTACGGTTTCCCCGTCGCGTCCATCGTGAGCATGGCCGAGGTGACCGAATGCCTGCACAACCGTGAAGTGCAGGGGCGCGTGGTCATCGGCGACGACGTGAAGGCGGCGCTGGACGCCTACTACGAGCAGTACGGCGTGAAGTAAGGCTGAGCCGAACCCCCCTGGTTTCTTCAGCTGTTCCCGTCCAAGCGAATGCGAAGGCCCGATCGACGCCATCATGCGCGTCGAGCGGGCCTTTCAGGAGGGGAGGGGATTGAGGGGTTGTCTACTTCGCCAGGTTCTTCGCGATCATGCGGCCGAACGTGACGGTGCGGCCGCAGGCGTTGCCGGTCGAGAGGTTCGGATACGTCATGGAGTAGTATCCGCCCGAGTCGTTGCCGGTCACGTACAGGCCCTCGATCACGCTGCCGTCCGCGCGCAGCGCTTGGCCTTGGGTGTTGATGTCGATCCCGTCCATGGTGCACAGCAGCATGCCGGTATTGCGGATGCCGTAGAACGGCGGGTTTCGCACGGGCGAGAGGCGGAACGGCTCTTTCCCGAAATCGAGGTCGACCTGATTATCGTAGTTCTCGTTATTGCGCTCCACCGTGGCGATGAGCGCGTCGGCGGGCAACCCGAGCTTCTCGGCCAGCTCTTCCAAGGTGTCGGCCTTTTGGATGTAGCCCTTGGCCGCCAATTCTTCGTTCATGCCCATAACCGCCTGGATGGGGATGTTCGGTGCGGCGCCGTTGTCGAAGGGGAAGAGGCGCGAGCATCCGTGCATGTCGAATTGCTCGGCGTAGGTGGCGAAATCGGCATCCCAAAGCGTGACGTGGATGGAGCCCGGCTGCTGGGCGTCGGAGTGCAGCACGAAGTCGTACGTGCCGGATTCGTTGCAGAAGCGCTCGCCGTCGAGGTTCACTTTCAGCCAAGGCTGGCTTCCCATCCAGAAGAGCGAGCCTACGCCGCAGTCGGCTCCGCCGAGCGAGTCGGCCGGAAGGCCGCCGCGATCGAACAGCATGCTGGAGTGCGTGTCGTCCATCTTCGCACCCGCCCACAAGCAAGCCTTGATGCCGTCGCCTTCGCAGCCCGGCTGCGCGGAGTTGAACCCGTATATGCTGGTGGTGTGCGGCTGCAGCGCCTTCTGCATGTCGACGTTGATGCCGTAGCCGCCGGTGGACACCAGCACGCCCTTGCTGGCGTTAACCCGGACGTATCCGTTCTCGCCCTTGCCGATGGCGCCGACCACCTTGTCGCCTTCCATAACCAGCTTGACCATGGGCGTGTTGTAGCGGAACGTTACGTGCCCGGTCTTCTCGGCGTAGTCGGACAGCACGGTGAACCCGTTAAGCGAGTCGTCTTCCGGCCAGGCGGGCGAATGGCCCGTCGCCCAGTGCTTGTAGTTCGTCTCGTGCTTTTCTTCGGCGGCTTCATGCCAGAGCTTTACGCCGTACTGGTCGAGCAGGGTCTCGTACCAGTCGATGGTTTCGCCCGATTTTTCGTACCACGTCTTATGAAGGTTGAGGTTGCATTGGCCTGCGGCGTAGTGGTTCATGTCGAGCAGGTACTCCTGCAGATCCATCGTGTATCCGCTTTCCTGCTGGAGGCGAGAGTTCACGCCTCCGACGTCGTCGCGCACGACGCTGCCGTTGTACTTCTCCAAGACGAACGTCTCGATGCCCTCTTCTCCGGCTGCGCATGCGGCGAATAGGCCGCCTGTGCCCGCGCCGACGATCAGGAATTCGGTGTCGATGGTTTCGACGATGTCGCTTTCCTGAACGGTCGGCTCCGAGCCGAGCCAATCGGACGATGCGTCGGCGATGTCCGCATTTGCCGTTTCGGCGCCCTTGTTCTCCTTCGGCGCGCATCCGGCCAGTCCCAAAACGGCTCCGGTGCTTGCCAAGGCTGTTCCTGCGAGGAAGCTTCGACGAGATATGCCCTGTGCGTGTTTGGTGCTCATAGGTCCCTCCCTTGTTCGCGAGTTGTGCAGGCGGTGCTCCGCGCTGCGGCGGTTCGAGGGTGCATCCTAGGGTCGCCGTGGGCAAACTTCATCACCCTCAGTGGGTAATTTTTCCGTAATGCCAGGTGAGACACTTGTTTTGTCCACTGAGGGAATGAAGGGTTTCGGCTACAATAGGGATATGCTGCGATCGCGTGAACAGAGGGGCGGGAAGGGTGCATCGCCGAAGGCGGGCTTGTTCTCGTTTGCGCAGGGCCTTGCGTTGGCGTTGCTGACGTTGAGCAGCTGGTCGCTGAACGCGCATCTGTTTCCTCTGTACGACACGCAGCTGTCCTTCATTCGAGAGCTGTGCACGTTGGCGAACGGCGCCGCGCTGGTGGCTGTCGCCGTCGTGTCGGTGCGTCGTCCGCGTGCGTTGCGCAGGCAGGTGCTCATGGGCATTGCGATCCTCGGGGTTATGGGAGGGTCGCTGCTCGTGTGGGCGGGTGATCGGCTGGGATCGATGAGCGTCATGCTGGCGGGCGCCTGCCTGGTATCCGTTGCCGAGGGGGCGTGCACGATTCTGGTGGGCATAGCCCTGTGCTCTGTTCCGACGAAGCTCGCGTCCGTCTGCATCGTGGCGGGATTGCTGGCATGCGCCGGTGCGAAACAGGTGATCGCGGTGGGCTATTCGGAGTTCGCGCTTGCCGCCCATGCCACCCTCTTGCTGGGAGCTGCGTTGTTGGCGAATCCGACTGCTTCGGAAACAATGGCACGGCTCTCTCGCGACGAATCGCCGCACGATATGGCCATCACGCAGCCTTCGTCGTTCTTACCGTTCGGCCATCAACTGTTCGTCTGCCTCCTTCTGTTCAGCGCGGTCCAGGGCTTCATGCTCACGTTCGGGGAAACCGGGGGCATTCCTGCCACGTCGATCTGGAGCCTCGCGATTTTGGCGGTGGTTCTTGTCATCGCATGCCTCGCTCCCCGCCGGTTGACGACCGATGCGCTGTTGAAGCTGGCCGCGCTGCTTGCGATCGCGGGGTTTCTGCTCGTGCCCGCTTCGGACTTGATTCGGTTCTCCGTCTCGAACGGTTTGATCAGCTGCGGGATCGCCGCGTTCGACGTGTTCCAGTGGATCGTGCTCACAGCGTTGGCCCGGCGCAACATGCATGGTGCCGTTTCGGTGTTCGCTTGGGGCTCCGCGATGCATGCCATCGGCGTTATCCTAGGGGCCAATGCCGGCCGTTTCGTGAACCACTATTGGACGAGCGACGTACAGGTGGTGGTTCTGGCGGTGGCTGGCATCGTGTTTTGCCTGGTCGCCGTCATGTCGGTTTTTCTGCAGCACTTCAGTTTCGAGAAAACCATCAACGGCGTGCGCGAGAGCGTTCCGCCTGTTTTGGTCGACAGCGCAGATGAAGACGATGTATCCGAGGAGAAGGCTCTGACCGTTGACGAGCGGTGCGAGGTCCTCTCGCAGCAGAAGGGGCTCACGAAGCGAGAGACCGAGGTGTTGCGCTTGCTGGCGCGCGGGAGGACGGGCGTGTTCATCCAGCACGAGCTATGCGTGTCGTACAACACCATCAAAGCGCACGTGAAACATATCTACCAGAAGCTGGATGTCCATACCCATCAAGAACTGATCGATCTGGTGGAGGATCTTGGGTAGCCGTCTCGCACTCGGATGCGTTAACTCTGGGCAAAATCAAGACCCTGGTCAAACTTGGATGCGAAGTTTCTGATACTCTTTCGTGGAACAAGAAGACGATTCGCCGGGCGCCGGTTTAGCGGCGTTCGGCATGCCTTGAGGGGGTATCGTATGAACGCATCTCGCATCGGCGTTATTTTCGATTGCGATGGGACGCTGCTTGACTCGATGATGGTGTGGCGCGAGGCGGAAAGCGCACTTGCGCGACGCGCGGGCGTGACGTTGACGGCGAACGACACCGACGCGCTGACTGCGATGACCATCCCCGAGTGCGGCGCGTTCTTCCACGAGCGCTTCGGCTTGGGCGCGTCGGGCGACGAAGTGGTGGCCATGATGGACGAGCTGATGCTGGAGTTCTACCGTGAGCGCGTGGCGGCGCGGCCGGGCGCGCTTGAATTCGTGCAGGCGCTGGCCGAGCGCGGGGTGCGTATGAGCGTGGCGTCGTCCAGCCCTCAGCCGTACTTGCAGGCAGGTCTTGAGCGCTGCGGGTTCACGCCGTGCCTTGATGCCATCGTGTCGGTTGACGACGTGGGAGCGTCGAAGCGCGAGCCCGCCGTGTACGACCGCGCTCGCGAGACGATGGGCACGTCGCTTGCCACTACCTGGGGCGTCGAGGACTCGGTGTACGCCGTGCGCACGCTGAAAGCCGCGAACTACCGCACGCTCGGCATCTACGACTGCGATATCTCGGGCACGTGCGAGCAGCTGGCAGCCGAGGCCGAGCGGTTCATCACGACCTTCGAGGATTTGGACGTCGACACGTTCCTCGGTTGGAACTAAAAGAGGCGGGGGGGGGGTGCTTCGACTTGAAGCGCCCCCCGTTTTGTTCCCGCTAGATCTGCTTCTCGATCCAGGCGACAAGCTCGTCGTAACTCATAGTACCGTTCGCGACGGCGATGACGGTGTCGAAGAAGTCCTGCGTACGAGGCTTGAACTTTACTCCGTTACCGTGTAGGAAGGCGATGATGAGAGCCGTTCCCGTTCGCTTGTTTCCGTCGGCGAAGGGGTGGTTCTTGATGACCCCGTAGCCGTATCGAGCCGCTTTCTCATGCACGGAAGGATAAAGATCTTGTCCTCCGAAAGAGGCGAAAGGCTGAGCTAGAGCCGAATCAAGAAGCCCTTCGTCGCGAACTCCTGGCATTCCTCCGTTACGTTTCAGTTGGTCTTCATGAATGGCGAGCACGATATGCTTGGGTATGGGAGAAGGATCGCGCCCGCTCATTTCGACAGAGCCTCAAACAAATCGCGGTACTCGTCCGCAGCTTCCAAGTATGCATCTAAATACATGGTTCCATTCTCGCCGTCCGAGGCATTGTCGTCGATGGGAACGATTTTTACATAGGGTTTGCTTCCCTTGATGACCGTTACCTCGATATTGTCCTCATACACGCGCTTTGCAATGGTCGGAAATTGCGCGCGGGCTTCCGATGCCTTGACTGTGAGGGGCATGGCGATTCCTCCTTTCGGTTTTCTCCGGTTGCTATCTATGCCGATATTATAGCATAAAAAACAGCTGAAAAAAGAGCATAATCGAGGATCAAATGAAAGAGGAAGTTCTCTTATCGCCAAGGGTCTTCCTGGAAGGTCGGCTCGGGGGTTGGCGGGCGGTCGCTGAACGGGTCGTAGCCGTCGTCGTCTTCCTGGGCGGGGCGCAGGAACGGGTCGGCTGTCGCTTCGGGCTTTTGATCTGCGCTTTCCGACGCTTGCGCGTCTGCGACCGGCGTCACCACCGGTCGCAGGATGTAGCGCGGTTTGCGCTGGGAATCACTCATGGACGCTATCCTCTTCGGTGCCTACTTTCGCCAAATCGTAGGGCGTGGTCTGGTACACATAATAGTTCAACCAGTTCGTGTACAACAGCTGCGCGTGCGCGCGCCAGGTGACGCGCGGTGTCTGCGCGGGGTCGTCGTTCGGGAAGTAGTGGCGGGGCAGCGGCATGTCCAGGCCTTTCGCGATATCGCGCTCGTACTCGGCCATGAGCGTGTCGGCGTCGTACTCGGGGTGGCCGAACACGAAGAAATGCCGGCTGTCGGTGCTCTTCGCGATGTAGACGCCGGCCTCGTCGGAGACGGCGATCAGCTCGAGGTCGGGGTGCGCCTCGATGTCGGCAGCGTGCACCTCGGTGTAACGCGAGTGCGGCGCTCGGAACGAGTCGTTGAACCCGCGCACCAGCGGCGACGACGGCTTCACCACTTCGTGGTCGAACACGCCGAACAGCTTGTTCTCCAGCTCGTACTTGGGAATGCCGTAATGGTGGTAGATGCCGGCCTGCGCGCCCCAGCAGATGTGGAAGGTGGAGTGCACGTTCGTGGCGGACCAGTCCATGATGCGCGCGAGCTCGTCCCAATAATCCACGTCCTCGAAGTCGAGCAGCTCAACCGGCGCGCCGGTGATGATCATGCCGTCGAAGCGTTGGTCCTTGATCTCGTCGAAGGTGGTGTAGAACGTGTCGAGGTGCTGCTCGGACACGTTCTTCGCCTCGTGGCTGGCCGTTTGCAGCAGGCTCACCTCGATTTGCAGCGGGGTGTTCGACAGTTTGCGCATGATCTGCGTCTCGGTGACGATCTTCGTGGGCATGAGGTTGAGCAGCAGCACCTTCAGCGGGCGAATGTCCTGGTGCATGGCGCGGTACTCGGTCATCACGAAGATGTTCTCGCCCTCGAGCACCTCGGTCGCGGGCAGGGAGTCGGGGATTCTGATGGGCATGGGAAACCTCGCATTTCGTAGATCGTCGCGGTATCGCGCGGGCACGCTGGTGCCGGTCGTAACGGTCTGTATCATGATACCTTTTAATCAGATGACCGGTTTATCTGAATTATCGATAACATGCTATCGGAAGATAGAACTACCGTCGCGTAAACCATGATGGCATAATGAGCCGGATCGCAAGAGCGCAATCCGCAATCCCGCAACAAGGAGCATCCATGAGCGAATCCATCAGCACCACCTGCGTACAGGGCGGCTACCGTCCCGGCGACGGCGAGCCGCGTCAGATTCCCATCTACCAGTCCACCACCTGGAAGTACGACACGAGCGAGCACATGGGCCGCCTGTTCGACCTCGAGGAGGCCGGGTACTTCTACACGCGCCTGGCGAACCCCACGAACGACTTCGTGGCGGCCAAGATCGCCGAGCTCGAGGGCGGCACGGCGGCCATGCTCACATCGTCGGGCCAGGCGGCGAACTTCTTCGCCGTGTTCAACATCGCCGGCGCGGGCGATCATGTCGTAGCCAGCTCGGCCATCTACGGCGGCACGTACAACCTGCTGGCCGTGACCATGAAGCGCATGGGCCTGGAATGCACGTTCGTCTCGCCCGACTGCACCGACGAGGAGCTGGAGGCCGCGTTCCGGCCGAACACGAAGGCCGTGTTCGGCGAGACCATCGCGAACCCGGCGCTGGCCGTGCTGGACATCGAGCGCTTCGCCGCCGCCGCGCACGCGCACGGAGTGCCGCTGATCGTGGACAACACGTTCCCCACGCCGGTGAACTGCCGCCCCATCGAGTGGGGTGCCGACATCGTGACGCACTCCACCACGAAGTACATGGACGGCCATGGCGCCAGCGTGGGCGGGGCCATCGTGGACTCCGGGAAGTTCGATTGGACGGCGCATGCCGACAAGTTCCCCGGCCTGTGCGAGCCCGACGAAAGCTACCACGGGGTGACGTACACCGAGCGCTTCGGCTTGGGCGGCGCGTTCATCACGAAGGCGACGGCCCAGCTCATGCGCGACTTCGGCGCCATCCAGTCGCCGCAGAACGCCTACCTCGTCAATCTGGGGCTGGAAAGCCTGCACCTGCGCATGGCGCAGCACAGCAAGAACGGCCTGGCGTTGGCGCAGCATCTGGCCACGCATCCGAAGATCGCCTGGGTCCGCTACCCCGGCTTGCCGGGCGACGACCAGTACGAGCTGGCGCAGAAGTACCTGCCGAACGGCGCCAGCGGCGTGGTGAGCTTCGGCGTGGCCGGCGGGCGCGCCGCGGCCGAGACGTTCATGGCGAACCTCAAGCTGGCGCAGATAGCCACGCACGTGGCCGATGCGCGCACCTGCGTGCTGCATCCGGCCAACGCGACGCATCGCCAGATGAACGACGCGGAGCTTGCGGCCGCGGGCATCACGCCCGACCTCATCCGCCTGTCGTGCGGCATCGAGGCCACCGAGGACCTCGTCGCCGACATCGACCAGGCGCTGGCGGCCGTGTAGCGAAGCATGGTAAACTGACCCGCAGAGAAGCCCCAGCGGAAAAGCCGGTTTGGAATTCGGTCGCGGAGGTGCCCCATGGAACGCAAGAAGCTTTTCGTGCGCGTTGGCATAGGCGTGGCGGGAGCGTTGCTGCTGGTCGGCATCTTCGCGGTTGCGAATGCCGTGGGCGATTCAAACGCCATGCGACGAGGCATCGACGAAGGGTTCGAGCTGAGAGGCACCTATCAGGGGGATCCCGGCCGGGACGGCATCGGCACCATCGCATTTCAGACGCTCGACGGCGAGCCCTCGTGGGAAGCGTCGAAGGCTCCGGGCGCGCATGTCAAAGGCGCGTTCAAGGAAACCGTCGATCCGAACATCTACGTGCTGGAAGACGAGAGCGGCAACGGGGTCGGCTGGGTCCATCTTGCGTACTCCGATGCCCAGGGGGCGGGAGCGCTGTACGTCCGCTACGGCGCGGGCGACCTGGTGGAGATGCGCAAGGTGGATAGGGTGCCCGGTTATATGCGCTACGATAACGAACGAAATACCTGACCAAATGCGGTTCGCTCTCGCGGCCGCGGACATTCGAGCCCGCTCGCTTCCCAGCGCGCGGGCTTTTCGCTTTTCCACGAAACGCAAGCCCTTTCACGTCCGGTGGTAAATAGTTTCTAGTCGCGTCTCGATGCCTTGAAGTGCATGCGCCGCATCTGCGAACATGCACGTGAGGGCCGGGAGGGGTGCTCATGATGAAGAAGCTCATAATGGACGATTTCTCGCTGTTGGGCAACGCTTTGGCGCTGGCTGCGAAGAAGGCGCCGACGCTCGAGTCGTTGGCGGCCGAGCTCAACGTGCGTCAGGAGGACCTGTCGCTGTGTTGGTTCGCGCTCAACAACCTGCGCCGATGCCAAGGTCGCGTGCTGCCCGTCCCCTTCGAGGCGGTTGCGGAGGGGCCGGCCGACGTTCGATCCGTTTCGGGCAACTGGTACGCCCCCACTTGGCGTTTGAGCAAGCTGCTTGAAGAGTTCCAAGTTAACGAGGGATTGGCCGTGCATTACGGGTGCATTTTGAGCCATCCCGAGGGTGGTCACTTCGAGTTGAACCTTGCGGCCGACGAAGTGGTGCGCGCGGTTCGTCTGGAGAACGCCGAGCTCGACGCGGTGAGGCTCAGGCGCGTGTGCGTGCAGGCGCGCGAGCCCGCCAACGGCATCGAGCTGCTGGTATCGAATGCCGGCAAGATACTGATAAGCATCGAGGACTACCGGGAGGGGCCGTTCACCGTAGCGTTCATCGAGCGTCTGCACGAACGGCTCGTCGAAGGCATCTCCATCAAGGAGGTGCGCGAGATCGAGGGCTGCGGCGAGAGCGCGGCGGATGAGCTGCGCGCGAAGGCGCTGGAGTCGTTCTGCGCTCACGTGTGCGCGCCCGACGGTGGCCATACTTTAGTGGATGCTTTGATAGCGCTTTGCTATTTCAAAGCGTTCCACCTGTTCTCTGCCGGGAACGGTGTTCTCGCCTATTTGCTGTACTTCATCGTGTTGCATCGTGCCGGCTATCATTTCTCGGCGCATGTTCCCGTCGTCAAGCTGTTGTTCCCGCTTGATGACGACGATCGCGTCTGCGATTCGCCCTTTGTGCCCGAAGAGCTGGTGGTGCCGTGCGATGGCTTCTGCGATTGGACGCTCTTCTTCGAGCGGGCGGTGCAGATGCTCGTCGAGGGGCAGCGATGGGTCATGACCAAGCTGGACGGCATGGCGCGCCGTCGAGAACGTTTTCGCATCATCATCGATTCCGACGAGAGCATGAACTTCCGCCAGAAGGAAGTGCTGCTGGAGGCCGTGTTGCACAGTAATGCGGAATTCACCTACGGCATCCATGCGCAGCGTTACGACGTGTCGTATCCGTGTGCGCGCAGCGATTTCGCCCGTCTGCTCGATCAGGGTTTCCTTCGTCAGCACGATGACGGGATCCGTCATTTCTTCGTGGCCTCGGACGAGTTCGAGGATGTGTTCGCAACCTATGTGAGGGAGCGCTGCGCCGAAGCCCTTCACCGATACTACCGTGAGGACGGGGCGCTGCGCGACGAATGCAAAAGCCCGGACGACATTGCTGCTGAGTATAACCGGGGCGTGGGATTCTATGAAAAGTCCCTGCTGGACAAGACCTATATCGAGCATTACGACTTCCGGCGCACGCCTATCGCCGACTGTGACGGTCCGCGGAGGCGTCGCCGCTCGAACGACGAGTGACGGAGGGCGAAGGGGAAGGAGGATTTCGGAAGGGCACGGCCGATTCCATTGTCAAAGGAGGGTCAATGAAACGCATCATGAGCGGGCAATCGTGCTCGCACGGTCCAAGCAAGACGAAAGTGCTGGTTGCGCTGCTGGCGATTGCGCTAGTGGCTTCGTTCGCAGCATGGGGCTGCAGCCCGAAGGCCGCGAACGACGACGCGAAAGCGCCTGAGAAAAAGGCGGAAAGCGCCGCAAGCGAGAAGGCCGGCGACGGCGTGGACGAGTTGGCGGCGTACAGCGGGTTCCCCACGGAAGGCCGCTTCATCGACAACGTGGCCGCGCTCCCCGGCTTCTACAAGAACACCGAGAAGAACGAGGCCAACGCGAAGGCGAAGGCGCCGCGTCGCTATACCGACCGCAACGGCAACCTCGTGCAACCGGTCCCTGCCGATGAACTGGGATGGAACAATACGTACCTCGATGCCGACAAACGCGGGTGCACATCGTGCCACACGTTGGAGAACGCGCTGATGAGCCTGCCTACGTACCATCGCCTGATCTTCTTCGGGTATCCCACCGAGCAGGGCTATCAGAACTGCATCGCGTGCCACTCCGACTCGTATTCGGGGCATAAGCTGGCCGATGCCATTCACACGCTGCATATGAACAGCACGATGTTCCTGAACGACGACGACGGCAACTGCCAGTCGTGCCACTACATCAACCCCGACACCGGCGTGTTCGATCGCTGGGACGAGGTCAAGTACGACCTGTACAAGGGCATCACCGACGTGAAGGCCGACGAGCTGAAGGCGTCGGTCTCCTACGATCAGACCACGGTCACGCCGGCTGAAAACCGCATCTTCAAGACCGTGAAAGACGAGCCCAGCCAGTGGTTGACCGACGATTCCAAGCAGGATAAGTCCATCTACGAGAACTGGGTCGTCTCTATCGACGGCGATTGCGAGAACCCTGTCGAGATGACGCTTCCCGAGATGGAGCAGAAGTTCGGCACCGTGAAGCAAGTTATGAAAATGGATTGCACCATCAACGGCGTAGGCCAGGCCACCATCATGCAGAGCGAGGTCGAGGGCATTCCGCTGAAGGCCATCATCGACTACGCCAAGCCCAAGGCGGGCGCCAACGTGGTGAGTCCCATCGGCAGCGACGGCTACGATTACGCGCAGATGGGCATCGATTGGCTGCTTGAGAACGATGCCCTCATCGTGACGAAGATGGACGGCGAGCTGCTGCCCAACTCGCAGGGCTACCCCTGCATGATCTGGGTGTACAAGACGTCCGGCGGCAACTTCACCAAGCGCATCTCCAACCTCATGTTCATGACCCTGCCCGAGGACGAGATCGATTCGCAGCTGTACGTGGGCCAGTTCACCGACGACCGCACGGGCGAGATCTACTCCAAACCCAACAGCGGCGTGCTGAACTATCCTACCGGCATCGTGCTGTCGGGCGATGCGGCGAAGACCGTGCACCTCGAGGGCTTCGCGGATGCTTGGGACGAGCCCATTAAGAAGATGGAGTTCTCCTTCGACCATGGCGAGACGTGGACCACGATGGACACGCCTGACAACAACGCCGATTTCTGGACCTACTGGCGGATGGACTTCACGCCGCCTGCGCCCGGTGCGTATCTGCTCGACATCCGCACCACCAGCGTCACGCCCGAAGGCGCCGACCGCGTGTGCCAGTACAACACCCAATTCATGTTCACGGTAGAGTAGGGGGTGCGATAATGAAAACAACGACGCAACGCGGTCGTGCCACGATTTCTGCCCTCGCAGGGTTCACCATGGTCGCCTCCATGGCGGGCGCTCCGGCGGTGGCGTTGGCCGGAGAGCCTGCCGTCGACGGGTCTTTGGCCGCCGACGGCACCGAAGCCGCAACGAACAGCACTGCAGTGAAAAGCCCGCAGGTCATGCAGGCTCAGGTGGAGGGCGAGTTCTCGTTCGATCAGACCGCCATCACCTCCAACGAGGTGATCAAGAACTTCTTCCAACGCGTGTCGCAGGCCATCTGCGGCGCTACCGTGCCGCTTGTCGCCGACAACCCGCTGGGCTGGCAGCTGAGCGTGTCGGGCGACGTGGAGTCGGCGTTCACCGCATCGGTCGGCGACCTTGCCAACGAGGAATCAACCAGCAAGGTCATGACCTGCACGTGCGGCGGCAATCCTGCCGGCGGGCGCGCCATCGTAACCGCCGGCGTGACGGGCATCCCGGTAGAGCATTTGCTGGCGAAGGCGGGCGCGGAACCGGGCGCGAACGCGGTGACGTTCGTGTCGGCCGACGGCACGCGACAGACGTTTCCTCTAGGCTACGTGGTCGGTCGCCATGCGGTGCTGAGCTACGAGATCAACGACGAGGACCTGTCCGCCTCGGTAGGGGGCAGCAACCAGCTGTGGATGACGAAGACGCCGGCGAACTACTTCGTGCGCGACGTCGTGGAGATCGTGGTGTCCACCGAAGAGGTCGTTCCTGAGGCTCCGGGCGTGGCCGACGAGCATCCTAACAGCCCTAACGCGGGCGTGCTTGCAGGAACGCAGGGTTAGGGGAAGACGATGATCGCTCCGATGCAGGTGTCCGTGGGAAAGCGGGTGACGTTCAGCGGCTATGCCGAGGACTACGGAAGGCAGATCGTGTCGGTCCAGTTCTCGCTGGACGACGGCGAGCACTGGACCACCTATGACGTATCGGATTCCACCGACGAGCTCTGGGTGCACTGGACGTTCTCGTACACGCCTGAACGACCCGGGCTCTATCGGCTGCTCGTCCGTTCGGTGAACGACGAGGGCGCTGTCAGCCCGCTCGCGGACGTGGCGGAGTTCATGGCCGCGTGAATCGTGATCGCGGTATCGAAAACCGCCCGGTGCGCAGATTCGACGCGCTCCGGGCGGTTGTGCGCCTGTTAACCGGCCAACAGGCCTCCGATGCGCAAGCACTCGGCGCTGGCCTCATCGTCGGGATAGTCGTAGGCGATCACGGAGTCGGCCACATCGACGCCGGCCTCTTCGGCTCGCTTCTCCCACAGCTCCATCCACTCTCCGTCGTTCCACTCGTACGAGCCGAACAGCACCGCCTTGCGGCCGGTCAAATGGGGTTCTACCTCGTTGTACATCGGGAGGAACTCCATATCTTCCAGCTCCTCGTTGCCCATGGCGGGGCAGCCAAAGGCAAGGGCGTCATAGTTCTCCACGCGCGCGGCGGCGAAGTCCGTAGCGTGGACGAGATCGGCTGTGCCTCCCGCCGCGCGCACGCCCTGCGCGATGAGGTCGGCCATGGCCTCGGTATTGCCGGTGCCGCTCCAGTAAACGATTGCAACGTTGCTCATAGGTTCTCCTTCGTGTCGACGTATGCCGCATGCGCTCTCTGTCGAGCGGGGTGAGCGGCGAAGCCGCGCCGCGCACCCCGCTCGACAGAGTTTCACTCCGCCTGTCGCCTGAGCGCGTGCTAGCCGGTCGCGCGGAACGCCTCGGCGGCGGGGAAGTCCTCGTCCACCGACGCGAGGCATTCGATAGAGACGCCCTCGTCGAACAGTTGCTGGTACATGGTGGTGCAATTCTTGTAGCAGCAAAAGCAGGTTTGCGCGTCGCGCTCCTTCGCGTATACCTTCCAGCATCCACTGCATAGGAAGTTCCTTCCCTCGTTGTCGATAAAGCCGACGACGTCCTCGTAGGGATAGCCCAGGAAGAAACCGATTTCATGCGGGAACGAGCAACGCCCCGTCAACTGGCTTTGCAGATCGGTGCCGCAGATGCGCTTGTGCAGCTTCTCGATGCATGCCGACAGGGAGGTGGGGTCGTAACCTTCGGCGACCAGGAAAGCGGCCACCTTCTCTTGTTGGATGGCGCGCGTGAGCAGCCGCGGGCGGTACACGTATACGAGAGCCCCGCTGGTGCGACGGGCCAGCACCTCGATGCGCACGCCGTGCGGCGCCAGCTTGGCGCGGCAGGAGCGCAGCGCGACGGACAGCTGATCATCGCGCAAGGCGGCCGCAGTCGGGCTCTGCGCGAACCGGTCCGTCGCGGGGGAGAGGGTGCTGCGGCAGGTGAACAGGTTCGCGGGCTTGAGCGCAGCGAGCGTGGGGGTGCAATGGTGCACCAGCTTGCGCTCGAATGCCTCGCAGGGCGATAGCGTTTGTTCGGTCTCTTCCATGCGGCCTCCCTTAAGTTGCGCTTCCGCATGCTCGTGCGGGGTCTATAAGTTAGCTTCGGATAACATATATCCGAGCAGTGCGCTTCCGTCAAGCGCAGATTCGAAAAAGCGCTAGATGCTCAACGTGTCGATCCGCAACGTGGCGAAACGAATCCAGCGCGCGACGACACGGCGCGGTTCCCCGGAAGCATGCTCCGTCCCCTCCCTCTTCTTGGATGTTTCACGTGAAACATTTGTGCTATGCGCACAGGTGGGATGCGATCACGCGAGTGTGCTATCATGGCGGCGAACACAGCGGCCATGCAAAGGAGCCATCATGTACGGACTGAAAACCGAGGCCAGCTTCGACTCGGCCCACTTCCTGACCGATTACTACGGCAAGTGCGAGAACCTGCACGGCCACCGGTGGCGTATGGTGGTGTACCTCGAAACGGCAGACCTCCAAGCCGACGGCACGATGAAGGACATGGTGGTTGATTTCGGCGTGTTCAAGCGCGCGGTGCGCGATCTGGCCGAAGAGCTGGACCACACCTTCCTCGTGGAGGAGGGATCGCTGGCTGACGCCACGCTGGCCGCACTTGAAACCGAGGGTTTCGATCTGACCGTTCTGCCGTTCCGGACCACGGCCGAGAATTTGGCGCGCTACGCTTGCGAACGACTCGTGAAGCAGGGCCTTCCGGTGTCCCAGGTGGACATGTACGAAACCCCTAACAACTGCGCAATCTACCGCGTCGGGTAATTGCCGGCCGCGATCCTTGCAGTCTGCAGTTCCCTTATCGCCCCTCATCCGTAGCGTAGCGCTTTCAGGTCAAGGTTGCTGTTGCTACCTTGACCTGGGGGGGGGGTATACTGCTTTTATGAGCGAACTGCTTTACGATACGATGAGCGACTCCGAAGTCCCTGCAGGGCTGGCCCGCGTGCGATACGAGGCGGGTTCGATCGAGCCGCTGTACGCCAACGACGAGTTCTTCAACCTGTTAGGCTACCGACGCCGGGGCGCCGACGAGCGCTATCCGTTCGACGTGCAGAAATCGCGTGGCTGGCGCGACTTCTGCGAGCAACTGCGTACGCATATCGAAGCGGGGATCGACAAATTCGAGATCGAGGTCAAGCAGGAGACGGCGACGGGCGCGTTGCTTTGGACGATGGCGCGGTGCCGGCACGATGCGCAGCGCGGAGTCGTCACGTGCCTCGTGCTGGACGTCGGCTCGTGGATGGACACCTCCGAGCGCCTGCGTATGAGCGAGGATGCGTTTCGCATCGCTGCTCGGATGAGCGGCAGGAACATTGCCACGTATGATCTTGCCGACCGCACGCTCATCATGCAGGGGGCGGTCGAGGGTTTCTTGCGGGCGCCTGTGCGCATGCCGGATGTGCCAGAAAGCATCATCGCCGCAAGCGTAGTGGCGCCCGAGCACGAGGATCTGCTCCTGGGTCTGTATAGAGAGATGCAGGCGGGGGAGCCGTGCGGGTCGGCCACGCTGCGCATGAAAGACTTCGATACGGGGCGTTTTCGCTGGTTTCAGATCGATTACTCGCTGGTGTTCGACGGCGAAGGCCGCCCGGTGTACGCTGTTGTCGCGTTCGGCGACACCACCGAACAGTTCGAGCGCGAACGGGAGCAGAAAGTGCGCGCCGAGCGAGATGCGCTTACGGGCGTGCTGAACCGCGCGACGTTCGAAGACGAATGCGCGCGGCTCATCGAGCGGGCCGAGGCCGGTCGCGGTCATGCGCTGATCATGGCCGACCTCGATCGCTTCAAGATGACGAACGACCGGTACGGCCACGTGGCCGGCGATCGCGTGATCGTCGAGTCGGTGGCTGGCATGACGGGTGCCGTTCGCGACGGCGACCTGGTGGGACGTGTGGGCGGCGACGAGTTCATGGTGTGTCTGCGGGGCATTTCGACGCGGTCGCTCGTGGAGACGATCGCGAAGCGCATGTGCGCGGCGGTGAGCAAGGCGGCCGGCGGCGAGGCGGATTACGGGCCGGTCTCCATCAGCCTGGGCATCGCTCTGTATCCGCAGGACGGTGCCACCTACGAGGAGCTGTACCGAAACGCCGACAGGGCTCTGTATCGCGCCAAACGCGCGGGCGGCGGCTCCTACGCGTTCTTCTGCGATCGAGCCGAGGCGTCCTAGCGTCCGGCCGTCACTCCCATCCCGGTTTCCCCACGCCGCCTTGTTCGATGGTGTCCAGCAGCCCCTGGCGGTCGAACACGCCCACCTTGCGGTAGATGCTGCTCACGTGGTGCTTCGCCGTGCCCTGCGCGATGGACAGCTCGTCGCAGATGTAGCGCACCGTGCGCCCGCGGGCCAGCAGTGCTAGGACCTCGGCCTCGCGGTTCGTCAGGCGGCACATCCGCGCGATGGCGGCGCACTTCTGCTC
This sequence comes from Eggerthella sp. BIOML-A1, assembly GCF_009875595.1. NCBI lineage: Bacteria > Bacillati > Actinomycetota > Coriobacteriia > Eggerthellales > Eggerthellaceae > Eggerthella > Eggerthella sp. BIOML-A1. The sequence goes on along the minus strand of NZ_WWRZ01000003.1, from coordinate 283,882 downwards.
CAGGCTTGCATCGACGGCTTCTGCCGGAGAGGTGGCGTAGAGCTTCTGCACGTCGGTCTGCGTGAAGAACAGCATGCCTACCAGCACGAGCGCCAGCACGCCCACGAGGAACACCTCGGAGCGCAGCGCCTCCGACCACAGCTCCGCGTGCAGAAGCTGGTCGGCGGCGAACGAGCCGATGAGCGTGCCGGTGCGGGCGCAGAGGATGACCAGCCCGAACGACAGCGCCACGGGGATGCGTCCGCGGAACGCCACGTCGGTGGACACCAGCATCATGAACATGTCGAGGCAGTACACGCCCATGATGACCAGCCCCGCGCCCAAAAACCGGAACGGCGCGGGCAGCAGCAGAAGCAGGATGAGGCCTGCCACCATGGCGGGGATGACGGGTCGGTACAGCGAGATGGGCTCAGCGGCCGAGGGCGCCACCACCATCGACAGCGTGATGGCCGCCAGCGCGCAGCCCGCCAGCACCAGCGCCTTCGCCGTGAACGTCGCATCACCTTCGGCGAACGTGTTCACCATGCCCTGCGAAGCGCCGTACACGACGCTGATCACGAGGATGCAGGCGAAAATGCGCGCCACGGGAATGGTGCGCACGTCCAGCGGTAGCACCGAGGGCTCGCGGCGCGGCTCGCGCTTGCAGGCTACCAGCACTGCGGCCGACACGATGGGCAGCGCGGCGGTGAACGCCACGGCCACCGCCTCGGGCAGCGCGTAGGCGATGAAGAACAGCACGAACGCGAACGTGTACGACACGTACAGGTGCCGCCCCACACGCCCGGTGGCCAGGGCGCTCCACAGCTCGCCCCACATGATGAGCAGCAGCGCGTTGCCCAGCGACAGCGATACGGTGCCGGCGACGAAGGCGGCGAATCCGGGCATTCCCGAGCCGATCGTCAGCGCGACGGGCAGCGTCACGGTTCCTGCGGCGGTCAATCCTCCTGCGGCGATGAAGCTGGCCCGGTGCGCGAGGAAGGGGGAGAGCCGCCGCGCGAGCGCCACCGTCACGAGGTACCCGATGGTGGTCAGCACGAGCACCCACAGCGTGGTGTTGCCTGCGAACGGGTAGCGGTCGGTGGTGGGCAGCAGCACGTCGGTGCACATGCTGATCATCCACCATGCTTGCCAGAACCCAAGCCCCAGCAAACGCCAGCCGGAAAAACCCGCATGTGCGTCGTCCTGCCGTTTCGTACGCATCGCTCCCCGTTCCCTCCCTCGTTGCGTGGCTTCAAACCTAGCAAAACAGGTGGGGGAGCGCAAGCGGGAATATGCATATGAGCGGTGGGCTCTGCATCGTCCCAGGTCGCGGTATGGGCCGCAATGGCCCATGTTGGGGGCAGCGGCGAAAATGGGCCGCTTCGCCAGATACCCGCGGGCATCGGTTGATTCAGGATTGCAGGCAAGCGGGGCGAGGGACTCCGCGTATCGAAGGAAGGGGTTTTCCATGACCGATATCATGAAGAACGGGCTGTCTCGTCGAGCGTTTCTGGGCTTAGGCGCCACCGCGGCAGTCGCGGCCGGCGCGGCGGGCCTGGCCGGCTGCTCGCCTGCGGCCAGCTCGGGCGCCGACGCGAAGTCCGGCGGCGACGCGCCCGCGGCCGCGGGCGACGCGAAGTACTCCTGGGAGATCGCTCCCGAGCCTATCACCGACGTCAAGTCGACGGTGGACACCGACATCCTCGTCATCGGCGCGGGCCTGGCCGGTTGCGCGTGCGCTGCGGCGGCGGCCGAGAAGGGCGGCAAGGTGACCGTGGTCGAGAAGACGTCCAGCTGGAACGGCCGCGGCGGCGGATTCGGCGCCATCAACTCGCATTACATGGACGAGCTGGGCATCAAGGTGGACCGCGTGAACGCAAAGCAGCACTGGATCGCCCAGTGCGCCAGCCGCGCGAGCGAGGACCTCATCGTGAAGTTCTTCAACAACTCCGAAGAGGCGTCCAACTGGCTGCTGGCCAAGGCCGAGGCGCTGGGCGGATCGGCCATGGTGGGCGCGTTCTACAGCCATGACGACGTGTACGCGGAGCAGCCGGGCTACCACATGCTCATGATTCCCGAGGAGGCCGGCCTCACCTCGACGGGCTTCGCCGGCGCCGAGCTGTGCTACAACGATGCTGTGAAGGACGGCGCCGAGTTCGTGTTCGACTCCCCGGCCGTGCAGCTGGTGAAGGACGGCTCCAAGGTGACCGGTTGCATCTGCGAGAGCAAGGACGGTTACGTGCAGTACAACGCCAGCAAGGGTGTGGTGCTGTGCACGGGCGACATTGGCGGCGATCTGGATATGGTGAAGGCGTACGCTCCCATTTGCGCCGAGTACGGCCAGCCGCGCAGCCAGTACACGCCCTTCGGCGTGAACACGGGCGACGGCCACAAGATGGGCATGTGGGTCGGCGCGCAGCTGCAGGACCTGCCGCTGCCCACGATGATGCATCCGCAGGCGTTCTGCTGGTTCCACGGCCCGTTCCTGTTCGTGAACGACAACGGCGAGCGCTTCATGTGCGAGGACACCTGGGTGCAGGGCAAGTCGCTGGCCATCAACCGCCAGCCGAACGGCGAAGCGTGGTCCATCTTCGATGCCAACTGGAAGACCGACCTGGTGAACGGCCTGCCGTACGGCGGCGGCATGTTCTGGGATTCGTTCCGCCCCTATGGCAGCGACCTTGAACTGGCTCCCCAGTACTTCGAGACGCAGATCCCCGAGTACATCAAGCAGGGCAACGCCTACCAGGCCGATACCCTCGACGAGCTGGCGAAGCAGATCGGCTGCGACGCGGCCGTGCTCAAGGCCACGGTGGAACGCTACAACGGCATGTGCGAAGCGGGCGAGGACACCGACTACTACAAGAAGCCCGTGTTCCTGACCCCGGTGAAGGAAGGACCGTTCTACGCGCTCAAGGTCGGTCCCGCGCTGCTGGCCATCCCCGGCGGCCTGCGCACGAACAACGACTTCAAGTGCCTCGATGCCGAAGGCGCGCCCATCGAGGGCCTGTACGCGCTTGGCAACGTGCAGGGCGATATCTGCGCCGTCGACTATCCCATCAACGTGGCCGGCAACAGCCATGGCCGTTGCATCACCTACGGCTACCTGCTGGGTCACGAGCTGGCCGGCGCGTAAGATCCCCAGTGCCCCGCGGGAGCGCTCCCGCGGGGCGGGCGCATCATGCGCCCGCCAAGCGCTCTGCGGGGGCATCCCGGCGGCGCGACGGATCATGCATGCGCCCGAGCGCCCCATAGGATTGACCCGTGCGGCGTGCGATGCACCGTCTATGTCCCGTGGGAGCGCTCTCGCTGCAACCCTCCCCGAGCCCTGCGCCCCTCCCTCCCGGCGCAGGGCTTTTCCGCTTCCCGCTCGCTCCGCTCCCGCCGCGCACTTTGCCGCTTCCACGCCGGATGTTTCACGTGAAACATCCGTTCTAGCTCCCCGTTTGGCGCATGATTCCGGATCGAGTTCCATGCCTCCGCTAACGGTCGAGGCATCTGTTGGAAGCAGGAGTGCCGTCACGTTTCCACCTCCCGATGTGCGGCAAAACCGTCGTTTTGGCAGTCCTTCCCCGGATTTCGCCGTGACAGGGCACCGCCGCCACGGTTTCGGGCGGCAAAACCCCAGGTCGGGTTTTTCCGCGGCGGAAAACCGGGAGCTCCGGCTGCCAAAACGACGGTTTTGCCGCACATCGGGAGGTGGAAACGGCACGGCCGGAGCGACCGGGCGCGAAAGCGCCCTTGTGCAACGGCGCTCCATGGAGGAGGGAGACCCTTCGATGGGGGGGGGGGCGGGCGCTATGCGCCAAATAGAGGTTAGAGCATCCGTTCGAGTTGCTGCTCAGTTGCCGAAGTGGATGCGGGTGAAATCGGCTTTTGAGTGAACGATGCGCTCGACATGAACGATGCCCTCGACATGAACGATGCCCTCGGTCTCGTCGACCCAATAGAAAGCGGCGTATTTCCCGACGACGAGTTTCCAGCGCAACGCCTCGGTGAACACGTACGGTTTCTCGGGGTTGCGCGCAAGGAAGGTGCTGAGAGCGTGGTCAACGGACTCCATGAGCTTGTCGATGCGGTCTTGTGCGAGGTCTGGCGAAAACGTGAATTGGATCTCGTAGACGGACAAGAACGAGAGGTCCTCGATAGCTTCTTCTGCGAATTCGATTTCATAGTTCATGGTCGGCCAGCTTCTCCGCAACCCTGCGGCGCACTTCCACTTTCGCTTCCTCCAAGTTGTACGTCTTCGGATGCTGTTTGTTGTACTCGACGGCTTCGTCGATGAGCAGGCCGACGTAGCGGTCGTAGTCGGGCGTTGCACGCGAAGCGCGCGTGCGCCACGAGGCGGAACTTTCGAACTCTTTATGCAGATCGCGCGCAACGTTGCGGTTTTTCGTTGACTTCGCGACCTCTGGCTGTTTACAATGCAAAGGTTCGCTTTCGAAAGCCCCGTGCATGCAGCGAGAAGCGGAAGCGCGAACGAGGGAGTCCAGACCCGAGGTTGCGCGTCGGCGTAGGAACCCGGCATCCGATCGACCTGCACTTTTGAAACCGATCATTCGCCGCATCGCGGTCGGCCCGGCATCGTTCGAGCCGCCAACAGGCGACGGAGACCCGCCCCGCACGGCGGGGTAGGACAAGATTTTTGGAGGAAGATAGTGAAGACGTATTACGCGAAGCCCAACGAAGTTGAGCGCGAATGGGTCTTGATCGACGCTGAGAACCAGGTTCTCGGTCGCGTCGCTGCCAAGGCCGCTCAGATTCTCAAGGGCAAGCACAAGCCGCAGTACACGCCGCATGTCGACACCGGCGACTTCGTGGTCATCATCAACGCGGACAAGATCCGCGTGACGGGCACGAAGGCTCAGACGAAGAGCTACTACCGCCACAGCGGTTTCCCGGGCGGCCTGAAGTCCGAGACCTTCGAAGAGGCCATGGCCAAGCATCCCGAGCGCGTCATCGAGCACGCCGTGAAGGGCATGTTGCCGAAGAACACGCTCGGCCGCGCCATGGGCAAGAAGCTCAAGGTGTACACCGGCGCGGAGCATCCGCACATGGCTCAGCAGCCTCGCGAGATCAAGATGGAGGGTTAAACAATGGCAGGTGAAGCTTTGTACTACGGCACCGGCCGTCGTAAGAACGCCGTCGCTCGCGTGCGTCTCGTTCCCGGCACCGGCAAGGTCACGATCAACGGCCGTGAGGCGCTGGCGTACTTCGGTCGCGAAGCGCTCGTGAACTACGCTCTGACGCCGTTCAAGGTCACGGACACGACGGATCACTTCGACGTCATCGCCACGCTCAACGGCGGCGGCATCTCGGGTCAGGCCGGCGCGCTGCGCCACGGCATCTCCCGCGCGCTGCTGTCTGCTGGCGACTACCGCGCCGAGCTCAAGAAGGCCGGCTACCTCACGCGCGACTCCCGTATGGTGGAGCGCAAGAAGTACGGCCTCAAGAAGGCACGCAAGCGCCCGCAGTTCTCGAAGCGCTAGGAACAGCCGCTCGCATTCGCGAACAGCACGTTTTCTGCAAAGCCCGTCTCTTCGGAGGCGGGCTTTTTCTATGGATCCGCAGCCGCAACGGGCGTGGCGGGAAGCGTGCGGCACCGTCTTGGCAGAATCCTTCTCTCGCGGGTTGATCCGCGGGTTCCAAAGCGTCTCCCGCTTTTCAACCAGGATGCAAATTATGGTGTTGACCTGGTGTGCTTGCATTGAAATGGAGATGATATGCTGGTGGAATACCGTTTCCCGACAAGAAGGAGGGGGATCGATGAAGCATCTGATCCGCTTTGCAAGCATCGCTCTGGCCTGCGGTTTGCTGGTATGCTTGGCCGGGTGCAGCTGCTCTTCGACGCAGCAGGAAGCGCAGAAGCCGGTTCCCGCGGAAACCGACGAGGGAACCACGATCGACCTCGATGGCGGCTGGGTCATGTACGCGGAATCCAACCTGCTGGTCGTGCTGGACGAGAACGCGACCACGGGGTATTCCTGGACGTCGGCGATCGAGGGTTCGACGCTGGCGCTGTACACCGAGAAATCCATCAGCGCCGAAGAGGCGTATCCGACCGAGGACGCGAACCGCGTAGGCGCGGAAGGCAGCCATCTGTTCTCCTTCAAGGGGATGGCCGCCGGTGACGGCACCATCGCGCTTTCGTACGAGCGCTCTTGGGAGCAGACCGACGATGACAAGAAGATCGTTCTCCAGGTGAAGACGGGCCAGAACGGTGCGATCGAGTCGGTGAGCGTTGGCTAGCCGACGGAGGGGAGCTTACATGAGCGGATTCAGCATGCACGGCGAGAAGGAAAGCGCGAGCGCATTCGCGCTGAAGCGCGCGCCGGATCGCGGCGATCTGCATTGCCGCGCTGATGGCCTTCGGCGCGTTGGGCCTGGTCGGGTGCAGTTGCAGCAACACCTCGACCAAAACCGACGACGACAACGCGAAAAAGGAGCAGGTGAACGACAAGAAAAACGCCACCAAAACGGTGCCGAACGTAGTGGGCATGACGAAGGACGACGCCGAGCGCGTCATCAAGGACGCCGGGTTCGCCGTGGGAACGGAGACGGAGGAGGCGAGCGAAACGGTGGTCGCCGGCGCCGTCATCAGCCAGAGCGTGAAGGCAAAGTCGGAGGCGAAGGCGGGAAGCTCCATCGGTATCACGGTTTCGAAGGGATCGGACAAGCCCGCGAAGCGCGTGTCGGTGCCCAGCTTGATCGGCATGACGCAAACGCAGGCGGAGGACGTGCTGGCCTCGCTGAAGCTGGTGTCGAAGGCCGAAGACCCGGTGTACTCGGAGGACGCGAAGCCCGGAACGATATTCAAGCAGTCGGTGGCCGCGGGCACGGAGGTCGAAGAGGGTTCGACCGTCAGCTTCACCGCGGCGTTGGGCAAGGACTTCGCCATCGTGCCCCGCGTGATCGGATTGGATAGGGACGGCGCATTCGATGCCTTGAAGAAGGCGTCGTTCAATGTGGACATCATCGAGGCGTACAGTGGAAACGTCGCCGCCGGCAAGGTCATGTACCAGAATCCCAGCGAAGGCGTTCAGTGCGTCAGCGGCACGAAGGTGACCATTACCCTCTCGAAGGGAGCCGCTCCCGCGCCTACCGAGCAGGTGGCCGTGCCGAATGTGGTAACTCTGACACTGGAACAGGCGCAAGGCGTGTTGGAAAGCGCAGGGCTGGCATGCAAGTTCGCCGGGGAGGAAGAGGGCATGGTCGTCGAGCAGAGCATTGCGGCAGGCACCAAGGTCGATCGCGGGTCGACGGTGACCGTCAAGCTCGAGATTCTTCCCACCGGTTCGGCGGAAGGGCAGGCTGCTTGACGTCGTGCTCGTATAAGAGCGCGACGCGGGGACGGGCGAATGGCTGAACAGGATAACGAACAGGCAGGTGAAGCCCTGCTGCAAAACGCTCGGCGAACGCTTCGCGAGCAGCCGCGCCGAGCGATCGCAGGTTTGTGCGTCGTTTTGCTGCTCGGTTTGTTGACGGCAGCTTTGGCGAGCTCTTTGCAGCGGGTGTCGGCAGACGATGTATGCGCCGACGCCGTTGCAGGGGCGGTGAAGCCGATGGCGCTGAGCGGGTCGTACGCCGTAGACGGCGGCGAGGAGCGGCCTTACGCGGCTCGTCAAGCTCTTGATGCGAAGGGCATCGGCGTGGAAGCGGTGACGGTGCGCGGAACGCTCGAAAACGACGTCGCCGCAGGCGAGCTCGTCAACATGCGCCTGAGCAGCACGGCGTGCACGGTGCGCGTCAACGGCGAGACGGTGTTCTCGTTCGACGGTATCGGCGATTCGGAGCCTGCGGGCGAGCCTTTGCTCGGCTGGATCGGGTTCCGTTCGCCAGGCATCTCGACACGTGACGAAGTGGAGATCGCGCTTTCCAGCGCGGCATCCTACAGCGTGCTGGGCGATTACGTCATCGTTTTGGACAGCCTGTGCACGGGTGAGCCCGATGCTCTGTTCGTCGCCTCGGTCGCCAGCCATCTGCCCATGTTCGTTTCGGGAATCCTGGTGCTGATCGCGGGGCTGATCCTGCTGCTCATTGCCAGCGTCGGTTATCTTATCGGCGTTCCAAAGGAAACGGGCGGCCTGCGATTCGCCTTCTACGTGCTCATCGGTGGCGTTTGGATATTCTTCTGTTTCGATTACATCACGTTGCTCATCCCGTTCCCTGCGTTCACCACCACGGTGAGCTTGCTGGCGCAAGACGTGCTGGCGCTGCTGCAGCTGTCGTTCATCGCTTCGCGCGCCACGGGATACCCGCGCAGGTTGGCCACGCTGCTGCTGGCGGCGTTGTCCCTGATGCTGGGAGTGTGCATCGTTTTGAGGCTCGCGGGGGTGGCGTCGCTGTACGAGGCGAACGTCGTCATCATCCCGCTGTTCGTCATAGGCGTCTTCTTCGCCGCGCTGGCGCTTGCCGTCGAGGCGCGCGAGAGCCGCGACCGGATGGCGGTCGATGCGACCCTGGTCGTGATCCCGTGCACGATCGGATCGGTCGTGGAGGGGCTGTCGTTCCTGTTCGGCGGGGTGACCACGGGCCTGTGGCTGTGCGCCGGCATCCTGTGCGCCGTGGTGGTGCGCTTCGTTGCGCTGTTCTCCTACGCGCGCAGCCAGATCGTTCAGGCGGAACGCGCGCATCGCATGGAGGCCGAGCTTTTGCAATCGCGCATCGCTGTGATGCTATCGCAGATCCAGCCGCATTTTCTGTTCAACGCGCTGAACACCATCGAGTACCTGTGCGAGGAGGATCCGCCGGTCGCGGCGCGCGCCACCAACGATTTCGCGCGTTATCTGCGGGGCAACATGGATTCGCTCATGGGGTCGCAGATGGTGTCTTTCCGAAACGAGCTCGAGCACCTGGCCCACTACGTGGCCATCGAGCAGCTGAGGTACCCTTCCATCAAGGTGGAGTACGACGTGCGCGCGGACGATTTTCTCGTGCCGTCGTTAAGCGTGCAGCCGCTGGTGGAGAACGCCATCAAGCACGGCGCTTCCCGGCGGGCTGGCGAGGGCGTCGTGAAGGTTTCGTCGTGGCGCGAGGGGCGGTCGTTCGTCGTGCGCGTGACCGACAACGGCCCCGGATTCGACGAGCGCTCGATCGCGCGGTTCAAGGAGGGCGTCGACGTCGGCATACCCGACAATCGGCCGCCGGGCGAAGCGCCCGCGCGCAACCATGTCGGACTGGCGAACGTCGCGGCCCGCGTCGCCGCGACCTGCGGCGGCACGATGCGCGTGGAGAACGAAGCGGGCGGAGGCGCCAGCGTGACGATGACGGTTCCATGCGAGGAAGAGGGAGGTTCGCGATGATCAAGCCCATCGTGGTGGACGACGAGCGGATCGCTTTGGAGAGTTTGGCGAAGAAACTGGCGCGCATCGACGGCGTTGAAGCGCCGGAGTTGTTCGAGACGGCTGCGGAAGCGTGCGCGTTCCTCGAGGGCGCTGCCGCGGACATCGCCTTCCTGGATATCAGCTTGCGAGATTCCGACGGGTTGGAGCTTGCCGAGCGCGTGCGCGAACTGTGCCCCGGATGCGCCGTCGTGTTCGTCACGGGGTATGCCGATTACGCCGTCGACGCGTTCAGGATCCATGCGGACGGGTACGTCCTCAAGCCAGTTTCCGTCGAGGACTTGGAGCGCGAGATCGCCCATGCGAGAGAACGCCGAGCGCCTGCCGAACGAGCGCTTGTGCGCGTGCAGACGTTCGGGGGATTCGAGGTGTACGCAGGCGACGTGCCGGTGCATTTCAAGCGCAGCAAGAGCAAGGAGCTGTTCGCCTTCCTCGTCGACCGGCGCGGTGCGGGAGCGTCGAACGTGCAGATAGCGCGCGCGTTGTGGGATAACGTGTACTACGACGTCTCGCATCAGAAGATGCTGCAGACCATCATTGCGGACATGATGAAGGCGCTGCGGGAAGTGGGCGCGGAGCAGACGGTCGTGCGCCGTCGCAACCATCTTTCGGTGCGGTCTTCGATGATCGAGTGCGACTACTACCGGCTGCTCGAAGGCGATTCCGCCTTGAAGGGCGTGCCTTTGGGACCGTATCTTCCGGATTACGCATGGGCGTCGAAAACCGCTGCGGCGCTGGAGCGTGCGCGCTGAATTCGGCAGGATGCGGGCGACGGTCGACGGATCACGGGGGATCCTCTGGTATCGTATGTGCAGAAGAACAACCGCGATTGGGGAGGACGTCCGATGCTGAAGGTGCGGCGAGCGCGAGCCGACGAGTTCGACCAGGTGCTGGACTTCTACACGAACATGATCGACGGGATGCGCGGCACGGAATTCGACGTGTGCTGGGAGCACGACGTGCATCCGTCGTCGGCGTTTTTGCGCGCATCGGTGGATGCGGGAGAGGTGTACGTGGGGTTGGTTGAGGACGGCGAGGGCGCGACCTGCATCGCGTCGGCCATGGTGCTGAACGGCGAAGGCGATGCCGGTTACGAAAGCGTTTCCTGGCATGTGGCGGCCGCGCCCGACGAGGTGCTGGTGGTGCACGTGTTGGGAACGCTGCCGGCCTACCACGGCCGCGGATTCGCGCGCGCTATGATGGAGGCGTGCATCGATGTCGCGCGGGCGGCTGGCAAGAGAGCCGTGCGTCTCGACACGTTCACTACCAACGTGCGCGCGCAGAGCCTCTACGAGTCGTGCGGTTTCGCGAATTGCGGCGTTTGCGAAGGCTTCTACGACCGCCTCGGCCGCTCCGCTGTCATGTACGAGTACGCGGTGTAGAAGATCGCGTTATGCGTCGGCGGCTTTCCCGATCGACCGTATTCAGGACCAGCTGCTCCCCGTCCTTGCGGGTGCAAGGTTACTTTCAAGTGCGTTCTTGCGCGGCTCGCGCTCGCTATAGATACTTACTTTATGGTAATGCCTTGATTTGCGTCCTAGTGGACATCTATAAGTCGCCTCGCGCCTTCTCGGGGATCTGAAGCGCTTGGCGAAAAGACGTCGGCGGTCGATGGGGAACTTTGAGAAAAGCCGGAGAGCGCGTTTTCGCTTAACCGGCATCTTGTCGGTTATAGTGCGGTTTTCTTGCCGACGGAATCGCTAGCTTGGCGATCCTCCGTCTTCTCTATAATCAACCACGTTGCCCGTTGAATCGTTAATCGAGGGAAGTAGGTCGTATGCTCGAGAAAATGGATGATTTAACTTCATGCTCCCTTTCCTATGTCGCTTCGATACTGGGAGGTAAATGGAAGCCCTTTATCGTGTGGTATCTGAGCATGGCTCCCGGCAAAAGGGCGCGCTACAGCGAATTGAGAAAGCGCATCCCTTACGATATCTCCCACAAAATGTTCAGTCAGCATTTAAGCGAGCTGGAGCAAGTGGGGATCATCGAGCGTATCGTCGTGGAGGTCAAGCCGCTTCGGGTCGATTATCTTCTCACGGCGAAGGGCGTAAGCTTCGCGAACGTCTTGTATTTCATCCGGGATTGGGGGGCGGCGTACGGGGGATTCTCCGCAGAGACGCTGCAACGCACGAAAGGCACGATGGGTGATGGCGTGCTGATGTACGGCAGTGCCGCGAGCGACGCCGAACAAGGTAGCGGCGAGCGTATCATTTGGCAATTCGACCCCTCTACGTTCGACGTGCGCGGTAGCGCGGGCGAAGAAGATACGGACGAAGCGTAATCTTCGCCTGTCGAAACAAGGGAAAGCCTTCAATAATTTTCGCATTATGCCGACCGCCTTGCTGTTCTTGTCCTCGTTCTCTTCGATTGTCCGTTTGCCTCACTTTCAAGTAAGAAGCGCACTTATAAGTGCATTATTGCGCTGACAACCCTGCGTCAACAGAATACGAGGTAGGAACCGCATCTCGAAGTGACTTGCGGTGCAAGGACGGGGTACGTTTCAGAAAGGATGATCGGCATGATTTCGAGAATCAACTTGCTCAAACGGAAAGAGGGGCTGTCTGCTGAGGAGTTCTCTGCGTATCTGACGCAGGCTCACGCAGGGCTTCTGGCCACGATGCCCTACCTCAAGGGATGCGAGACGAACGTGGTGGTGGACAACGAGCAGCGTTCGCCGTTTGATCGCGGCTCGACGGAAATCGACGGTTACACGGAGATGTTCTTCGACAGCTACGGCGACATGGTGCGTGGCATGGCTGCGCTCGAGGAATCGCTTGCAGCCGATTACGCCCAGTTCGCGGCTCCCGACATCCCGGCGCTCGTGGCGGTGAAGAAGGTCGATACACCGGTTCCCGCCTTTCTCGACGGCGTCAAGCTGATCAAGCGCATGTCCTTTCTCGGGCGAAAGGACGGTGTGAGTGCGGCGGTGTTTCAGGATGAATGGTGGCAGATGCATTCTGCGCTGGTCAAGACCATGACGGGCTATGCAGGCTACAATCAGAACCTCGTCATCGACCGCATCGTGGACGGGGAGTCCGTGCCGTTCGAAGAGCTTCCGATCGAGGGCGTCGTGGAGTTCTGGTTCGAGAACATGAAGGCGTTCGACGAGTGCTACGGAACTCCTGCGTTCAAGCGCACGGGTGCGCACGGAGCTGAGTTCATCGACAACATCACGACATACCTGGTTGAGGCGAAGCCTATCGCAATGGAGCAGGCCTAGTCGAGCTTTATGGCGGCGTGCCCGATGAGGGCCGCCGCCATGCCGGATATTTCGAAAGGTACAAGGGGAACCTCCGGAGCGAGCGTTGTCCGCGTTCGCTCAACCCGACGTTCTTGCAGATGCGCCGCATCGTGGCAAGGGCGCCATCAGACCCATTGCGAGCGACGCGGTCGTCTCGGGCTTTTTCGGGAGAGGATGAAATATGGTGGCAACTGAAAAGAAAAAAACCTCGTTGGCCAGGGCGGTGTTCTCGGGGAGCCTTGGAAATATGCTGGAGTGGTTCGACTACGGGCTGTACGGGTATTTTGCAGCGATCATTTCCGCAGATTTCTTCGTTGCCGACGATCCTATCGTCGGCCTTCTGCTCAGCTTCCTGGTCTTTGGAACGGGCTTTCTCGTCCGACCTATCGGCGGCATCCTTATCGGCGCATACGCCGACAAGCACGGAAGAATCAAAGCATTGACGTTGACGATCTTATGCATGGGAGTATGCACCATGCTCATGGGATGCTTGCCTACGTACTCCCAGGTGGGTATTCTGGCGCCGATCCTGCTCACGGTGCTGCGCCTGCTGCAGGGCTTGGCGACGGGAGGCGAATTCGGCTCTTCGCTGACGTTCATCTCGGAATACGGGACGCCGAACAACCGGGCTTTCCTCTGCAGCTGGCAGCCGTTCAGCGTTGGCTGCGGTCTGCTTTTGGGCTCCGCTGCCGGTCTGCTCGTCACGACGCTCCTGCCCGAAGCCGCTCTGTACGATTGGGGGTGGCGCGTTCCGTTCCTTTTCGGCATCTTGATCGCTTTTTACGGCATGCATATGCGCAAGAACGTTCCCGATTCCCCTGAGTTCCTGAAGGCGAAGGCGGAAGTGAAAGAAGAGGACCATACGCCGGTCAAGGAGCTGTTCCTGCGCTACAAGAAGTCCATCATCACGGTCATCGGGCTGCTGGTCGGCTCGAGCGCGACCTACTATATTCTGATTACCTATATGCCGACGTATATCTCGCAGTTTATGGGAACCTCGTTCTCGAGCGCGTTCATCGTCAACACGTCAGTTATCGCGATCAACCTGCTGCTTTGCCCTGTCGTGGGCATGCTCATCGATAAGGTGGGAAGGCGGAGGTGCCTGATCGTCGGTTGCCTCGGGTTCCTTATCTTGTCCTATCCGGTGTTCTACATTTTGATTCAGCAGACCAACGCCGTCTTGATGATCGGTTTGCTGGGGATACTCATCGTATTCCAGACGATTTTGGCTGTCGCCATCGTGGTGGTTTCGGCTGAGGTGTTTCCCACCAAGCTTCGCAACAGTGGGATCGGTTTCTCTTACAACATCGCGGCCGCGGTCTTCGGCGGTTTGGCGCCCCTTGCTGCAACGGCGCTTATCGCTGCCACGGGCGATAATCTGTCCATCACCTACTTGATGATAGGATCCGTTCTCGTAACGCTGTTGACCTCGGTGTTCCTTTTGAAAGGGTATTACGTCAAGGGAAAGAGGGTATCCGATTAGCGAGAAGGGCGCGGGAGGCGACCCTCCCGTGCCCTTTTTAGTCGGGGCGGGTTAGGAAGAAGACGGCATGACCGACGTGAGAGGTCTCGTTCGCACGACGAGAAGCGCAGCCACCTTTTGTTTGGGCGTCAGCTTGATAGCAAACGTATTCTTTGCATCGTCGATGCTCGACGATTTGAACTTGATGTTGATGGTTGGCGTTATCGCGCTGAGCTTTGCAGCGTCGACCGGGTCGTCGAGAGTCATCGGGATTCTGCTTTTCGGTTCGAGCATAGCTTTGTTGCTGCATTCGCAAGCGCCGCTTGATGTGTGGAAGCAGGCGTTACGGGAAAACTCGTACCTCATCGCCATGTTCGTCCTGGTGCCGCTTTTGAGCATTCCTGTGCAGCATGGGGGATACGGCGAGTCGCTTCGCGAGGTGTTCGTCCGTTACGCAAACACCGACAGCCGTTATTACGCGCTGGTAAGCATCATGGCTGCGTTCGTCGGAGTGCTTATCAGCATCGCGGCGGTTCCGTTGACCTATGAGGTGTCCCGTGCGAGCGGCTGCAACTACGACGAAAAGCTTCTGGCTTCGGCTCTCAGCCGAGGGTTCATCACCTGCATGATATGGGCGCCGACGTCGGCAACGATTGCTTTGGTTGTCCAGCTGACGGGAGTCGATTGGGTGGCGTTCTTTCCTTTTGCTATCGCATGTGCGCTTATCGCCGGCGCCGTTGGTTTTCTGATGACGTTCGTAAGGGATGAGGCGGCGAAGGCCTCTTCGGATGAGGCGGAGGCGCCTGCGGGCAAGATTGATGCGGGGAAGGTCGTCGAGCTTAGCGCGTTCGCTTTCTTGCTCGTTGTTTCCGTAGCGGCGACGTCCCAGCTGGGCGGGCTTTCCGCCATTGTCGTCGTTGCCATGGCATCGCTGGTTTTCCCCGTTGCATGGATGGCTGCCATCGGGCGCCTTCCGACGTATGCGCGGGAATTCAGGGGGGACTACTTCAACAACAAGCTTCCCCAGTCGAAGAATCAGATCGTCTTGTTCGCCGGGGCTGGGTTCTTCGCGCAGAGCATCGGCTATTCCCATCTGGGTGATGCTCTGGTCGGATCTCTTTTGCATATGACGGGGCAAAGCGTGCTGTTGTTGACCGTTGCGATCATCGGTATCACGCTTGCGACGTCGGCGGTCGGTATCCACCCCATTGCGGTCGTTGCCGTGGTGGGAGGGACGATGGGCGCTTCTCAATGGGGCGTTTCGCCCATCTACCTCGCTCTTGTTTTGTCGATCAGCTGGGCGATGGGGAATGCGCTTTGCCCTGCGTCTGCGAATGTCGTGGCCGTTTCCGACATGGTCGGGCAATCGCCGATCAAGGTCAGCCTACGGTGGAACGGTCCGTACGTGCTGGTTGCGACCGCGGTGCTCGTGCTCGTGCTCACCATGGCGAGGATGGGTGGATTGCTGTAGCGGCGATTGCGATCGCCCCTTCATGGAAATGTATCGAAACCGCTGATCAAAGGCTTGATATTGGAGGCTTTGGCAGGGGGTTGCCGCTTACTTATAAGTGCCCTTATGACTTTAAAGTGCGTTATTGAGGCTGATTTCAAATGATCATAGTATGCGGTTATGCGGAGTTCGTAGGCGGTGGTTACAGCGGCGATGCTCATGCAGGCGAGGCGCAGGGGAGCTGCCGAAACACGGGGCCATTTGCACGTTCGATTCAAGGAGGGTGATCGCCATGATCAGCAGATGCGGATTGATGCAGAAAAAAGACGGCATGGGCATGGAGGAGTTCAAGGACTACTGGCTGAACGTCCATGGTCCCATCGCAAGCAAGATGGCGAATCTGCGCAAGTACGACCAGCACGTCGTAGTCGATGCCGAGCATCGCCATGCTATCGGACGGGGTTCGGTGGTTATCGACGGGTATTCCGAGCTGCAATTCGACAGTTACGGCGACATGGTCGAGGGCGTGGAGTCGCTGCACGGCGAAGGAGCGAACGATGTCCCGATGTTCGCCAACCCCCATTGCCAAATTCTCGTGCTGGCCAAGCGCGAAGTCATTCGGATCCCGGAGTACCTGCGCGGCAGGAAGCTCATCAAGCGCGTGTCGTTTCTCGGTCGCGCCGACGGCGTTACTTCCGAGCAATTCGTCAAAGAATGGTGGAACGTGCACGACCGCTTGGTGCAGACCGTTCCCGGGTGCGTGGGGTACAACCAGGATCTCGTCATCGACCGCATCGACGGCGGCGTATCCGTTCCGTACGAGGAGCTTCCTGTAGAAGGCGTCGTGGAGATGTGGTTCGAAACGAAAGAAGCGTTCGACGAGTACTACGCTTCCCCCGAATTCGCGCGCGCCTCTGCGCACAGCTCGGAGTTCATCGGGGCGATCAACACCTACCTGACCGAAACCTATCCGGTTGCCTTGCCGTCTGCATAGGAGCCTGCGATCTTCCGTCAAAAAAGCTGCGTTTCAGTAAAGAAGAAGCACGAGAAAAAGGATCAACGATATGAAAGCTTACGAGAAGTTGCTAGAGCCGATAACCATCGGTACCCACCAGTGGAGAAATCGCATGGTCAAAGCGCCGTCGTCCGCGATGTCGTGGGATCCGGGCCAGTTCTGCAACGAGAGGATCATCGGCCTGTACGATGCGATTTCCAAGGGCGGCGCTTCGGCGATCATCTTGGGCGGCATGATCTGCGACGATCCTGCCACCTTGATCGACGATGCCGACGGCGGCGTGTACACCGTGGAAACCTACCCGCTGGGCGGTTTGTACGATGACAAGTTCATTCCCGGCCTTTCTCAATTGGCCGACGCCGTGCACGGGAACGGATGCGAGCTCATCGCCCAGATATTCCAGAACGGTGCCGCCATCAAGACCAAGGGCGGAGCCTGGTGCTCTTCCACGTTGACCGCAGACGAGCTCCCGAGCCCCGAACCGTACTGCAACCCTACGCGCGGCCTTTCGCTCGAAGAGATCGAGGCGTTCAAAGATCGCTACTTCGCAGCGGCCGAGCGCGCCAAGAAGGCCGGTCTCGACGGCATCGAGGTGCACGCGGCGAACGGCTACTTCCTGCTGAGCTTCGTGTCGCGCGTATGGAACCATCGCGACGATCAGTACGGTTGCCAGTCCGTCGAGAACCGCACGCGTTTGGTATGCGAGATCATCCGCGGCGTGAAGGAGCGGTGCGGCGAGGACTTCATCGTGGGCGTTCGCACGAATGGCCAGGAATACGGGCATCCCGATGCCATCACCATCGAAGAGGGCGTGGAGATCGCGAAGTTCTACGATGCTGCCGGAGCCGACTACATCAGCGTGACGGGTTACGGCTACGGTCCGGTTCCCATGCAGTTCGCTCTGGACTACTGGATGTACCCGTCTCCCGACGAGGATATGAAGCAGTTCCTCGATCGTCTGGACGGCGAAGGCCTCTCCATTCCCCCCGCTGCCGCCATCAAGCAGGCCGTGTCGGCTCCGGTGTTCGGCGTCGGCTTCGCAACGCCTGAAAAGGCCGAGGCGGCGCTTGAGAAGGGCGAGATCGACCTGGCGATGTTCGCACGCGCTCTGTGGGCCGACCCCGACATGCCCAACAAGATCGCGGAAGGGGCACCCGAGGACATTCGCCGTTGCAACCATTGCGCAACGTGCGACGAGCTGCGCATGAACGAGACGCCGCACCGCCGTTGCCGCGTGAACCCGGCGTTCCTGCGCGAGCGGGAAATGGCCGTCGTGCCTGCGGAGACTAAGAAGAAGGTGCTGGTGGTAGGCGCTGGCGCCGCGGGTCTCGAGGCTGCCCGCGTCGCCGCCGAGCGCGGCCATGAAGTCACGCTGTGCGAGAAGGAATCCGTCCTGGCCCTCGAGCTCAACCTGGCCACCATGGTGAAGGGCACGGTGTGCGAGAACGTCCCTGCGCTCATCGATTGGCTGACGTCTCAGGCCAAGAAGACGCCGGGGCTTACCATCAAGACCAAAACGACGGTGACGCCCGATTTCGTGCGCGCCATGAAGCCCGATGCGGTCATCGTCGCGACGGGAGGCGTGTACGGCGCGCCCGACGTTCCGGGCATCGACTTGGGTATCGTCTCCACGGTTCCCCAGCTCACCCGCTTGGCCGAAAAGCCGCTCAAGCTCTTCGGCGCAAACGCCATCAACAAGCTCTCTCAGATCGCCCTGCCGGGCATCGGCAAGAACTGCGTCGTCCTCGGAGCTCAGATCGAAGGCGTGCAAGGCGCGATCTTCCTGCGCAAACGCGGAAAAAACGTCACGGTGCTCGAAGATTTGGACACGGTGGGAGAGGGGTTGCCGCCGCGGTACAAGAGCAGGTCGCTTAAGTGGCTGCGGGAAAACGACGTGGAGACGATCACCGGCGTCGAGTACCGCTCGATCGACAAGCGCGGCATCACGTACGTCAAGGACGGCGAAGAGCGCTATCTCAAGGCCGACAGCATCCTGGTGTTCAAGTCTCCCGGTTCCGGCCTGAGCTTGTACGACCAGCTGAAAGACCTGGCCCCCGAGGTGTATCCCATCGGCGCATGCCAGGGACCCGGATCCACGCTCATGGTCGACGCGGTGGGCCAGGGCCGAGCCGTCGCCCTGAAGCTGTAATCGCGAGACGAAGGGAGGGGAGTTTGCATGAAAGGCTTCGAGAAGCTTTTGTCTCCGATTGAGATAGCGCCGAATTTCGTGTTGAAGAACCGGATGATCAAGGCTCCTCAGTCGTCGTGGCGCTGGAACGAGGACTGCACCGCCGACGGCAGCGATGCCATCGCCATGTACGAGAACATGGCGGAAGGGGGAGTTGCGGCTATCGATGTCGCGGCCATACTGTGGGAACCTGCGGGAGGCATCTACCTGGGCGCTTACGACGACAGGTTCATTCCCGGCATGATCGAGCTCAACGAGGCCGTTCACAAGCACGGGTGCCTCACCATCGGTCAGTTGCATCATATCGGTCCTTCGGCCGGCCCGACCCCTGACGGGCCTCCCCCGATCTCGTCCTCTACGTTGTCCGAGGACGAGATGCCGGTTCCCAAGCCGTGGTGCCAAGCCCCTCG
Source organism: Eggerthella sp. BIOML-A1 (assembly GCF_009875595.1). Lineage (NCBI taxonomy): Bacteria > Bacillati > Actinomycetota > Coriobacteriia > Eggerthellales > Eggerthellaceae > Eggerthella > Eggerthella sp. BIOML-A1. Next base: position 264,793 of record NZ_WWRZ01000003.1, on the reverse strand, counting down.
CGGCCTGACGGTCGAGGAGATCCACGAGAAGCAGCGCTTGCAGATCGAGGCTGCCGTGCGGCTGCAGAAGGGCGGGTTCGATGCCGTCGAGGTGCACGTGGCTCACGGGTACTTTCTCGACAGCTTCGTCAGCCCGCTTTGGAACAAGCGCGATGACGAATACGGTTGCCAGAACGTCGAGAACCGCACGCGCATCGTGCGCGAGATCATCGAAGGCATCCGCGAGGCGTGCGGCCCCGACTTCGTCATCGGCTGCCGTCTGAACGGGCGCGAATTCCATCCCACGAAGCAGGGTATCACGGCCGAGCAAGCTGCCGAGAACGCCCGAGCGTTCGTGGAGGCCGGCGCCCAGTACATCAGCATCGCCGGATACGGGTACGGTCCCACGCCGTTTCGCTACTGCCCCGACTACTTCCCGTACCCGGAACCCGATCCGTTCATGGAGCCCTTCATGGACGAGTACCGCGGGGTGGGTCTGTGGACGGCCGTTGCTCGGCGGATCAAGGATGCTGTGGACGTGCCGGTCATCACGGCGGGCCGCATGGACGAGAACTTGGCAGAGCGCGTGCTCGAAGCCGGCGATGCCGACGTCATCGCGCTCGGCCGCACGCTGTGGGCCGATCCGTGGTTCGCGCGCAAGGTGGACGAGGGGCGTATCGACGAGATCATGCGTTGCACGCGTTGCGCGAGCTGCGAAGATCCGGTCACGCAACCGCGCATCTGTCGCGTGAATCCCACCTTGGGTCAAGAGCGCCAACTAGCCGCCAAGCCGGTGGCGAAGAAGAAGCGCGTGATGGTGGTAGGCGGCGGTCCGGCGGGCATGGAATGCGCGTGCACGCTCTCCGAACGAGGGCACGAGGTGACCTTGTACGAGAAGGCGGGCGCTTTGGGCGGACGCATCAAGCTGGCGGCCATGATCAAGAGCGGCGGATGCGAAGAGGTCATGCATATCTTCAACCACTTGACCGCCATGATCGAGAAGTCTGACGTCGAGGTGAGGCTGAAAACCGAAGTTGACGAGCAGCTCATCCGCCAAGAAGCTCCTGATGCGGTGGTCGTGGCCACTTCGTCGCCGTATCGCATCCCCGATATTCCGGGCATACATCGCAAGAACGTGTTCACCATCCCGATGATGTCGAAGCTTGCGCAGGTACCGCTCAAGATGTTCGGTCCGGACAAGCTTGCTTCGATAAGCGAGAAGTTCTTCCCCGTAGGCAAGAGGATCGTGATTTGGGGTGCAGGCGCCGAGGGCGCTCAATGCGCCGAGTTCATGCGCAAGCGCGGCAAGGACATCGTGCTGGTCGCCGAAGATGGGGATGTGGGCGGTTTGATTCCGCTCAAGTACAAAGAACGTATCGAGCCGTGGTTCAATCGCGCAGGGGTTCGTGTTGTACGCGATGCCACGGTGGCTGAATTCGGCAAGCAAGGGGCGCTGCTGAGGTTCTCGCAGGGGGGAGAAGAGCTGGTGCCGTGCGATTCCATGATGGTCATGCTGCCTGAGCAGCGCGACCCGGCGTTTTTCGACATGGCCGCGTCGCTCGTCGACGAGGTGTACGAGATAGGCTCGACGCTCGGCGGCGAGAACGCGTTCCTCAAGCATGCGTTCGCCGACGGACGCCGCGTGGGCTGTCTTCTGTAAGGCATCATCCCGTGTCCCGTCGTGTCAATGCGCGCGACTCGGCGGGACACGGAGTGCATGAAGGGAAACCGGAAGCGACGCGAACCGAGGGAGGTGACTGCCGGGCGAAGCCAGGGTTTCGCACGAGACGGACCGCTGTTCGTTTCGGAATGCAATTTCGAAGGTAAACAAGGAGGAAAGAACAATGTCGGTTAAAACTTATCGTCGCGGGGTCATCCTGATCTGCGCGGCCTTGTGCGGTGCGCTGACGGCGTCGTTGAATATTTGGAGCATCTTCCAGAAGCCCCTGATGGAAGCTTATGGCTTCTCGCCTCAGTCGGTGTCGTTCGCCTACACCATCGTTATCGCTATGATCGGTTTGAGCGGTCCCATCGGCGGATGGCTGCAGCGCAAGGCGCCTGCGCATATCATCATGACCGTTGCCGGCATCGGCTTCGGCCTGGGCTGGTTCCTGACGGGCTTTGCCAGCACCATCCCGGTGCTATACATATCGTTCGGCCTGCTGGTAGGCGTGTGCGACGGTATTTGCTACAACCTTGCCCTCGCTATCGCTACGCGGTGGTACCCTGACAAGCGCGGTTTCGCCAACGGCGTGGCTCTGGCCATCATGGCCATCTACCCGTTGTTCACGGCTCCTATGGGCAACATGATCATCGAGAACTTCAACGTGAGCATCGCGTTCAACATCGTGGGCGTGTTCTGCATCGTCGGCTTCATCGTGTTGTCCCGCTTCCTCAAGATGCCTGCTGCTGATTTCAAGCCCGAGGGTTGGAATCCGCCGGCCGAGAGCGATACGAAGCGCGTGAAGAACTACACGTCCGGTCAGATGCTGAAGACCCCGTTCTTCTGGACGCTGCTGCTGTTCTTCGGCACCGTTGCCTGCACCGGTTGCGTGATGCTGTCCACGGTTTCGCTGGTGGGGCAGGTCCAAGCCGGCATGGATGCTGCGACGGGCGCGCTCATGGTGGGCATCTTCGCCATCGCCAACGGCACGGGCCGTTTGGGTCTCGGCGCCATTTCCGATAAGTTGGGGCGTTTCCAAACCATGTTCGTCGCCGTTGCGGTGACGGCGGTCATCCACCTGTTCCTGTTCGCTAATGCAACGAGCACCGCGATCTTCATCGTGGAGGCATGCATTCTGGGTATCTGCTTCGGCGGCATCATGGCCATCATGCCGTCGGTATGCGCCGATGCCTACGGTCCCGGCAATGCGGGCCAGAACTACGGCTTCATGTTCATCGGCTACACGCTGGCCTCGTTCATCGGCCCGGTGGTTTCCGCCAACGCGCTTGCCACCACGGGCAGCTACAGTTCTGCATTCCCGTTCCTCGGTGCCCTCTGCATCGTCGGTCTCGTGCTGCTGTCGCTGGCGTGGATGTTCTTCAAGAAGATGAAGGCTAAGGACGCCGCTGAAGCGTAAAACGCGTATGTGCTGGTCGGATGCATCTTACCAATAAGTGAGTTGCGCACTTTCAAGTGCGTTGTTGAAGGCGCCCAACAGCTGCCGGATACTAAAATTCCCGAACGATCTGAGGAAGGGGTAGGACATGATTTCCAGGATTAGCTTGCTGAAGTGCAAAGAAGGGGTTTCCGAAGAGGCGTTTCGCGAGGGCATGATGGGGGATGTGCGCGACGTGATCGCCCGCATGCCCCAGCTGCGGAAGTGCGAGATCGATTTCGTGACCGATCGCCAGCAGCGCTCTCATCTGGGTCGCGGCGCCATCGACATCGACGGCTTCATCGAGATGTTCTTCGACAGCTACGGCGACATGCAGCAGGCGATGGACGAAGCGGGGGATGCTCTGCTGGCTGCTCTGGAGCCGCTCGTGGAAGAGCCCGTTTCCACGCTGGTTGCGGTGAAGAAGGTGGACACGCCCGTTCCCGCCTACCTCGACGGCAAGGCTATCAAGCGCGTGTCTTTCTGCGATCGCGCGGAGGGCGTCGATGCCGCGACGTTCCATGACGAGTGGTGGTACACCCATTCCCTGCTGGTGAAGCTGATGAGCGGGTACTGCGGCTACAACCAGAACCTGGTCATCGACCGCATGGTCCAAGGCGCGTCCGTCCATTACGCCGACCTGCCGGTCGAAGGCATGGTGGAGTTCTGGTTCGAGGACATGGACGCGTTCGACGAGTGCTACAGCACGGTCGGTTTCAAGCTGCGCGCGAGCGTGCACGCAGCGGAGTTCATCGGCACCGTCACGACGTATTTCGTCGAAGCCGTGCCTGTGGAGCTGCAGAACTAGACGAAGTTCGGACTGCATCGCGAACTCGGCGTGATGCAGTCCTTTTTGGAAGGGGAGCGTTGCTATGAAGTCAAAGCGAGCAGAGTTTTTCGATGATGCCGTTGTCTCGGGTCCTGATCAAAAGGCTTTCGAGGAGAAGATCTACGCCGAAGCGCAGGCCAAACGTTGGCCGCGCGTAGCGGAAGGCACGGGTAAATTCGAAGGTCAGGTGGTCATCGTGACCGGCGCCGCGGGCGGCCAGGGCGAGATGGAAGCCAAGATGATCGCCCAGCAAGGTGCCAAGGTGTACATGGCCGACATCGAAGAAGAGGGATTGAAGCGGGTCGAGGCTGCCATCATTGCCGACGGCGGAGAAGCCGTGGCGTTTCCGATGGACGTTGCCGACGAAGGCTCCTGGCAGGAGCTGGTGAAGAAGGTCGTGGACGAGAGCGGTCGACTGGACGTGCTCGTCAACAATGCCGGGATGTGCCAGAACGGCACCGTCCTCACCGAGACCCGCGAGTCCCTGAACCGCATCATGGACGTGGATTGCTGGGGCGTGTACAACGGCATGCACTATTGCGCACCCGCCATCATCGAAGCGGGCGGCGGCACCATCGTCAACACGTGCTCCTACCAAGGCACGCATTTCGGACCCGGGAGCTTCATCGGCTATGCCATGGCCAAGGCCGCAGTCATGGGCATGACGCGCGCCGCCGCCACCGACCTCGGGACCTACGGCATACGCGTGAACGCCGTGAACCCCGGCCTTGTGCTTTCGGGGATGACCTTGCCGCGCGGCCAGAACCGCAAGGGTCTGGTGGACGCCTCGTCGATGAAGCGTTACGCGCTGCCCGAGGAGATTGCCTCAGTGGTCATGTTCCTTGCTTCGGACGATTCCAGCTTTATCAACGGCGAGTTCATTGCCGCCGATGGCGGTGCCACGACGTATCTTCATCTGGCGACGGCCGACGCAAAGTAACGGCGCGTTCTGCGTCGATGAAGGCGTGCGCCAAAGGGGGAGGGTTGGCGCACGCCGATCGGCGCGCTCGCGGTAACTCATTAAGGAGAAGGGGTGTGTCATGGCTCGGTTCGATAACAAGATCGTGCTGGTCACGGGTGCGGCGAACGGTATCGGGCGTTGCATGGTCAAGTGTTTCCTTGCGGAAGGCGCCGAGAAGCTGGTTGCCGTCGACATCGAGCACGATACGTTAGAGGATGCGTTCGGCGACGAGGATCGCGTTCATACCATACCGTGCGATATCACCGATTACGATGCCGTGCACCGCATGGTCGACGAGGCCGTCGAACGCTTCGGCCGCATCGACATCCTCATGAACAACGCGGGCATCAGCATCAAGGACGGGCAGAAGTACGGTATGCTCACCTGTCCTAAAGATGCTTGGGATCGTGTGATCGCCACCAACGTGAACGGGTCGTTCTACGTGGCGCAGGCCGTTGCCCAGGCCATGGTGGCGAAGAAGACGAAGGGCGTTATCGTGAACACGTCTTCGAACACCTTCCGTTTCATACCGAAGTACCTTGGCGCGTATCCCGCATCCAAGGCGGCCATCGCCGTGTTCACCAAGCAGTTCGCAAAAGAGCTTGCCGAATACGATATACGCGTCAACGCGTTTGGACCCGGTACGACGAAAACCCGCATGAGCGAGCCGACGCGTTTGAACCCGCACATGAACGAGCAGTTCTTGAACGATATTCCCATGCACCGCTACGGCGAAGTGAAGGAGGCCGTGGATGCGGCGCTGTTCCTCGCTTCGGAAGAGTCTTCCTTCATGTTGGGGGAGATCATCTTCGAGGATGGTGGGCAGAGCCTCTAGCTGTGCGTTAGATTAGGAGGACGACAATGGAAAGAGAGCGGTTTGTTGACAAGATAGCCCTGGTAACCGGCGGTGCCAACGGTCTTGGGCGCGGCATGGTCGAGCAACTCGTGAAGGAGGGTGCCCAGGTTGCCATCTTCGACATCGAGGACGATACGATGGAAGAGGTGTTCGGGGGCAACGATCACGTTTTCTGCGTGCACTGCGATGTGCGCGACTACGATCAGGTGCAGGAAAGCGTGCAGAAGGTCATCGATCGATACGGGCGTATCGACGTTTTGATGAACAATGCCGGCATCTGCCATCGGGAGCCGTTTCTGGAGTGCAGCAAGGAGGGATGGCTCGATGTGATGGCCACGAATCTGAACGGCGAATTCTACGTCGGCCAGGCTGTTGCGCGCACGATGGTCGAGCTTGGCGTGAAAGGCTACATCGTGAACACGAGCTCGAACAGCTCCCGCAAGACCATCGGCGGCATCACCCCCTATTGCCCCTCGAAAGCCGCCGTCAAAATGCTTACGCAGGTGATGGCGCTCGAGCTGGCGAAGTACGGCATTCATGTGAACGCGATAGCTCCCGGCACGTCGAAAACGCGCATAGCCGCCGGGACGATCAACGATCCTGAGCGGAGCGCTGCGTTCTTGGCGAAGATGCCCTTCGGACGCTACGGCGAAGTTCGCGAGACGGTCGACGTCGCGCTGTTCCTGGCTTCGGAAGACGCTTCGTTCATTACGGGCGAAACCATCTACAACGAAGGCGGTTTCAGCTTGACCTAGGAAGAGGGAGTTATGGCAACTGTTGAGGAGCTTGAGAAGCGCATCGGGGACTTGGAGGACATGAGGGCGATCGAGCGGTTGCAGGCCGAGTATTGGGATACCCTCGATGCCAAAGACTGGGATGGCCTGAGGGCATGCCTTGTGGAAGATTTCGTGTTCGTCAACAACACGACAGGAGGGCTCTACGAAGGACGAGAGGGGATGCTCGCCACGATGCGAGCCAAGTTCGCAGACGGCGTTACGTCGAGCCATCAAGGACACCATCATTGGATCGAGCTGACGGGCGAAGAAACGGCGCGTTCGCATTGGTCGCTCCAAGACGATCTGTACGACGCGCAGCGCGGAGGCGAGTTCGTGGGCCGTGCCCATTATGATAACGAGTACGTGAAGATCGACGGACGATGGTACTTCGCCAAGATGTCGCTGACGTATCTGCGGGGCGAGGCGAACATCAAAAAGCGCTACGAAGACTGCGCGAACGCCTACCAGGTTTTCATGATGTGAGGGTTGGCTTGATGAAGACCCTGTCCAACGAAGGGAGCGAGCACGTGATTGTTCGGTGCGGATTGCTTAAGAGGAACGACAAGTTCACCCAGGAATCGTTCTCGCATCATTGGCTGCATATCCACGGGCCGATTGCTGCGGGAATGAAGAACCTGCGCGTTTACAACCAGAATCTCGTCATTGACAACGAGCATCGTCACCCGATTATGGGAGGCGCCATCGATATCGACGGGTATTCGGAGCTTCATTTCGATACGTACAGCGAAATGCTCGAAGGGGTTCAGTCGTTGGATGCCGAAACCGGTAACGCCCTTCTCGACGACGCCGAGATCCTTTTGCAGAAGCGCTTGTGCGACATCCTGGTGTTTTCCCGCAACGTGGTGCGCGAAGTTCCTCCGTATCTGCGGGGAAAGAACCTGGTTCATCGCGTGTCGTTCTTGAATCGGGCGGAGGGGGTGAGCGTGGCCGAATTCCGTCGAGAGTGGTGTTATGCTCACGCGAAGCTGGTGGAGGCTGTTCCCGGCCATGCGGGCTACAATCAAAACCTCGTGATCGACCGATTCGTAGACGGGGCGAGTGTTTCCAGCGAGAAGCTTCCCTGCGATGGCATGGCCGAGTTCTATTTCGAGGACATGGATGCCTTCGAGTGCTTCTATGATTCCAAGGAATTCCAACGATTGACGGCTCATGGATCCGAGTTCATCGGCTCGGTTGACACCTACCTCGTCGAGACCCATCCCGTCGTGGCCGGGTCGGCGCGCGGAGGGTACTGCCTATAGGCTGATAATGCGAGACGGACCGACAGCCCGCTTCCTCGGAGGCGGGCTGTCGGTTTTTGAAGCGAAGCGAGGGGTTTGTCTCGCCTCGCTCCCGTTTCGACCGCTCCCTCGCTCCGAGTTGTCCCCGAATGGCAAGCTATGACAAAGTTTGTTTTGGAGAACTTGGCTTTTTGCGAGTGGTGGAATTCGTGACCTGGCCTTATAGGGAGGTCTTTTCCCCGCGGTCGGCTCGAGGCGCTCCAAACTGCGTCGAAGATCGTCACAGGCCCGGTTTTGCGTCCGCACGCTCAGCGAGCGCGGAGAGAAAACGACGAAGACTCCGCTGTTGGTGGCGGAGCCTTCGCGGGGAGGGGACGCGCGATGAAACGTGCGGTTACGCCTTGTCGCCCAGCACCTGGCCGACGGTGTAGCCCATAAGACAGTTTCGGGTGTGGCTCAGGCAGTTCAGGTTGTGCGGATACGTGTTGAAGAACATGCCGCCCGACGTGAGGCCGATGGCGAACAGGCCGTCGATGGGCTGGCGATCCTTGTCGAGCACGCGGCACTCGGTGTCCACCAGCAAGCCGCCTGCCGTGCACAGACCGTCGGCGAACTCCTTCGTAGCGTAGTAGGGCGGCGTGTCGATGGTCATCATCATCTCGCCAGGGAAGTTGAAGTCCTCGTCCTTGCCGGCGGCGGCCATCTCGTTCCAGCGCTCGATGGTGGCGACGAACTGGGCCTCGGGCACCTCCATGAGCTTCGCCAGTTCCTCCAGCGTGTCGGCCTTGAGAGCCTTCTCGCTCATGGCGGCCGCGGTCCACACTTCCTTCGGGCCGTAGCACGAGGAGCTGGGCGTCCAGATCTTGTCGATCTTCTCGCCGATGGCGCTGTCCACCACGTAGAAGTCGTACGTGCCCGGTTGCGCCTGGATGGCCAGCGCCAAATGCCCGTACGGCTCGTACTCGGGCGTGAAGCGCTCGCCCAGCTTGTTCACGCGCAGATACGGCATGAGCTGCTCGGGGTCCAGCATGATGGCGTGCGGGAACTCGTCTTCGGCGGCGCCCACCGCCAGGCCCATCTGATGGCCGTCGCCGGTGTTGCCGAACGCGCCCGTCAGCCAGCTGCCCGGCACGCCGCGCGGACGGCAGCGCTCCTTGAGCATCTGCTGGTTGAACTCGTAGCCGCCGGTTGCCAGCACCACGCCCTTCGCGCAGTTGTACTGCTCAAATCCCTGGTCGCTCTGCACGATGACGCCCGTCACCTTGCCCGAGTCGTCGGTGACCAGCTGGCAGGCGGGGCAGCTGTAGCGGATTTCCACGCCGGACTGCTCGAGGATGCCGGCGAGGATGCCCGCCAGCTCGCCCGGAGGGTAGGGCAGGTTGAGCGACGTGTTCCACGAGCGCGACAGAGAGGTCTTGTCCCATTCGTCGCGGAAGTCGGGAAAGTCGCCCGCGGCGAACGTCAGCGGGTAGTCGTCGAGGTTCTGGTTGTCGAAGTGGCTGATGTACCAGTCCACGGCTTCGCCGTTCTTCTCCAGCCAGTGGCGGTACAGCTCCATGTCGCCCTGGAAAGCGCAGTCGATCATGGCGTCGCTGATCCAGGCATCGGTGTCGTAGGTCATGCCCCAATGCTCGTGCAGTTTGGAGTTCGTGCCGCCGATGGTGGCGGAATTGTAGTTGCCGGTGGTCTGCTTCTCCACGGCCACCGTCTTGAGGCCCTGTTCGGCGCAGGCCAGCGCCGCCGCGTCGCCGGCGGGGCCGAGGCCGCACACCACCACGTCCACGTCGTGCGTGGCCACGATATCGCTTGCTGCGATGGGCTCGGCCACGAAGGCGATCTTGCCCTCGCCGGCGGCGCCCACCTCCACCTCTTCCACCACGGGCCACACGGCCTGGGCGGGGTCGGTGGTCTGCATGGCGCCTGCCGAGGCGCTGCCGGACGCCGAGGCGCCGGATGCGGTTGCCGCGTTCGCGGCATCGCCCGTCGTGCTTTGCGGCGCGCAGCCGGAGAGTCCCGCGAAGGCGGCGAGGCCGGCCGTGGCGGCCGCTCCCGTCAAAAACGAACGGCGGCTGAGCGTGCTCTTGTCAGGCTGGTTCATGGTTCCTCCCTTGATCGATTGAAGCCGCAACGGCGGTCGACGTGTTCGGCCTCGTGCCCCTCGGCGTGGCTTCCTTGCATCACAGCATGGCAAACGACGGGTCGAGCCGCATCTGACGAAACGGTAGATTTTTGCATTTTCCCAGGTGAGCATCAATTGTTGTCGCGTCCTGACGAGCATGCATGCGGTAGGATACCCGTAAGCGATCTGATGGGCATGCGCGAGGCTGGGGAGGGGGCGCATGATGCGCGCAAACAACATGAGGGTGGTTTTAGGCTCGGCGCTGCTGTGGGCGTGGGGGTTTCTCTGCTTTCTCAGCCCGGCGCTGTTTCCCGAGCGCGGCGGTCTCGATGCGAGCATCGGCTTGGAGTACGGGTTCTTCGCGTCGCAGGCCTCGGTGCTGGTATGCGCCGGCGTCGTGGTGCTTGTGTCGCGCTGGCGGCGCTTCATCGTGAAGCGTGGGGCGTTCTTCGTCGCGGCGCTGCTGGTTGCGCTGACTACGCTTGTGCTGACGTGGGCGGTGCGCGCGGATGCGCTGGCCGTGATCGTGGCTTGCGGGGTGATTGACGGCGGTGCCGTCATGCTGCTGGGCGTGGCGTGGGGCGCCCGCTACTCGCTGGGCTCTCAGCGCATGCGCTCGCTCGTGGTGCTGTCGTTCCTGGTGGCGTATCTGCTGTACCTCGTGGTGGCGCAGATTCCCGGTCCGACGAGCATCGCGCTCGTCTGCGCGCTGCCCCTGGCGTCTTGGGCCTTGTGGCGCAGCGATGCGGTCATGCGCCATGAGCTGTCGTCGGAGGTGTTCCCCTCGCGTGCGGCGGCCGGGGAAGCCGCGACGCCCGGCGAGTTGATGGCCGGCTCGTGGGAGGCGCGCGTGCTTCCGTGGCGTGCCGTCAGCGTGCTGATCGCGGCCACGTTCATCGGCAACCTCATGGCGTCGGTGCTGATGGGGCGCTCGTATGCGGGTGTGGACAGCCTGTTCTTCGGCGGCATCGTGGTGTGTGCGAGCATCGCGACCATGATGCTCGTGCCCCTGACCGCGCGCCGCGCGTCGATTTCGGTTGACGGTGTGTACCGCATCACTGTCACGTTCACGGCGGTGGGGCTTGTCGCCATCATGGTGTTTGGGACGGCGGCCGTGCCCGTGGGCGGAGCGCTCGTGCAGGGCAGCGCGTTCTTCCTCCAGGTGCTCGTGTTCCTCGTCATCACCCAGAGCACGCAGGAGCTGGGACTGTCGCCGCTGCTGTCGTTCAGCGTGGGGCAGGGGCTCGTTTCGGGAGTGGTGTTTGCCGGCAACGTAGTGGGCAAGCAGGTGTACGCCCTGTTCGGTTCCGGCGATTTCGTGCTGGACGTGATGTGCGGCCTGGGGCTGCTGGCGTTGTTCTTCATGCTGGTGCGGCGTGCGGGCGAAGCAGAATCGGCAGGCGTGCGCCCCTCGGCCGACTCGCCGGCGCTCGTCGAGCCCTCGGGCGACCCGGGCGAGCCTGTGGCCGCCGATCCGGAGTCCGTCGTGCTCGAGCGCGCGACTCGTTTCGCGCAGAGCTACGGCCTGACGAATCGCGAGACCGAGGTGCTGGGCTATTTGGCGCGCGGCCGGACGCTTCCCTACATCGCCGACGCCCTGTTCGTGACCACCGGTACGGTGAAGACCCACACTACCCACATCTACCGCAAGCTCGATGTGAACTCCCGCCAAGAACTCCTCGACCAACTGGACGCGTTCGGGTAGGGAGAGTTCTTGCGATCTACGACGTTTCCCTCAATACTGTAGTACATGTAATACGTCGAAGGGAGGCGCGATGGAGTCGGTTATGACCGTGCGGTTGAACGGCGATATGAAGGAGCGCGCTGCCGCGATCATGCGGCGTGAAGGCTACACGCCGTCCTCGGCCGTCAGGCGCCTGTTCGAATACACCGTGAAACACGACGGCCTTCCTTTCGAGAAGAGCGAGAAGCCCGATAGGGACGAGTTGCGCCGTCGCATCGAGGCGTTCGATCAGGTGCACACGAAGCGCCCCTTGACGATGTCCGACGAAGAGCTGCGGGAAGCGCGTTTGAAGGATCGCTATGGAGCGTCGCCAGTCGAAGCCATCACTCCCGAAGAGCTGTTCGCCCGTCTGCGCGAGCAGGGCTTGGACTACGAAGAAGTGGAGTGGTAGCAAAGAAAGCCTGCCATTCCCGAAAACTTCTTGAAACATTTCGCCGTTAGTTTGATTACGGCGTATTGATCATGCGGTTTGACCTGCGGCCGTGCTATCGTATGCGGGTGGTTCATCCGCGCGCGTCGCGGGAGGCCGCGCACCGCCTTGAACGCAACGAGTAAGGAGCTCATTCTCATGGCGAAGGTTTCGGAAATCTACGGCTCGATGGTATTCAACGAGCATACGATGCAGGAGCGTCTGCCGTCTGCCACGTACAAGAGCCTGATCAAAACCATGAAAGAGGGCAAGCCCCTCGAGATCGAGGTAGCGAACGTCGTGGCCCACGCCATGAAGGAATGGGCCATCGAGAAGGGCGCCACCCACTTCACGCATTGGTTCCAGCCCCTGACCGGCATCACGTCGGAGAAGCACGACAGTTTCCTCGACCCGTGCAGCGACGGCCGCGCCATCATGAGCTTCTCCGGAAAAGAGCTGATCCAGGGCGAGCCCGATGCCTCCAGCTTCCCGTCCGGGGGGCTCCGCGCCACCTTCGAGGCCCGCGGCTACACCGCCTGGGATCCCACCTCCTACGCCTTCATCAAAGACGAGGTGCTGTGCATCCCGACGGCATTCTGCTCCTACACCGGCGAGGCTCTCGACAAGAAGACGCCGCTTTTGCGCTCGATGAGCGCGGTGGAGGAGCAGGCCAACCGCGTGCTGGCCCTGTTCGGCGAGCCGCGTCAGCGCATCGTGCCCACGCTGGGCGCCGAGCAGGAATACTTCCTCGTGTCCGAGAAGGCCTATGCCAAGCGCCAGGATCTCATCATGACGGGCCGCACCCTGTTCGGTTACGCCCCCTGCAAGGGCCAGGAGCTCGACGAGCATTACTTCGGCGCCATCCGCCCCACCGTCAACGAGTTCATGAAGGAACTGGACAACGAGCTGTGGGCGCTCGGCGTGCCGGCTCGCACGAAGCACAACGAGGTGGCTCCGGCGCAGCACGAGCTGGCTCCCATCTTCACGAACGTGAATCGCGGCGTGGACGAGAACCTTCTCACCATGGAGAAGATGCGCCTGCTGGCCAGCCATCACGGCCTCGTGTGCCTGCAACATGAAAAGCCGTTCGAGGGCATCAACGGCTCGGGCAAGCACAACAACTGGTCGCTGTCTGCCGGCAAGAAGAACCTGTTCGACCCCGGCGAGAGCCCCATGGACAATCTGCGCTTCCTCGTGTTCCTCGCGGGCGTCATCCAGGCGGTAGATGACTACCAGGAGCTGCTGCGCATGTCGGTGGCGTCCGCGGGCAACGATCATCGCCTCGGCGCCGACGAGGCGCCGCCGGCCATCATCTCCATCTTCCTGGGCGATGAGCTGGACGCCATCGTGGACGCGCTTATCGACGACCACGAGTACACGAACGCCGAGAAGGTCGCCATGGATCTGGGCGTGGCCGTGCTGCCGAACTTCCTCAAGGACAACACCGACCGCAACCGCACCTCGCCGTTCGCGTTCACCGGCAACAAGTTCGAGTTCCGCATGCCCGGCTCGGGCGTGAACCTGTCGGATTGCAACATGATCCTGAACACGGCCATGGCGAAGAGCCTCAAGGACTTCGCCGACGCGATGGAGGGCAAGGCCGGCGAGGAATTCGAAGCCGCCGCCATCGATTACATCCGCGACGTGCTGACGGCGCACCAGCGCATCATCTTCAACGGCAACGGCTATTCGGAAGAATGGACGCGGGAGGCGGAGCGCCGCGGCCTGGCGAACCATCCTACGACGGCCGACGCCCTGCCGTGCTTCGTCGAACCGAAGAGCATCGCGCTGTTCGAGGAGTTCGGCGTGCTCACGGAAACCGAAGTGCGCAGCCGCTACGAGGTGAAGCTGGAGAAGTACAACAAGCTGCTGAACATCGAGGCGCGCACGATGAAGCGCATGGTGCGCCGCGCCTACCTGCCCGCCATCAACAGCTACGCCGCCGAGGTGGCCGGCCACATCAACGCCATCCGGTCGGCTTGCGCCGGTGCCGACACCGACCAGCAGGAAGAGCTGCTGCGCCGTTTGCTGCTGGGCATCAAGGAGATCGACACGCAGCTGCGCGCCCTGGGCAAGCTGCACCACGAGACGCTGGAGATCGAGAGCGAGCAGGAGAAGGCGAACACCTACGCGCACGAGGTCATCCCCGTCATGGACAGGCTGCGCGCCGCCGTCGACGGGCTCGAAGTCCTCGTCGATCGCGACCACTGGCCCGTTCCCACGTACAACGACATCCTGTTCTACGTGTAAGCGAAACGCTTCCAGCGGCCCCGGCTATGCCGGGGCCGCTTGCATGTTCGCCCGAAAAACACGCTTTCGGGCATGATTCCGTGTTTTTCGGGCGAACATGCCTGTCGGCGCGCTTCGCCTTTTCTGCCAGCAATGTCAAATATTGCTCTTGCAAAGTGAAAGAAAGTGAAAGAAAATGAAAGAATAGTAAAGGATGCAAAAGGAGTGAAAGGAAAACGAGATGTCTGCTCGCATACGGAACCCCTTCACTCCGAGCTTCGGCCAGATTCCTCTGTACATGGCCGGTCGTGATCTCGTCATCGACGAAATAATGCGCGCCTTCGAAAACGGCGTAGGTGATCCGAACCTGTCGACCATACTTATCGGTGCGAGGGGATCCGGCAAAACCGCATTGATGTCGCTGCTTGCGCATGAGGCGCAGGGTTTCGGGTGGCTTTCGGTCAATGTTTCTGCACTTCCGGGTATGCTTGAGGACATTGCCCAGCAGGCGAAAGCCGTTGCTTCCAGCATAGTGTCCGTTTCCTCGCATGCGAAGATCAAAAGCGTTGGGGTTCCCCAAATTCTCGATATAGAATGGGAGAGGGATGCGGTCGAGCAGCCGAATTGGCGCATGCGCATGAGCGCGATTCTCGAAGGGCTGAACGCTTCCGATGTCGGTCTTCTTATCACGGTCGACGAAGTGCGAGCAGATCTTGATGAATTGATTCAGCTTGTTTCCGTGCATCAGCATTTTATTCGGGAGGGGCGAAAAGTCGCTCTGCTGCTGGCGGGATTGCCCGGCGAGGTGTCTTCGTTACTTCAGGATAGATCGGTTTCTTTTTTCAGACGCGCATGTCAACATCATCTCGGCCGCATAGAGGATTACGAAATTGCGCTCGCCATGAAGCGCACTATAGAAGACTCGGGGAAACGCATCGAGGAGCGCGCGCTCGATCAGGCCGTTCGGACGATTGGTGGGTTTCCTTTCATGATGCAGCTTGTCGGTTATCGCTCGTGGCAGGAAGCCGGTTTGAAGGACGTGGTAGGGAACGAGGAGGTTGAGCACGGTGTGCAGGCGGCTTGGCACGATATGCGGACGCGCGTGCTGGATGCGACGTTCAACGAGCTGTCGGATGGTGATGTTCGCTTTCTTGCGGCGATGCTCGATGACGATGGGTCGAGTCGGCTTTCCGACATTGCGGAGCGAATGGGGGTAAGTGGCAATTACGCGGCTCAGTATAGAAGGCGGCTCATCGAGCGCGGCGTCATCGGGCCGCGCGGCAGGGGCAAGGTGGCTTTCGAGCTGCCTGGTATGAGGGATTTCCTGAGTGATCAGGTAGTGGATTTCTGATATGCGGAAGCCGCAGCCGCCTATCGCTCTTGTGGGGCAAGGTCGTTGTCGGAGGCAGCGGCGGGTTCGCTCCCTGCATCCTTGATGCCCCTGAGCGGCACGTTCGAGCGCAGCAGAGCCTCCCAGCCGGCGATGGCGACGCCCATCGAACCGACGATGATGGCGCCCACGCCCACCACGTAGTTCGGCCACGGCAGTACGGCGGCAAGCATGCCGACGCAGCCGATGGCGGTGTGCGCGAAGTTGATCAGCGACGACGCAGCTCCGGTATCGCCTTCCTGCTGCGACAGCAGGACGTTGGTGCTGTACGGCCGAACGGCAGCCTCCGTCAGCGCGAAGGCAAGGAACGTGATGCAGAACAGCTGCGGGCTCGCTTGGCCCACGGCCAGCATGGCCGCGCCGGACGCCAGCGCGATGCCCAGCAGGATGCTGGTGAACCGCCGCGCGGACATGAACCGCGAGGCCGCAAGCCAGATGAACGGCCCCGCAGCCGTCAGCAGCGCGGCGAACGCGAAGTACATGCTGTACTCCAGCTCGGTCAGCCCGAAGAACGTGATGTACACGTACGAACCGACGGCGATGTACGCCATGAACGGCAGGTTGTACAGCCCGACGATGCCCAGGAACGCCGAGAACCCCTTGTTGCGCGCCACCGCGCCCAGCTGCTTCACGCTTCCCAGCACGGTGCCCTCGTAGCGTTCGCCGGAGGGAAGCGTCTCGTCGAACAGCAGCGCCAGCCCGGCGCATAGAAGGCCGATGCCCGCCAGCACCCAGAACGTCATGCGCCAGTCGGCGACCTGCAGGATGAGCGCGCCCGCCACCGGCGCCAGCACGGGCCCTACCACGAACATCACCTGCACGACGGACAGCAGAGCCTCGCGCCGTTCGGGAACGACGGCGTCCTTCACCACCGCCGTGGACACCGCGCTCACCGCCCCGGCGCCCAAGGCTTGCAGGATGCGCGTGGCGATGAGCATGACGATGTCCACTGACAGCGCGCATAAAGCGCTGGCCAGCGCATACGTGAGAATGCCCGCCAGCAGCATGGGTTTGCGTCCGTAGCGGTCGCTTGCGGGCCCGAACGCCAGCAGCCCGACGGCGAAGAACAGGAAGTAGCCCACCAGCGTGAGGTTCACCATGCTCTCCGACGTGTTGAAATGCTCGGTCATGTGCGGGACGGCCGGCGTGTACATGTCCAGCGAAAGCGGCGTGACCAGCGACGTGATGACCAGCAGCACGATGAGCCCCAGCGGCCCCAACCGCCGTTGAGGCCGTGCGAGCCACGAGTGTAGTGCCATGTGCGAGATCTCCTTGCGAAGCAGGTGTGTCCAGGTTGAGCTTCCAGTATAGAAGACTTCGCCAGCGTCGTCAGGCGGGCAAGGTGGGCAGCGTGAGGGTGAACGTGGTGCCGCGCTCGTCGTCGCTGGCGGCAGCGAGGTTGCCGCCGTGCTCCTCGGCGATGGCGTGCGCGATGGCCAGCCCCAGGCCGTAGCCGCTGTCGTCGCGCGTGCGCGCCTTGTCGGCGCGGTAGAAGCGGTCGAACACGTGGGGGAGATCCTCGGGCGCGATGGCGAAGCCGGTGTTGTGCACCGCCAGCTCGATGCGGCGCACGCTTTGGCGCAGCGATACGTTCACGCTGCCGCCGTCGTCGGCGTACTTGCATGCGTTGTCCAGCAGCGTGCCCACCAGCTTGCGCAGCCTCATCGCATTGCCGCGCACCATGACGCTCTCGTCCAGCTGCGATTGCAAATCGACGGCGCGCTCGAACGCCACGGACTCGAACTGCAGCAGCTCGCCTTCCACCAGGTCGGTGAGGTCGAGCCGCTCCATGGGCGGCGGCGCGGCGCCCTCGTCGACCTGCGCGAGCAGCAACAGGTCGCCTACCAGGCCCTGCATCTGCTGCGCTTCGTGCTGAGTGCTCTCGATCCACTGGCTCTGGCTGGCGATGCTGCGCTCGGGATGCTCCAGCAGGATGGACGTGTTCGCGAGGATCACGGTGAGGGGCGTCTTCAAATCGTGCGAAGCGTCGGCTACGAACCGGCGCTGCTGGCGCCATGCGCGATCCACTGGCGCCAGCGCCCACCGCGAGAAGAACATGCTGATCACGAAGAACGCAGCCAACGCCGCCGCGCCCACGCCCGCCAGTGTGACGGCCAGGGTCTGCCAGCCGCTTGCGGCGCTCATGTCCGCGAACGCGAGGTACGCGGCGCCTCCCACGGTGCGCTTCTCGTAGAACAGCCCTAGGCCGTCCAGGCTGCCGGAGCCGTCGGGCTGATCGGCCAGCGCGGCCGCGGCCTGCGCCAGCACGTCGTCGGCGATGGACGCCGTAGTGCGCGTTTGAACGGCTGCCAGCGAGCCGTCGGCCTCCACCGAGAACACCGCTACGGGAATGGCGGGATCCGATCCGCCGCGCTTGCCGCCGATCTCGGGGGGCATTCCGTTTGCACGGGCGGCGTCCGCTGGCACCTGGGCGCCGGGCTGGGTGCCGCTCGACGGGCCGCCGCCCGCGTCGCCTGCGTGGGCAAGAGCAGCGTCGAGCGTCTCGTGCACGCGCGCGACGCTCTGCTGGTAGTCGATGACGCAGATGGCGGTGAACACCACGGCCAACACCACGGCAACGGTGGCCATGTTGAGCGCGATGAACTTGACGCGCAGCTTCTTCAGCATGGAAGGCCCGCGCTTTCCGAGGCGTCGTCGGGCGCGGCATCGGCCACGAACCGGTAGCCCGCGCGCCGCAGCGTCTCGATGCGCGCCGTCGATCCCAGGAACTTCATCTTCTTGCGCAGAAACGACACGTAGGCCTCCACGTTGTTGTCTTCGGCGCTCGACTCCACGCCCCACACCTTCGCGATGAGCATGTCCTTCGACACCACCTGCCCGGCGTTCGCCATGAGCACCTTGGCCAGCGAGAACTCCTTGTAGCTGAGGTGTATGGACTTCGACCCGCACGCCAGGTCGTAGCTTTCCAGGTTCAGCACGAGGTCGCCGGCGGCCAGCTTCTCGAACAGCACTTCGCCCTGGCGGCGCGTGAGCGCGCGCAGGTGAGCCAGCAGCTCGGCGGGCGCGAACGGCTTGGTCATGTAGTCGTCGGCGCCGCTGTCGAGGCCGGTGATCTTGTCGGGCACGGCGTCGCGCGCGGTGAGCAGCAGCACCGGCACGCTGATGCTTTTGCGGCGCAGCTGGGCCACCACGGCGAAGCCGTCCATCTTCGGCAGCATCACGTCGAGGATGATCACGTCGTAGTCGCCGCATTCGGCGTAGGCGAGGCCGGAGGCACCGTCGTGCACGACGTCCGTCTGGTAGCCGTTCTCGGCGAGTATGTGCGCCAGCGCCTGCGCCAGGCGCACGTCGTCTTCAACGATGAGGACTTGCATGGCGACCTGCTTTCTTTCGCGCGTCCTAGCTTCCATTGTACCGTCAGACCTGAAAAGCGTCTGAAAGAAACAGGCGAAGGCCCTTTTCGCGAGCGTGTTGCTTCTGCGCGAGCGCTCGGGCGGAGGCAGGCCCTTTCAGGGAACTTTCAGGCAGCGCGGCTAGGATGCGGTGTCTGATGGAAAGGACCGGTATCCCATGACAACGTTCACCGACGTATTCGAACGCAAGGAAGTGAAGTACCGCCTGGATGCGCGCCAGCACCGCGCGATGGCAGCCACGCTGCGCGGTCGCATGGCACCCGACGCGTTCGGCCGGACGCGCATCGTCAGCCGCTACTTCGACACGCCCGAGCGCGCGCTCATCGAGCGGTCGCTGGACAAGCCGCTGTACAAGGAGAAGCTGCGCTTGCGCAGCTACGGGTCGTCGCAGGCCGACGACCGCGTGTTCGTGGAGATCAAGAAGAAGTACAAGGGCATCGTGTACAAGCGCCGGGTAGGCTGCTCGTTGGCTGCGGCCGAAGCCTATCTGGGCGGAACGCCGTACGAGCAGGCTTGCATGCGATTCCCGCTTCCCGATCCGGCGATGGCCGCCGAGTCGCTGTCGCCGCGCAGCGCGCAGATCGCCCGCGAGATCGACGAGTTCATTGCGCGGTACCGGCCTCTGCGGCCTTCGATGCTCATCGAGTGCGAGCGCGTTGCGTACGCATCGATCGCGACGATCGCCGCGGCGGCAGGCGACGGCGCAACCGGCTTGCGCGCGCTGACCGACGTGCCGGACGACCTGCGCATCACCTTCGATACCCGCATCGTCTACGGCGACCTGTTCGCGGCGCGTCCCGACGCCGCGCATCCGCTGCTGCCCGTCGGCGACGCGGTGATGGAGATCAAGTCGTCCGGCCCGTTTCCGCTGTGGCTCGTTCGCGCGCTCGATGCGTGCGAGGCCTACCCGACGTCGTTCTCGAAGTACGGGGAAGCGTACCGGGCGTGCGCGGCCGCTCATCGCGCCGCGCCGTCGTTTGCGACAGCGCGCGCGTCTCAAGCGGCCGCCGAGCAGAAGGCCGAGCGGTTCGCCGCGGCGTTGCGCGGCCGCCGCCCTCGTCGCTTCCGTGCGCCGTCGCACACGCCTACGCGCTGCTGAGGTGCCTGACCGTTCGAAAATCCCTCCCTCTCTACCCGAAAGGAACCAATTGTGCTCGATACTGCATTGACCTCGATATTCGGATCGACGGAATCGCTCGTTGCGGGCGTGTCCACCGTTGATTTCCTGCTGTGCTGCCTCGCGTCCATCGTGCTGGGCGCGGCGGTGGCGCTCATCTACATGTTCCGCCACACGTACTCGAAGAACTTCGTGGTGACGCTGGCGCTGCTGCCGCTCATCGTGCAGATGGTGATCACGCTGGTGAACGGCAACCTGGGCGCAGGCATCGCGGTGATGGGCGTGTTCAACCTCGTGCGCTTCCGTTCCATCCCCGGCAGCGCGAAGGACATCGGCAGCGTGTTTCTGGCCATGGCCATCGGCCTGGCCACGGGCATGGGCTTCATCGTGCTGGCCGTGCTGTTCACCATCATCGTGGCTTTCGTAAACGTGGGCTACGTGCTGTCGCCCTTCGGCAAGCAGAAAGAGCCGGAGAAGACGCTGAAAATCACCATCCCCGACGACTTGGAGTACGACGGCGTGTTCGACGACGTGCTGAAGCGCTATACCGACGAGCATGAGCTGACGATGGTGCAAACCACCAACATGGGAAGCTTGTTTCTGCTGGAATATGCGGTGCGGATGAAGCAGCCGGGAACGGAGAAGCGCATGATCGACGAACTGCGCTGTCGTAACGGCAACTTGAAGATCACCTGCGGGCGCGCTGCTGCGAGTAAGGATGTGCTGTAATGGAGGGGGCGAAAGCAATCTTGTTGCGACTTTTCCGGAGGGCGCGTGGGGCGATGCCCAGTCGCTCAGACAGTCCTCGCTGCGCTGTGGCGCCGCGCAGCAAGTCCCCGAAGGGGAAACTCGCTTGGTGGGCATCGCCCCACGCGCCTGGTCGAAAGGCGGCCGCGGTTGCGCTTTCTTTCGTGTTGGTAGCGGGGGTTGGCTCCCTGGCGGGGTGCTCGTCGGATCTGGGGGGCGGGGAGTCGGCTGTTGGGGCGGCCGTTGATGGGGGTGGGGGGTCGGACTCTTCCGGGTCTGCTTCCGACTCTGGCGAGGCTGCTTCGTTTGCCGAGGTTGCGGCGGCTTTCGACGCGTCGGCGCTCGATCTCGACTACAGCAAGCGCGATACGGATGCTTCTTACGACGATGCTTCCGCCGTGCATATCGTGCTGGGCGGGGGGTCGGCCAGCGTGGAGGGCGATGGCGCGACGGTTGACGGCTCCACGGTGACCATCACGGCCGAGGGCGTCTACGTGGTGTCGGGCTCGCTCGACGACGGGCAGCTGGCGGTGGAGGCGCCTGAGGACGCGAAGGTGCAGATCGTCCTTGCGGGCGCGACCATTCACAACGAGGACGGGCCCGCCGTGTACGTGAAGCAGGCCGACAAGTGCTTCATCACGCTGGCCGACGGGACGCAGAACGCGCTGACCGACGGTGCGGAATACGTGCTCGAAGACGGCTCCGACGAGCCGTACGCCACGCTGTTCAGCCGTGCCGACCTCACGTTGAACGGAACGGGAGCCTTGACGGTGACCAGCGCGTACCGCCATGCGGTGTGCTCGAAGGACGACCTTGTGATCACGGGTGGAACCTACGTGGTGAATGCCGTAGAGGACGCGTTGCGCGGCCGCGACTGCGTCAAGATCGCGGACGGCGACTTCACGCTGATCGCGGGCGGCGATGGCATCAAATCGAACAAGGACACGAAAGCCACGAAGGGATTCGTGTCCATCGACGGCGGCACGTTCGTCATCGAGGCCGGCGACGACGGCATCCAGGCGCAAACCTACCTGCGTATCGCGGGCGGCGACATCTCCATCGCTGCGGTGGACGACGCGCTGCACTCCAACCTCGAGGGCCTGCTGGCGGGCGGCACGCTCGATATCGAAGCGGGCGACGATGCCTTCCATGCCGAGACGAAGCTCGTCATCGACGACGGCGCGGTGAACGTGAAGGCGTGCTACGAGGGCTACGAAGCCGAGAAGCTGTACATCAACGGTGGCGACACCCATATCGTGGCCAGCGACGACGCCATCAATGCGGCCGCCGCCGATCTCGGCGACGACGATGCCGACGCTGCGGCCGATGCGTCGGCCGAGGCGCCCGGCTACGAGGG
Source organism: Eggerthella sp. BIOML-A1 (assembly GCF_009875595.1). Taxonomy (NCBI): domain Bacteria; kingdom Bacillati; phylum Actinomycetota; class Coriobacteriia; order Eggerthellales; family Eggerthellaceae; genus Eggerthella; species Eggerthella sp. BIOML-A1. The sequence goes on along the minus strand of NZ_WWRZ01000003.1, from coordinate 242,567 downwards.
CGGGACGCTGCCCGACAGCATGGAGGCGCCTGAAGGTGCTCCCGACGGGATGACGCCTCCGGACGGGGTGAACGGCGTGGGCGGCGAAGCTCCCGAACTGCCCGAAGGCGCGAAGTCTCCCGATGCTACGGGCGGCACGCCGCCGTCCGGCGCTCCGCAGCGAGACGGCGAGGGCGCCAACGAGCGCGAGCTCAACGGCGGCGCGCCCGACAACGCGTTCGCCGAAGGCGGCGCGGGCGGCATGGGCATGGGCGACGAGAACTGCCTCATCCAGATCAACGGCGGCTACACCGTGCTCGACGCTCAAGGCGATGGGGTGGACAGCAACGGCTCGGTGGAGATCACGGGCGGCGTGCTGCTGGTCTGCGGCTCCACGAGCAACGGCGACGGAGCGTTCGACTACGATCTGACGGCGACGGTGACCGGCGGAACGGTGCTCATGGTGGGCTCCACCGGCATGGCGCAGAACTTCACCAGCGGAGAGCAGCCTTTCGCGTTCGCCGCGGTCAGCGGCTCGGCCGGCCAAAACGTGGCCGTCGTAGACTCCGACGGCACGGTGGTCGCCTCGTTCACGGCGGCCAAGCAGTTCGGCATGGTGCTGGCCACCAGCCCCGCGTTCGTCGAAGGCGGCACGTATTCGCTGGTCATCGGAGGCACCGTGACCGGCGCGAACGCCGACGGCTACACCGACTCCGGCACGGTGGAGGGCGGCTCCACCACCGAGATCGCCGCGTCAACCACCGCATCCGGCGGCATGGGCGGCCTCGGCGCAGGAGGCGGCGGCATGTCCGCCGGCCAAGGCGGCGACGTCCAGCGCGGCATGCGCGGCGGCGCGGGTAGCGGCTTCGGCGGCGGAGCGGCGGCGTAGCCAGCACCCGTTCCAGCGGCGGCCCCGACGGAGTGTTCGTCGAGGTCGCCGTTTTTGGCGCGAGGTCGTCGGTCTGCCTCCTCGATTCTGGCACGAATTTACGGGTATGGCACAGATTTTGCAGCAAGAGTAAGGCCGTGAATTGCAAGCAATAGCAAAACGCCTGGTCGCGAAAACGTCTCCGCCCAATTTCCCCAATCGCTTCTGCCCAAACCGTAAATTTGTGCCAGATTTTTCAAGGTCGAACCGTTGGTAGCCGATTGCATTTGTCGTTCGCAGGTGTGTGAAATTCAGGAACAGCTGGCTCTTTGTCTGCGTTATCGCATATCGCTGGCCCATCTCTAGTAGTGCGGGATTTCGGAAATCCCGTGGGTTAGCCTTCGAACATCATGGCTTCGCGCATATCTGTTGCGTGATCGATTCGATGTGGTTTCGGGCCACCACCAGCAAGGCGATTATCGCCGCCGTCGAAGATGCCATGAGCAAGACGTAGGCCTATTCCGCGATAATCTTACGATCGGAACCTGCAAGGGCGTCGAAGCGGGCTTGCAGGTTCCGACCATGCATCCGCATCCTGGGCTTCGCCTCATGGTTCCGATCTCCTTGCGGAAGCGTTATCGTCCGGGAAACAGCAGCCGGCGTTCTGCGGCCAGATCGTTCACCGTTTCTATCTGCTTGGCGGTCTGACGTTGGACGGCTTCGATGAAGCGCTCGTCAAGCTGGGCGTTGAGACTCAACACGTCAGCTATGTCATCGAGGAACCCGTCGAGTGAGGACGAATCGTACCACGACAGGTCCTCCACGAGCGCCAGCTGCTGAGAAGGATAGGGGCGAAACGGATGGGCCTCCCACAAGTAGCGCCCATGCTCCAGCTCGTCCGTGGTCGCGCGGCTGTAAAACCCGCATCCGTTGTCGAACAGGGGTGCCACCCGATACCGATCGAGGGTTTCCACCTCGCGCATCAAACCGAAATTGTGCGTATGGCGGTCGAAGTTCGCCATAAGATGGTCGGCAACGATCATCTTGCTCACGGCGCGTCCGAGGTTCGACACGCCCAGCGCTTGCCCGGCTTCAAGGTATCCGCGATGGAGGTCGCGCCCCTCCGTCACTCCGAAGGCGGTAAGCACGTCGGCTGCGGGGATGAGCTCGGTTTCGGACGTTACGAAGGTTGGGCACGTCGAATAGGCGCGCCCGTGCCGCTCGGTCAGCGAGTATGCAACGAAGTCTTCATCGTCCAGGAGCCGTGCGAGCAGCTTGGTTGCCAACAGCTCGTTGTACGGCTCGCGGTTCTCGTTGCCCGTTCCGCTTTTCACCAGGAGGTTCGTTCCGTCGCGGTGAATCCATGTCTTCGACAGCATGCCAGGCGTGGCGGTGTCGGGCGAGTGGGTTATGCGGGCGGTCGAGGTTCCTGCAGGGGCAGAGCCGCCGAGCAAGGTTTCGCCCAGCGCTTCTTCGTAACCGTTTTCGAAGTAATTGACGTCATGCCAGTCCACGTCGATGTCAACGGGCTTGAACCAATACTGATCGGACAGATTGAGTCCCCAGGAATCGAACATGAGGTCGATGCCATGTCGGGCTGCCAGCTCGCGCAACACGGGGGCGAGGTTCGGACGCATGTCGGGAATGGAGCGTGAGGCGATCCATGCAGCTAAATCGTATCGGTTCGGCGTTCGCTCTCGAAGGCCGATGCCTAATGGCTTCCAGGCGATTCCTTCGCGCGGCACGATATCGGCCGTTTCGCGCGTGCGTCGGTTGTACACGAAATCGAGCACCGGATGGTTGCGATTCATCAGCGTGAACGGGGCGAGGTTGCGCTCGTTCTTCTCGTTCATCTTCGGGCGGCCTGCGGTTCTGCCCCGCTCGGCTCGCTCGTGGACGGAGCGCTCGTCAAGCATCCAAGATCGTCCGAACCGCTGGGCCTCGAGATCTCCAGACGCTATAAGCGCGTTCACGCGCCTCATGCTGATGCCCAAACGCTGCGCCGCTTCCTTGGTCGTGTACATGGCTCCTCCCATCCGTTCATTTCCTAAAATTATACCAAACAAAGAATAAATAATTCTCAGATGCTGTAGAAAAAATATTCCTTAATCGGAACATTTTCTGGAGGTGCCTGACGGTCGTATGGAACACTTGCGCGGTTTTGTCCCGAAGGATTTGCTCCTTTCGTCGAATCGGTGACCCTTCGCCGGAAAGCTTCGCGCGCTTTAGCCGATTGGAGTACAATGGGCGAACGAATAAGGAACGAACCCGCACGTCAGGCTGGGGCCGGGCGCCATGCAAGAAGGGATGCGAACATGGCAGACATCACCGAAGTGGATTACATCTGGAAGAACGGGGAGATGATCCCCTGGGCCGAGGCTACCACGCATGTCTTGTCCCACTCGCTGCATTACGGCTCCGGCGTGTTCGAGGGCATCCGCTGCTATCAGAATCCCGAGACGAAGAAGAGCTACGTCTTCCGTCTGCGCGACCATATGGAGCGCCTGCATCGCAGCTGCAAGATCTCTCTGATCGACCTGCCGTACTCGGTGGACGAACTGTGCGACGCGACGATCGAGCTTATCCGCAAGAACAACCTGCCGTCGTGCTACATCCGTCCGATCGTGTACCGCGGCTACGGCGTGATGGGCGTCGATCCCACCGGCGCCCCCACCGACGTGGCTATCGCCGTGTGGCCGTGGGACACCTACCTGGGAGACGGTGCACTCGACAACGGCGTGGCCGTGGGCGTGTCGTCGTGGCGCCAGCGTACGAACAACTCCATTCCGCCTGCGGTTAAAGCCACCGCTTCCTACATGAACTCTATCCTGGCTAAGCTCGAGGCGAAAGAGCACGGCTATGTTGAGGCCATCATGCTGAACGAGGCGGGGCTCGTGTGCGAGGGCACCGGCGAGAACCTCTTCGTCGTGCGCGACGGCATCTTGTCCACGCCGCCGCTGTCCGACGGACTGCTGGAGGGCATCACGCGCGACACGGTGCTGTGCCTGGCCGACGACCTGGAGATCCCCGCCATCGAGGAAAGCCTCACGCGCAGCGACCTCTACATCGCCGACGAGGTGTTCATGACCGGCTCCGCCGCCGAGCTCACGCCCATCGGCAGCGTCGACGGCCGTGTGGTGGGCAAGCCGGGCGAGATCACTCGCTTGCTGCAGGATCGTTTCTTCGCCGTCTGCTATGGCAACATCGAAGAGTACTCGGAATGGTTGACTGAGATCTAAGTCATAGTTTGGTATGTCGCGAAGCCCCCACCGTCCGCTGCTTGCGGCCGGCCGGAGGGCTTCGCTTTTTGAGCGAAGGAGCGCCTCTGTGAATCGAATCCTCACGTATGACAGCACGCTGCGAGACGGAGAGCAGTGCGAGGGCATCACGTTGTCGCTTGAGGACAAGCTGCGCATTGTCGAGCGCTTGGACGCGTTCGGCGTCGATTTCATCGAGGGCGGGTTTCCGGCATCGAACCCGAAGGACATCGCGTTCTTCCAGCGCGTGCAGGAGATGCCGCTTAAGCATGCGCGCATCGCGGCGTTCGGCTCAACGTGCAAGAAGGACGTCGCCGCCGAGGACGACCGCGGGCTGGCCGACCTCGTGGCCAGCGGCGCCCCGGTGGTCACCATCGTGGGCAAGACGTGGGACGAGCAGGTCACGCGCGCGCTGTTGACCACGCTCGACGAGAACCTGCGCATGATCCGCGATTCCGTGGCCTACCTCAAGGCGCAGGGTCTCACGGTGGTGTTCGACGCCGAACACTTCTTCGACGGCTACAAGGCGAACGCCGACTACGCGATGGCGTGCGCGCGCGCGGCAAGCGAGGCGGGCGCCGACTCCATCGACCTATGCGAGACGAACGGCGGCGCGCTGCCTCACGAGGTGGAGGCCGTCGTGGCCGCGGTCGCGCGCGAGCTGCCCGGCCAGCAGCTGGGCATCCACTGCCACAACGATTCGGGCTGCGCTGTGGCGAACTCGCTTGCCGCTGTGCGCGCCGGCGCAACTCAGGTGCAGGGCACGGTGAACGGGTTCGGCGAACGCGTGGGCAATACCGACCTGCTCACCGTCATCGCCGATCTCGAGCTGAAGATGGGCTGTACCTGCGTGGGCGAGGAGCGGCTGCGCGATCTGACCAGCGTGGCGCAGTTCGTGGCCGAGACGTGCAACCTATCGGTGCCGAACCACCATCCCTACACGGGCGCGTCGGCGTTCGCGCACAAGGGCGGCCTGCACGCCAGCGCCATCGCGCGCTTCCCCGAGGCCTACGAGCACACGCGTCCCGAGGCGGTGGGCAACACGCAGCGCATGCTGGTCAGCGAGCTGGCCGGCAAGGCATCGCTCATCGCGAAGGCGAAGAACTTGGGCATCGATCTGGCCCAGCACCCCGACAAGACGCAGGAGATCCTCGACGACATCAAGCGCCGCGAGGCGGTGGGCTACTCCTACGAGGTGGCCGACGGCTCGCTTGCGCTGCTGCTGCAATGGCATCTCGGCGCGTACCGGCCGCACTTCACGCTGGAGAGCTTCCGCGTCATCGTGGACGACCACGAGGACACCGGCGCGCTGGCGAAGGACGCCATGTCGGAAGCCACCATCAAGATCCACGTGGGCGACCAGCGCTTCGTGGCCACGGGCGAGGGCGCAGGCCCCGTCGGCGCGCTCGACAACGCTCTGCGCATGGCCATCGTGGCGTTCTACCCCGAAGTGGCCGACATCGAGCTGGTTGACTACAAGGTGCGCATCCTCGACGAGAACGTGGGCACCGACGCCATCACGCGAGTCGTCATCACCACGCGAGACAAGCGCGGCAGCTGGGGTACGGTGGGCGTGTCGGAGAACATCATCGAAGCATCATGGAATGCGCTGGTCGACTCGATCGAGTACGGCCTGATGCGGATTGGGGAGTAGCATGAGCGATCTCAGAACGCCCGAAGTCGAAGACCTCCTGCGCGTGTTCGCGGCGCTTGACGACGAAGACGTGATCTTCTCCCTGCTGGAGGACTTGTTCACCATTCGCGAGATCAAGGAAACGTCCCAGCGCCTGGCCGTTGCGCGCCAGTTGGATGCCGGCAAGTCCTACTCCGCCATCGAAGAGGCCACCGGCGCGTCGGCCACCACCATCGCCCGCGTGTCGAAGTGTCTGAGCTACGGTGCCGGCGGCTACAACGCCGCCCTGAACGCCCTAGACGACGCCGAGAAGAAGCGCCGCTAGCGCGGTCGCCTGCTTCCGGAATCCTGCCGCAAGCTCGATTCTGCCCGGTTCCCGTCACGGATCGCCTCACGCATTCGGCAACCAGGTGAACTCGGGCCGCGAGGCCGCGAACAACGTCGCGGAGTTCCTGAAGGCGTAAACCCACCCTCTTCCGAAGCTGGGGCGCGGAATCCCTCCCTCCCCGCCGTCGTCCCGGCTTCGGAATTCTGCATTTGGGCGCAAACGGGCACCCATGACAATTTTGCGAGCAGAAAAGAGCCCCAGGCGGCGGAAGGATTTTCTGTCACCTGGGGTTTCTCTAGTTGCTCTGCGGGGGCGGCCGCCGTTTCGCCCTCCCGGATTGTCATGGGTGCCCGTTTGCGCCCACGACATGGGATTGCTGCGTCGGATTGTCATGGGTGCCGTTTTGCGTCCATGACATGGAACCTTGCGGCGCGCGGAATGGCTCGCGTCACCCGGCGACGGGCGCCGCGTCCTCGTCCGGCCTTGCGGGCGGTTTCGCGGCGCTTCCGTCGCTCGACCCGCTCGCCGGCAGCGCCACGGGATCGCCGTACTCGTCGATCGTCCCGTTCGCACGGCCCTCGATGTAGGCTGTGCGCGCCTTGCCGCGCCTAAACGTCACGGGCGCCTTCCCCGAGCTCAGCTGGTAGCAGTACCAGAACACGAACGGGATGCCGATGATGCCGTTCGCCATGCCCCACCAGTACATTACGTCGGGGCTGAACCATGCAGCCGAGTTCATGATGGTGGGGAACAGCAGCGGGAAGCAGCTGCGCAGCAAGAGGTGCGCGCCCAGCGTGTAGATGCGCCCGGTGATGTACAGCTCGGGACGGCGCATGATGATGGGGTACAGCTCGGCCGCAGCCAGGATGCAGCAGGTGGACGCGAAGAACTCGTGTCCTTCGGCGTACACGAAGCACGCGTTCCACGTGGTGTACAGGAAGTTCCACATGGGGACGGTGTAGGACAGGATCTCGCCGTGGCTGGACGTGTCGTACTTCCAGTACTTGTCGCCGAACGGCATGGTGACGCACAGGATGAAGCCGGCCAGCGCGTTCATCATGTTGCCCATCTGCATGTCGCGCAGCGTGGCCTCGGCAATGTTGCAGAACACGATGCCGTACAGCGTCCAGCGCACCCAGCGTTTGCGCATGAGCCGCCAGAACGGCGTGTCCTTCTGCTGCACGGCGGCGATGCGGCCCAGACCTGCGAAGATGAGCGGCAGGATGACGGAGAGGTTTTTCGCCCACCGGAACCAATCGTCTCCGGGGATGTTGATGATCCATAGCGGAATGGTGACGAGCGACACCACCCACACCCACATGGACGTTCGATAGTGCCGTCGCATGAACTCGGTCAGCAGCATGAGCAGAACGGTGTACACGACCATCGATATGGGAGTGATCCAGACGGGCACGGTCATGAGAAACCCCTTTCCCCAGGTAGCGCTATTATTGTCAGTCTATCATCGGGGGTGGTGCCGCTTCTTTCACAAACGACCTCTTGATGTGAAAGACTTCCACGCCCGAGCTTCGTATACTCGCTTCAAGGCGCTGTGCGTCGTCGATGGGACGAGGGCCATGTGTCCGAACTGCCGCCAGGCAACGGCGGGAAACGAGGGAGCGAAGGGGGCTTCATCATGGGTATTCTGTACCAAGCGGCCGACCCGCTGTACTGGGTCATTTGGCTGTTCATTTTGTTCGCGCTTATGGCGTTCAACGAGTTGGGACGCACGTCGCTGTGGGCAGGCATCGCGCTGTTCGCGGTTGTTCCCATCGTGCTGACCGTCTTCGTGTGGCCCATCACGGCGGCTCCCGGCAACGAGTACGGCACGGGCACGTGGTTCAACTGGGTGAAGACATATTCGGCACTTGCCGGCTGCTTGGGCTTCATGGCGCTGCGCTTCGTGAAGTGGCGCGGCGCGGACGGCACGACGCACCACCTGTACGAGAAGCGCTGGGCGCTGTGCTTTCCGCCGCTCATCCTGGCCGTCAACATCGCCGAGGCCGTCGTTCGCGACTTCCAGGTGTTCAGCTTCGGCCTGTGGCAAGGCGGCGTGGTCGAGAACCTGTGGACTATGTCGGGTCCCTGGAACATCATGAACGGCATTGCCGGTATCCTCAACATCGTCACCATCTGCGGCTGGTTCGGCATCTTCATCTCGAAGGATTCGTCGAAGGACATGATCTGGCCCGACATGATCTGGGCGTGGATCATCGCCTACGACCTGTGGAACTTCGCCTATACGTACAACTGCATCTCCGACCACTCGGCCTACGCCGGCCTCGCGCTGCTGCTGGCGTGCACTATCCCCACGTTCTTCATCAAGAAGGGCGCCTGGTTGCAGCATCGCGCGCAGACGCTGGCGCTGTGGATCATGTTCGTGATGACCGTTCCGCAGTTCGCCGATGTGCTGGCGCCCATTCCCACCACGCACAACCCTACGGCGTTCTTCGCGGTCAGCTTCCTGGCGCTTGCGTCGAACGTGGCGTTGGCGGCGTACCAGTTCCGTAAGATCCGCAAGCTCAAGTTGAACCCGCTTAAGGACGAGCTGTACGCCGACACGAAGTCGTATCAGGAGCTCGAAGAGGCAAACCGCTAGAGAACCCCGTATAATGGACGCCAAGCGTAATCGTTGCGCGCGGCGTCCATGCGCGCCTGAACGCAGGAGGGCGCGATGCGGCTCGACAAAGAGAATCAGGGAATCCGCCCGCCGGGGCGCGAGCGTTCTGCGGTCGAAAGCAGGAGGCTCGGCGGCCCGGCGGGCGAGATCATGCTGGCGGCGCGCACGTTGTTCGAACGGCGCGGGGTGGGGAAGACCACGGTGAAGGACATCGCCGCCGAGGCGAACGTCACGCGCGAGCTGGTGTACTACTACTTCGAGAACAAGCAAGCCGTCATCGATGCGGTCATCGATGATTATGTGGAGGACCTCGTGGAAAGCGTGCTCGTGTGGAACGAGTCGCGCGTGTTCGGCGACACGGCAGGGTCGCTGCGGTCGTGCATCGCGGCGTTTCGCCGTGCACTGTACGACGCGAACGGGCTTCGGCCCATGATTCGCGTGTTGGAGGAGCTGGGCGTGCGCGATGCCTTCGACGTGCGCGCGGTGCGCGAGACGGTGGATTGCCTGAGCGGTCGGGTGCTGGTCGAATACGCTGAGTACCATCAGGTGGAGATCGAATTCGTATACGAGATGTTCTGCGTGGTGATCTTCGGGCTGGTAGGCCTCGTGAAGATCGACCCCGACATCAGCGACGAGGCTCTCATGAAGGTGGTGGAGCAGACGCTGCACCTCGACATGGAGCCGCTTGCGCTGGATGCCTCGGCCAAGCGGCAGGACAGCGCATCGGTTTAGACACCTCCCCTGTTCTTTTAGATGACGCCAAAATCGTGTATTCATCTGCGACTACGTTCAGCGCGTGGAGATCGCGTGACCGTTACCCGGTCGTGCTATAGTTGTTGCGAATTCGTTGTTCGCTGCGGTGCCGAATCGTCAAAACACGAGCATGAGAGTCAAGCATGAGGCATACGCGGCGGATTCGAGGAGGTTTTGCATGACTGATTTCACGCGCGGCCTCGATCGCCGCACGTTTATATTTGGCGCGGCTGCCCTGGGTGCGGCCACGCTGTTACGGCCGACGCTCGCTTTTGCCGAGCCCACGTCCGCAGACAAGTTCGCCGAGGCCGATTCCGTTCGCGCTCGCATCAACGAGATGCAGGAGCAGCTGACCATCGCCGGTGAGAACTATTACAAAGCGCTCGACGAGCACGAAGCGGCCGTCCAAGCCGTTGCCGACGCTCAGGCGCGCATCGACGAAGCGAACGCCCAGATCGCCGAGTTGCAGGACAAGCTGAGCAAGCGGGCGCGCAGTATGTATCGCAGCGGCCAGACCACGGCGCTCGACGTCATCTTGGGAGCCACGACGTTCGAGGAATTCGCCACAAGCTGGGATTTGCTGAACGATATCAACGACAACGATGCCGCGATGGTGCAGCAGACGAAAGACCTGCGCGCCGAGGTGGAGGCGGCGAAGATCGAACTCGAAAAGCAAGAGCGTATCGCTGCCGAAAAAGCCGAAGAGGCGGCGCGCATCAAAGCTGAGGCAGAGCAGACCATCCAAACGCTGGAAGCCACGCTGCAACAGCTTGACGCCGAGGCTCAGGCGCTGCTGGTCCAGGAACAGGAAGCGGCACGTGCTGCCGAAGCTGCCGCTGCGGCAGCCGAGGTCAAGCGCACGTACGCCTACAGCACGCCGAGCGCGTCCATCCCGTCCCAGGGCTCGGTGGTGGACTACGCGCTGTCGCGCATCGGCTGCCCCTACGTGTGGGGTGCCGCCGGTCCGAACGAATTCGACTGCTCCGGATTGGTGACGTGGGCATACGCTCAAGTGGGTATTTCGGTGCCCCATCAGACCGAGTCGATGTACTATGCCGCCGCCGCGCGTTTGCCGGTCTCCGAAGCGCAACCCGGCGATGTGCTGTGGATCAGCTACGGCGACGGGTACAACGGACATGCTGGCATCGCCTGCAATGCCGGGGGCACGCACTACGTTCACGCCCCCACGTTTGGCGCGCGCGTGCGCGATACCGATCCGCTGAGCTGGGCCGGGTTTACGCATGCGCTCCGATTCGCATAAGAAGGAGAACCAAGTGACCACGCTGTTTGTGAACGCGTGCATGCGCGGCGAGGCATCGCGCACGCTCGCGCTGTGCCGCGAATATCTGGAGCGCTTCGACGACGTCGTGGAGGTTGACGTTGCGGCGCTCGATCTCAAGCCGTTCGACGCCGATCGTGTGGCGTACCGTACGGAGAAGCAGAGGGCAGGGGAGTGGGACGATCCCATTTTCAGCCTATCGCGCCAGTTCGCGGAAGCCGACGACATCGTCATCGGTGTGCCGTACTGGGATCTTTCGTTTCCGGCTGCGTTTAAAACGTACCTTGAACATGTCAGCGTGTGCGAGTTGACGTTCCATTACACCGAGGACGCGCGCTGCGAGGGCATCTGCAAAGCGAAGCGCATCACGTACATCACCACGTGCGGCGGCTTCGTAGAGGGTGCAAACTTCGGTTACGAGTACATCGTTGGCATCGCCAAGATGTTCGGCATTCCCGAAGTCCGCTTCGTGGCGGCCGAGGGGCTGGACATCGTGGGCATCGACATCCAGGAGCAGATGGACAAGGCTCGTGCCCAGATGGCGAAACTCGATTGAGCGAGTCCGGCAAAACCTATGCAGGGGGACCGACGGTTTCTCGTCGGTCCCGATTTTCGCATCCAGAGGGGTTCGATGACGGCTTGTCCATCATCGCGGTATCCATTATGGTGCAGCGCGCTCTCAACTGCGTGGATCCTCGACTTGTCGACCACGGGTTGCGGGTGGCCGCGGTGCTCGATGCCATGCTGGAAGCGAAGGGCGTGACCGATCCAACGCAGCGCCGCGCAGCGTACCTCGTGGCGTTGCTGCACGATGTAGGCGCCTATCGCACGGAGGAAATCGACCGTATGGTGGCGTTTGAAACGGAAAGCGTGTGGGAGCACTCGTTTTACGGATATCTGTTCTTCAAAGAGCTTACGCCGCTCGGCGCCTATGCGGACGTGATCCTGTACCACCACCTGCCTTACGATCGGTTCACCGACCAAGATCCGTACGTAAAATTCCTGGCCGGGGCCGTGCATGTGGCCGACCGGGTGGACGTGTTGCTGCTGGAGCGTCCTCAAGCGGATGTCGTCGAGGTAGAGCGTCTGCTGGCTGCATCGCGACCTGGCGCGTTCTCGCCCGAGGCGGTCGCCCTGTTTTTCGAGGCGCAGCGGCGTTTCGACGTGCTCGCTCGTCTGAGGAGCGGTGTGAAACAGCCTGACCGCTCGCATATCGTGGACGATCCGGACGGTACCGGTTCGGCGTCTTCGTTCCTCGACATGCTCGTGCATGTCATCGATTTTCGCAGCCGGCATACCGTCACCCATACGGTGACCACGGCATGGGTTGCCTATGAGTTGGCGTTGCGCCTGATCGGCGACCAGCGCGCGGCTGCTCGCGTGTACACGAGCGCGCTTGTGCACGATGTGGGCAAAATCGGCATTCCGCTGTCCATTTTGGAGAAGCCGGGGAAGCTCGATGACGAGGAAATGAAGGTCATGCGGACGCACGTGGAGCTGACCGAGGATATTCTCGAGGGTTGCATAGAGCCCGTGCTGTTGCAGGCGGCTGCCCGCCATCACGAGAAACTCGACGGATCGGGATATCCGCGCGGTCTTCATGCGGCTGAATTGTCCATGCCCGACCGCATCATAGCCGTGGCCGACATCGTGAGCGCGCTTGTGGGCACGCGTAGCTACAAGAAGGCGTATCCTAAGGAGAAGGTGCTCGAGCTGCTGGCCTGGCACGTCGAGACCGGCAAGATCGATTGCATCGTGGTCGAGACCATGACGCGCGACTACGATGCCATCATGTTGTCGGTCGCCGCAGCGTGCCAGCCAGTGGCTGCCGCGTATGAGCGCGTGCAGAGCGCTTATGCGCTGATGCTGGGAAAACTGAAAAGGTGGCAAGCTGAAAACGAGGGGAGAAGCGCATGAAGCGCCTGTTGATCGTAGTGGACTATCAGAACGATTTCGTGGACGGATCGCTGGGCTTTCCCGGTGCCGAGCTTCTGGAGGAGCCCATAGCCGCGAAAATCGAAGAGTACCGCAGCGCGGCCGACGTGATCGCGTTCACGTTCGACACACATCGTTGCGACTATTTGGAAACCCAGGAAGGGCGCAACCTGCCGGTGGAGCACTGCATCGAGGGCGCGCCCGGACACGCGCTGTACGGGCGCATCGCCGAGCTCATCCGTCCGACGGACGAGGTGTTCGAGAAGCCTTCGTTCGGTTCGGCAGACTTGTTCGAATGGTTGCGCGCAGCGCAGCCGCCGTTCAAGAGCATCGAGCTGGTGGGCCTCGTGTCCAACATCTGCGTGATCTCGAACGCCGTGCTGGCGAAAGCGGCCTGCCCCGAGGTGCCCGTCATCGTGGACGCCGCCTGCACCGCTTCGTTCGACGACTCCCTCAACGAGAAGGCCCTCGACGTGCTGGAGGGCCTGCAGGTCCAAGTGACCAACCGGGTTTCGGCGGCCTAGCGGCCTGTTGAAGGCCTGAGCCCGGTTCGGCTAGCGGCGGCGGGCGAAGGCTTCCAGCACGAGCTGGGCGCGGGTGCCGATGGGGGTTTCGTTCTCCGCGAGGAAACGGGGGACGTCGGCGATGGGCAGCAAGAACGGCTCGATGAACTCCGCCGGCTCAGGCTGCGCGTCGGCCACCTTCTCCACCTGGGCGAACACGACGTGCACGGTTTCGTCGGTGAGGCCGGTGGACGAGTAACCCGCTTGCGGCAGCGGGTCGAGCGCGGGCGCGTCGGCGTCGGCATAGGCGCGCAGGGCGTAGCCCGTCTCTTCGCGCAGTTCGCGGTCGACGCAGGTTGCGAGGTCCTCGCCCGGCTCCATGAGGCCGGCCGGGAACGCGATGCACCAGCTGTTCAGCGGATAGCGGAACTCGCGGATGAGCAGCAGCTCGCCCGTGGCGGTTTGCGGCACGATGCACACGGCGTCGGCCGCGCACGCCCGACCTACGGCATTGCCTTCCAGCTCGGCGCGGTAGGCTTCGAGGCTCTTGCGCGACGCGCTTTCGTATTCGTACGTCGAGCCGTCGGGCATAGTGTAGGCCAGCATGTACTTCTTGATCCATCCGTCGGAAACCTGGCGGATGTTGGAAAGCTGGGGAACGGCTTGCATGGGAAAGCTCCTGTTCTTGGGTGCTGATAGGCGGCGCGCGAGCGCTTACAAGTCGAAGACCTCGCCGACGTTGGCGGCGATGCAGAGGTCGGCTTGGCGGTCGCGCGGGGTGGGGGTGTGGTTGACGATGACGAGGCGGCGCCCTGTGAAGAAGTCGATGAGGCCGGCCGCCGGGTACACGGCCAGCGACGTTCCCGCCACCACCAGCAGGTCGGCCTGCGCGATGGCATTCACGGCGCCGTGCACCGTGCGTTCGTTCAGGGGCTCCTCGTACAGCACGACGTCGGGTTTGACGATGCCGCCGCAGGCGGGGCATCGCGGCACGCTGTCGTCGGACTGCGCGCGAAGGGCCAGCAGGTTGTCTACCGAGTAGGCTGCGCCGCACGCCATGCAGAAGTTGCGCAGCACGCTGCCGTGCAGTTCGAGCACGTTCTTGCTGCCCGCTTTTTGATGGAGGCCGTCGATGTTCTGCGTCACCACGGCGGCCAGCGTGCCCGCTTGCTCGAGTTCGGCCAGCTTGCGATGCGCGCGGTTCGGCTGCGCGTCGAGCGCCAGCATGCGGTCGCAGTAGAAGTCGAAGAACGCGCTGGGGTTGGCGTCGAAGAAGCTGCGGCTGACCATCTGCTCGGGAGGATAGGGGTACTTCTGCGCGTACAGGCCGTCCGGGCTGCGGAAATCGGGGATGCCGCTCTCGGTGGACACGCCTGCGCCGCCGAAGAACACCAGGCCGCCCGGCGGCGTGTCGGCCACCCAGCTGCGGAACGTTTCGATAGCGCGCACGGTTTCGTCCATAGCTCCTCCTGTCGGTTTCGACCCATGATACCACGCTTCTTGCGTCCGGATGTTTCACGTGAAACATGCGTTCTGATCGGCCTGTTTTGCTCTTGAACGCCTGTCATCCCGAGCGCAGGCGACGAAGCGTGCCTTTGGGTGAAAACAAGGAAGGCGGCCACGGTGGCCGCCTTCCAGTGCGCTTGCGTTTCGCGAAGGATTAACCCTCGATGGAGATGGTCTTCTTCTCCTCGAGCTTGGGCTGCTCCTGCTTCTTCGGCACGGCGATCTTCAGCACGCCGTCCTCGAACTTCGCCTTGATGTCGTCTTCCTCGATGTCGTCGCCCACGTAGAACGTGCGGCTGCACTTGCCGCTGAAGCGCTCCTTGCGGACGTACGTGCCCTCTTCGTCCTTGTCCTCGGACTCGGACTGGGTCTGCGCCGTGATGGTGAGGTAGCCGTCCTTCAGCTCGGCCTGGACGTCGTCCTTCTTGAAGCCCGGCAGGTCGATGGTCAGCTCGAATCCTGCGTCGGTCTCCTTGATGTCGGTGCGCATGAGCGTGGGCGACATCTTCTGCATGGGAGCCGAGGCGGCGTTGAAGAACGCGTCGAAGGGGTCGGTCATCAGCTCGCTCAACAGGTTGCGGTTCCTGCGCATGGGTACCATCATTGCCATGTTCGATCATCTCCTCTAGTCGTGCGGGGAGGCGGTGGTTCCGGGTGCGCCGAAACGCCGCCTTGCTTGGTATGCCTGGTATTCTACGACGCGTTTTAGCACTCTACAACCGAGAGTGCTAAATGGTTACTTTTTCGTTATGTAGGAGCGGGGGCTTGCCGCGCGGCCGTCCTCTTCGGTGGCGCCTAAGACGAGGTCCATCATCTCCTGACGATTGCCGATGCCGAGTTTCGCGTAGATGTGGGCGATGTGCGTTTTCACCGTGTTCTCGGCAAGCACCAGTTCTTCCTGGATGAGGGTTCGCGTTCTTCCCTGAGCGAGGAGGATGAATATCTCCGTTTCGCGGGGCGAAAGCTTGTTCGCGACTGCGATGTCTTCGCATCGAACCGCGATGGCGCGTGATACGTGCTCTCCCGTGAGATCGCCGCTTGAAGGGTGCGCAGTCGTGGGTTCGGGATTGCCCGCTGCGCTTTCCTTCTCCGTCGACTCCAGGCGCCTTGCCCCGATCCATTCGCTGAGAATGGCGGCGATCGTGAGGGAGTACGCGGCGCCCAGCATGATCATGCTGCTGAAAGCCACTCCGCTGCCCAGCAAGGCGACCCACAGCACGGAGCTGAGCGCGTAGACGGCTGCTGCAACGCCCATCACTCGGTACGAGGGCATGGTGAGCGCATCGATGGCGGTGACCACGACGATCCAGAACAGCACGTGCGCACACGAGTCGTCCAGCCGCATGAGGGCGTCCAGCAGAGCGGCGGGTATCCCAGGGGCGGCGTTTTGGGACACCACGAGAAACAGACCGCCGATGACGATGATGAACGCTGGCTGAAACCTCAAATCGAGGCGCCATCCGGTTGTCTTCACCAGTGTGGCGAGTGCGAAGAGGGCAAGAAACGCTGTTGAGACGAGGGAGAAGACGACCTCTGCCGCGATCCCTTGCGCTGCGACGGCCTCGCTGCCCCATAATCCGATCGAACTGAACGACCGTACGGTCGCAAGTAGCAGCGCAGCTGCAGCGATAAGCACCAGCAGGCTTCTTCGACCCTCTCTTCCCGCCGGCAGCACGGCGCGCCGAGGTTGAGCCGCGAGCGCTTCCATCCTTGCTCCGGGGAGGTCGGCGCGCCGGGTTATATTCTGGGCGGATTCGGTAGGCGCAGAGCTCCGGGCGGCTTTGAATAGCGCGGCGGAAACGAGCGGCAGCGCGATGGTGACGGCGATCTGCCAGACGGGAGGCACCGCATAGCGGGCGATGGGAAGCACGAGCGTTTCCATACCCAATGCCGCCACGATGCACCAAGCGGTGCAGGCGAAAGTCTGCGTTCTGGCTAGCAGCAAATAGAATCGCGAGGCGATCCAGAAATAGCCCGCGCCGAACATGATCAGGCCGGCGATGGCAAGGAAAATAGGGTCGAAGAGGCTTTGATTGGAGGCGAGGGCGAAACTCGCGGTGCCTATCGAGGATGCAAGCGGTAGAACGTAGGAGAAAGGTTGGTCGCGTTCGCGGAGCCATCGGGGGCCTACTGCGAACGCAACTCCCACGATGAGTATGCCCAGCAGGAAGAAGATACGCGGATTGACGGCGGGATCGAGGTCGTGCAGGGAGGAGGGGAACCCTCCGGTATGCCCGGCCAGCGTGCACCAGAGCAGGTTCGTGCTTAGTCCCAAGGAGGCAAGAACTGCGCTGCGGTTGACGCGCACGCCGGCGGGTGTTTCCATGATCGATCCCCCTGTTTCTCTTCCCGGCGCGGTTGCGAGCAGATATTCGAAAGTCCTCTGAACAGCTGGCCATTATATACGATTCTCACGATAGGCGAAAACCCGGCGCGCCTCTATCAACCAAACCGGGGGATACCCGTTCGAGCCCTTCGTCATATTCACCCGGATACGTCGATGGCGGTGGACATCCCGTGCTTCTACCATCTTCCGGGTGTGCGGCGTGCGCGCCTGTTCCAGGTTGGAAGGAGGGGCAAGCGATAAGGCGGAACTGCCGCACGCACGACAAGAGAGGATGGAGGAGAGATCATGAGAAACATGCGACTGAAGGCCGCGCTTGGAATGGCGGGGGTGTTGGCGATGACTGCAGCTTGCTGCGTGGTCGGTCCGGCGCTTGCGGCCGATTCTGCGTCGACTGCAGACGAAATAGTGCGCGGAGGGGAGCCGGACGGCGATGTTCAGTATCCCGGCAAAGAGTATATCGTCGAGAATTACGACAAGTGGGACAAGATCGCCGAGGAGTACGCGCCCGAGATCATCCGATATTCGAATGGGCAGCTGGTTCAGCGTACCCCGACCGAGTACGAGTGCCCCCATTGGATGCAGCAAAGCTGGACCATTTCGTACAACACGTACTACCTCGACGCGGACAACCGAGGGTGCAATTCGTGCCATGCTGATATGAATGCGATGATCGAGAACATGGAGTACAAGCATGCCACGATCGACAACAAAGCGCTCGAGACGTACAGCGACGTGAACCAGTGCATCTCGTGCCATCGTGACAACGGCGACGATTTCGGCCGTCTCATACATGCCATCCACTACAACGAGCGCAGCGGGAACAAGTTCGCCGAGGGCTCGAACGGCACGTGTCAATCGTGTCACGACGCGACTGCGGATGGCAACGGCATGCAGCTGTGGGACAACGTGAAGCATGAGGCGCTGCAAGGCATCAACAAGGTTGAAAACGTGCAGGGCGAGTTCGCATCCACCCAGGACAAGGTGCAGACGCAAGACGAGCTGTACAGCTACGACTTCGTTCACGGCTATTACGACCATATGCGTTACGCATGCGGGCCTAACGGGCTTGACATCGACCTGCCCCAGAGCATGTTCGACGAGTGGGAGTTCACGGTCGACGGGAACGTGAACGCGCCCTACACGAAGAAGCTGCCCGAGCTGGTGGCCGAAGCTGAAGCCGCTGGCGTGGTGGTCACGAAGCCCTCGAAGATGGTGTGCGAGCTGAATCCGATCGGCGGCGGCGGAATCGGCCAGGCCGAGATCACCGGTATCCCGGTCAGCTGGCTCATCGAGAAGGCTGGCGGCTACACCGAAGACACCAACAGCGTGCGCGTCATTCGCGCAGACGGGTCTTCGCGCAGCGGGTTCGACCTCTCGGTCTTGGACAAAGGGTATCTGGTGTACAAGATCGATGGCGAATACCTCAGCGCACGTCACGGCTTCCCGGTCATGCATTGGCAGGAGACCTACGATGCCCAGATCTTCTCGAAGCAGATCAACGGCTACCACGTGTCGTCCGATGTCATGAAAGAGCGTGTGTGCGGCCAGGTCAACCAAGAGGATGCCCATGTGAACCGTCCCAACGTGACGGTGTGCGGCGTGCCCGAAGGTCTCATCATCCAGAACGGCAAGCCGTTCACGTTCAACGGTTATGCCGACGCGTTCGACCATCCCATGAAGACGGTGGAATTCTCCATGGACGGCGGCGAGACGTGGACGTCGTTCGACGTGGGAGACGTCGATCCGGCGAAATGGCTGTGGTGGAGCTTCACGTTCACACCCGAGAAAGAAGGAGCGTACGTGCTGAGCGTGCGCGGCACGGACGTCGACGGCGAAGTGAGCTACCGCAACCACGAGGTGCTGGTGAACGCGAAGGACGAGATGCCGTCCGAAGACGAGATCACCGAGATAGGGAAGATCGTCGATCCGGCCATGGCCAACGGCGATGCTTCCGGCGATCAGCAGTAAGCGAGGATGATAGACATGACGCAACGAAATACCCGAATGTTCGCCGGTGTTGCCGGAGCTGCGCTGCTGCTCACCGGGTCGGGCTTGGCGCTGAACGCTTTGAATCCGAACAGCGCCGATGCATCCGATGCGGCGAGCGGGATGACGCACTCGTTCAACGAGAACGTGGTTGAGGCTTCGTGGGTGAACGTCGACGACGGCTCGTACGTACGGGTGCCGAACGTGCAGGGAAGCTTTGTATTCAACCAATTGGGAACGACCCCGAACGACGAGCTGTTCAACGTATTCGGTGCTGCTTTGACCTCGATGTGCTCTAAACCTGCGGTCGAGCTCGAAGCGCAGACGGGCGGCGTGGCCAATTTCTACGTGAACGTAGGGGGTCATATCAAGAAGAACTTCACGGTGGATGTAAGCGAGTTGTCCGAAGATGCCAGCGAGGAGGCGCTCATGGCGTGCTCGTGCGCTACCGGCTCTCCGTTCGGACAGGCTGCGGTGCTCGGCGTGCCGCTGGCGTCCATCGTGGAAATGGCCGATTTGGAGGAAGGCGTGAACACCGTGACGGCGTACGGCGCCGACGGGTTCGGCCAGCCTTTGCCGCTGCGCTACGCTTTGGAGCATGATGCGATGCTCGTCTACCAGGTGAACGGCCAGGAGCTTACGTCGGCGACGGACGGTTCCAGCATGCAGCTGTGGATGCCCGAGACGGTAGCGCGGTACTTCACGCGCAACATCACCGACATCGAGCTGACGCGCGAAGACGTCGAACCCGATGTGCAGCAGGTCGATCCGTGCTACCGCAACAAGATCAACATCATGAACTACGCCGGCGGATGCACGTTCGTCGCAGGCGACGAGATCACGTTCGAGGGCGTTGCCGACGATCTGGGAAGCCCGATCGAGGCTATCGAGTTTTCGTTCGACGGCGGCGCTACTTGGACGTCGTGCGCGACCGAGGGAGCAACCGCGGACAAATGGGTGAATTGGCAGTTCTCCACTTCGTTCGAGGATGCAGGAGACTATCGTATGACGGTGCGTGCCAAAACTGCAGACGGCATGGTTTCGCCGCTTGCGGCGACGCTGTTGTTCCAGGTCTCGTAAGAGGGCTTATCGGAGGGCGCGCAATCCGGGCGCGCCCTCTTTTTCGGGCGTCCGCTTGCAGTTTGGCAATGGTTTTATGGGTCGCGTGAAGGCCGGCGTATGATCTATACTTGCCATTCGATCGGTTGATGCAAGGAAGGAGCTTGTCATGACCGTTATCGGCCTCATATCCGACACGCATGGACGGTTGCCCGACGAGGCGCTCGCGGCCATGGCGGACGTTGACCATATCATCCATGCGGGCGACATCGGCGGCCCCGAGATCCTGCATGCGCTCGAGGCGTTGGCGCCGACCACGGCGGTGCTGGGCAACAACGACTTCGACGAGTACGGCTCGCGCGTGGGCCGTTTCGCGCATCCGGTGATCGACGGGGTGCGCTTCCTCGTGGCGCACTATCCGCGCGACGTGCAAATCGGGTTCAACGGCTGCGCGGGTCTGGCGGCGGGCGATCCCATCCCGCAGGTGTGCGTCCACGGGCACACGCATGTTCCCGAGCTGGTGTACGGACCCGAGGCGCGTCCGGCATCGTACGTCGTCTGCCCCGGCGCGCCGTTCCGGCCTCGCGGCGGGTTTCCGAAGTGCACGGGTCGCATGCTGGTGGATGATGGGCGCGTGCTGGGCGTGCGCATCGCGTCGTTGGACGGGCAGACCGTGTTCGAGGTGGGCGAGGGCGCGTAAAGCAAAAGCCCGGTGCATTCCATACGCATTGTCGCTGAAAGCCTCGTTTTCAGGCGCGATTCCGCGGCTTTCGGGCGACAATGCGTGAGAGCCATCCATGTTTTCTTGCAAACGAGTGCTTTAAGCGGGACATCGAGGAAAGCTGCCGGGGATGCGAACGGGCGCCCGGCAGGGGCGCCCGTTCAGGGGAGGGAGGGAATGTCGAACGCGCTGTCAGCTGGCGAGCGCCGTGCTCGGGGCTGCTGCTCGATGGTGCAGCAGCGCGCGCCGCATGCGCAGCACAACGTAGGCGCCCACTGCCACAGAGTACACGACCAAGCTGACGGTGGCCGTCTCGCGCCCTGCAAATGCGGAAGGCGCTAGCAGCAATACGAGGTGCACGTACGTGAGCAGGTAGAACGGGTAGGCGAGACGTTGCACCCCTTTCCAGCGCGCGGCGCTCATGCGGCGCTTCACCACCTGGAACGAGGTGACCAGCAGGATGGCCATCAGAAGAACCAGCAATGCCGCCAGCGCTAGCGAGAACCCAAGGTTCCCATTAAGCGCCGAGCCCAGCCGCGGTACGTACGACACCCCGTAAAACGCCAGGTGACCCAGCGCGAAGATGCAGCCAAGGATGGAGAGCTGGCGGCGGATGGGCATGAGCCGCGCCCGCAACGGCGAGCTCTCGTCGAGCACGCCCACGAACATCACGATGGTGAACAGCACGAACGCAAGCGCGCATCGCTGCATAAGCGGCATGAAGTACGGCCACATCCCGCCCGCAGTGTTCGTGGTCGTTCCGAACCAGTACAAGCCCACCAGCGCAAGCGCGACGATGTAGAAGGGTACGGGATGTCGCTTCAGCGGTTTCGCAAGAATCCCGATAAGGACGATGCAGCAAACAAGCGCGATCAAGAACCTCATACCAGCCCCCTTCTGTAGTCGCAATATTGTCATAGTATCATAGTATAGGCTGAACAGCCTTGACGATCTTGCGTAGAGTACACTCGGGTTCTATTCGATATATTATCCTTAAACTAGATGCATTTGAACAGGTATTTTGCGTTGACTGTCATATATCATGGTGATAGTATGACCGCAATAGCTATCATACTAGGATATGACGGTTATGCTCATGCATGGGTCGACGGTGAATTGTTGGGGGACAATCTCGGACGGGCTTGTTTCCCGAATGCGATCTAGAGGGGGTTACGCGTGGATACCACATTGACACGGCGAAGTTTCGTAAAGTGGGGAACCGCAACGGTTGGTGCAACAGCGCTTGTTGGATTTACCGGATGCGCACCCGGCGGCGGCAAGGCCGAAGATGCTTCCGAGGGGACTCAGCAGAAAGCGGGCGAGTGGCTCAACGCTCCTTGTTACAACAACTGCAGCTGCGGCTCTTCTCGCTGTCTGAACCGGGTGTACGTCGAGGACGGCGTCCCATTGAAAATTCGCACCGACGAGGAATCGGAAGACATGTTCGCCATGCCGCAGCGCCGTTCTTGCTTGCGTGGTCGTGCAAAAATCAGTGAGGTGCTCTCGCCGGCTCGCATCAAGTACCCAATGAAGCGCAAGAATTTCCGCTTGGACAATCCTCAAGGAGAGCTACGCGGCAAGGACGAGTGGGAGCGTATCAGCTGGGATGAAGCACTTGATCTCGTGGCCGAGGGCATCAAAAAGATGTACGACCAGTACGGTCCGACGGGCATACTCTGTGGCGCGTCCAGCAACATCGGCGACGGGTACTACGATCAGAACGTGTGCCTGCTGAACGCCCTGGGAGGCTCGGTGCATGCGGAAGCTGGCACGGTGTCTTTCGGCTCCTGGTCGGTTGTTGACACCCATATGATCGGTGGCTTCGGCATGTCCAACACGCCGCATCACCTGCAGTTGATCACCAGCGACCTCCATGTGCTGTTCGGATGCAACTGGGCGGCCAACAAGGCCGGCAATCACGCGTTATATCTGGAAGAATGCCGCAAGCGCGGCGCCAAGGTCATCGTCATCGATCCGTGGCTGAGCCAAACCTCACAGATGGTTGCTGACGAATGGATTCCCATTCTGCCCGGCTCGGATACGGCGCTGGTCATCGCCATTTGCTACGAGTGGATCAACGCAGGAACGTACGATCAAGAATTTCTCGATACGTACTGCATCGGATTCGACGGCGATCATATGCCCGAAGGTGCCCCTGAAAACGCCTCTTGGAAAGATTACGTCATGGGCACCGGGTACGATATGACGCCGAAAACCCCTGAATGGGCCGAGAAGATCTGCGGCGTGCCCGCTGATACCATTCGCTCGCTTGCCGCCGAAATCGCGTCGGTGGACAAGGTTGATTTCAACTGCGCGCAGTCCGCATCCAAGATTCCCGCGGGCGAGCAGTTCGTCCAGAGCTTCTACACGATGGCACTCATGCACGGCGGCATCGGCACCCCGGGGCATTACTTCGGCTGGTCGGGCGTGAAGGAATTCATGAGCAGCGGCATCAGCACGGGCGCCTATTGCCCGGTCACCGCCGACCCTGCCAACCCCTTGGCTCCTGCGGGCTCGCCGGTGTACATGTACTATCCCATCCCGTCCTTCCCGACGCTGGAAGACCCTGATAGTTGGCTGAATTTGGAGCCTTCGGAATGCTGGCGTTCTATTCTCTCCGGAGAATACGGTCGCGATTGCTGGCCGACGGGAAAGCGTAAGGTCGACATTCACGCAGCCTACTTCGGCGGCCATATGAGCACCTTGAACCAGATCCCCGACACCATGAACGGCATCAAAGCAGTTCGTGCGATGGATTTCGTCTGGGGTGTCAACCCGTTCTTCGACTCGACGCGCCAGTACTGCGACGTGCTGCTTCCCTGCGCGACGTTCTGGGAGAAGCCCAACAAGGCGTTCGGTGGAGATTACGCTTCCGCGCTGTGGTTCGACAAGATCATCGATCCTCTGTACGAGGCGAAATGCGAAAGCTGGATCGCCGAGGAATTGGCAACGCGCTTGGGGCTCGACCCTAAGGTGGTCAACACCTTGAGCGATGCTGAGCGTACGTACGCGACCGTGCGCGATGCAACCTACATGGACGGCACGACGTTCGAGTCTTCGACGCTTCTGACCATCAAGCAGGAAGAAATCGACCAGTTCTTCCCCGGCGTCGAAGGCACCCCCCAAGAGGGTAAGTTCACGTTCCAGGAATTCCGCGAGAAGGGCATCTTGAAGGCGGAGCTTTCCGAGGATATGTTCATTCCCGAGCCCTATATGGCCTTTATAGCCGATCCGGAAGGAAGTCCGCTCAAGACGGCTTCCGGCAAGTTCGAGATCTACTGCGAGACGGCTGCCTACATGATCAACTCGGTGGGTTACTCTACCATCGCCCCCATCGGCATGTACCAGATCGGCGACCCCGAGCAGGGTGCCGGTACGCAGACCGACGAGTACCCGCTGCTGCTTTGGACGCCTCACTCGCTGCGTCGTGCTCACTCGGTGAACGACAATGTGGTGTCCTTGCGCGAAGCATTTCCCCAAGAATGTTTCATCAGTGAGGTTGATGCCAGGGAGCGCGACATCAAGAACGGTGATACCGTGCTGATGACCAGCCCTCACGGAAAGGTGCTGCGTCCGGCGAAGGTGATCCCGACGCTGGTGCCGGGTGCGGTTGCCATCCAGGATGGTGCTTGGTTCCAGATCGACGAAGAAACGGGAATCGATCTGGGAGGATGCCCGAATGTGTTGCAGGCTCCGAAATCGTCGGGTGGAGGATGCCAAGCGTGGACGGGTACGTTGGTGCAGGTGGAGAAGTATACAGGCGATCTGACACTCGAACCTGACAAGAATCGGCCGATCGTCATGCCGGTTGGCGTGGAATAAGGGAGGTGCATCATGGCTCAGTACGCGTTTCACTTTGATTCCAACAAATGCACCGGCTGCAAGACATGCCAGGTGGCGTGCAAAGAAACCTACAAGCTGCCGGTGAACAACCTGTACCGCAAGGTGCTCAACTACCAGGGCGGCACCTGGGAACTCAACGAAGCGGGCAGCTACGTGCCCAACGGCGTGTTCGGCTACTTCGTCTCCATGGCGTGCAACCACTGCGTCGATCCGGCGTGCGTGGCGAACTGTCCGACGGGCGCCATGCAGAAGGACGAGGAAACCGGCATCGTGTGGACCGATCACGAGGTGTGCATCGGCTGCAAGACGTGCCAGACCGTGTGCCCTTACGATGCGCCGACGTACGACGACGAAGCGGGCTACATGTTGAAGTGCGACATGTGCAAGGCCGAGCTGGAAGCGGGCGGGAGCAAGCCCCTCTGCGTCACCGGCTGCCCTATGCGCGCGCTCGATTTCGGCACGCGCGAGGACATGATCGCGAAGTACGGCGAGGGCGACGTCGAGGTGGAGCCCCTGCCGAAGGACACGACTCATCCGAACCTCATCATGAACCCGCATCGCGATGCCCAGAAGTCGGGCAGCGGCACCGGCGCGCTCGTGAACCTGGAAGAGGAGATCTAACGGCATCAGGCTGGGCGGCCGCTTCGTCGGCCGTCCAGCTGTTTCGGAGGGGAAAGGGGAAACGATGAACGCACCGTACAACCAGGACGTGCTTGCGGCTGCGGAGGCGTGCTTCGCGCAGGCGTCCCAGCTGCTGTACTGCGAGCCGGATGCCGAGGTCGTCGCCGACCAGGTGGCGGAGCGGCCGTTCCAGAACGCGCCGTTCGGCATGGACGATGCCGATGTGCGCGAAGGCATGGCGCTGATGGACGCTTGGTGCGTCGCCGCCGCGGCTGACGAAGCGGGCTTCGACGAACGCGTGGCCGCGCTTCGGCGCGAGTGGCTGCGGCTGTTCGTGGGTGCCGGAACGCCCGATGCGCCCAGCTGGGAGTCGTTCTACCGCGATCCGAACAGCCAGCTGTTCAGCGCGCGCACGCTGGAAGTGCGCGAGCGGTACCGTCGCCACGGGTTGCAGATCGAGCGGCTGTATGCGGAGCCCGATGACCATCTGGGGCTCATGCTGGGTTTCGTCGGCCATCTGATCGGGCTCGAAGCCGAGGCCCTCGCGGTCGGCGACGGTGCGGCGGCGGGCGAAGCGGCCGACGAGCAGGAGTCGTTCCTGGTCGAGCACGTGCTGCCCTGGCTTGCGGCCTGGCGCTACAGCGTCGATGCGCATGCGTCGTCCGACTACTTCCGCGGGGCAGGCGCGTTCGTGTTCGGGCTGTGCGCGCGCTACGCACAGCGCTTCGGCGTGGCGTTCGACCGCGAAGGGCAGGTGTTCAAGCGGAAGTAGCTAGGCATCGGGCGGTCGAAGCCCTATCATGAACTGAGCGTCTGGCGAGAGGGGGACGAGATGCTCGGGACGCTTGTGGTGCTGTACCTGTTCCTAGGAGGATGCGGAGCCGGCGTTATGTTCGTGACGGCGGCCTGGTCGCTTGCGTTTCACCGGACGCGCACGCGCACGCAGGAGCAAACGGCGGCGTTCGGCGATTTGAAGGCCCGGTGCTACGGCATCGGGTTCGTCATGCTGTGCTTGGCGGCGCTGTGCCTGCTGCTCGATCTGGGGCGCCCCGAGTTGGCGTTCTTGCTGTTCACGCGGCCCACGCTGTCGATACTGTCGTTCGGCTCGTTCACGCTGCTGGCCAGCATCCTGGTCAGCGGGTTTCTGGCGGTGGCGAACCTCATGTACGTGCCGTTCGTCCGTGCCGGGGCGCGCAAGGCGGCCGAAGCGGCGTGCTTGGCGGTGTCGCTGTGCATGATGGCGTACACCGGCGTGTACGTGGGGTGGATCGAGGCGGTTGCGCTGTGGAACAACGCGGCCACGCCTGCGCTGTTCGCGTTGTCGTCGCTGTCGGCGGGCGTCTCGACGGTGTTCGTGATCGCGCCGTTCGTGCGCGATGTGACGCGCTTGAGCGGATGGATGCTGCTGCTCCATCGCGTCCATCTGGCGGTGCTGGTGCTGGAGTTGGTGATGCTGGCGGGGTTCGTGGCGTTCGGGTTCTCCAACCCCTTCGCGCGCGAATCGCTGGCGATCCTGTTCGACCCGAGCGGGCTGGGCCCGTGGTTCGTCGTGGGGCTGGTGGGCTTGGGGCTGTTGGTTCCCTTGGCCGTCGAAGTGTTCGTCACGGTGACGAAGCGGTTGGTTCGCGCGCTGCCGGTGGACCTGCTGTGCATCGCGGGAGGGCTGGTGCTGCGATTCTGCGTTGTTTGGTCGGGGATGCATTGAAGATGCGCGGTTGCCGCCGCTGTACAAGCTGGTTATCTTGTACAATGCGGAACGGATGATCCCTCAGAAAGAATAAGGAAGTGGCATGGCGTTATTCGAGATAGACGAGTCGTCGGGGCTGCCCGTGTGGGTGCAGCTGCGCAACCGGTTCGTCTACTTGATCAAGACCGGCCACTACCAGCCCGGGGATCAGCTGCCCAGCGTCCGCACGCTTGCCGCCGAAGCCGCCATCAACTACAACACGGTGAGCAAGGTGTACATCAACCTCGAGCACGACGGGTATGTGGAATCGGTTCGAGGCCGCGGCGTGTTCGTCCGCGATATCGGCAAGCTGGCCGCCGACGACGTGCAGTCCATCGCCGATACGGAAATCGAGGAGAGCATCAAGCGGTGCCTCGCGTTGGGCATGACGCTTGATGAAATCATGTTGAGGATGATCGACGTCGCCCATCGCGTCCAGCAGGACGTGGAAGGGGGCGCGAGCATGAGACGGGGCTTGTATGAAAAATCGCAAAGGAAAGAATCAAACTGACGCGCCGGCCGCCAAGCCGTTTTCCATCGAGCAGTACAACTCGCGCACCGATCGGCGCACGTCGCAGAACGGCTCGCTCATGTTCTCGGCGTTCGTGTTCGTTGTGGCGCTCGTGCTGGCCATCGCGGCGGGCTACCTGATCACAGGAGCCTTCACCGTGTGGGTGGTGCTGGTCGGTTTCGCGCTGGCATGCCTTGCCGAGATGTCCATCCACATCGCCATGCAGTGGGAGAAGGTGGTGGTGCTGCGGTTCGGCAAGTTCAGCCGTTCGAAGGGCCCCGGCCTGTACTTCACCATCCCCTTCATCGAGCAGACTGCCCTCAAGGCTGACCAGCGCATCATGGTCACCGGGTTCGGCGCCGAGGAGACGCTGACCAGCGACCTCGTTCCCATCAACGTGGACGCCGTGCTGTTCTGGATGGTGTGGGACGCCGAAAAGGCGTGTCTCGAGGTGGAGAACTACTACAACTCCGTGTCGCTGGTGGCGCAGACCGCGCTGCGCGACGCCATCGGCCGCGCCAGCGTGTCGGAGGTGGCCATCCGCCGCAACCAGCTGGATCAGGAGTTGCAGGAGGTCATCGAAGAGCGCACGTCGCTATGGGGCATCACCGTGCTGTCGGTGGAGATCCGCGACATCGTGATTCCCCAGGAGCTGCAAGAGGTCATGTCCACCGAGGCCCAGGCCGAGCGCGAGAAGAACGCCCGCATGGTGTTGGCCGAGGTGGAGAAGGACATCTCCTCCATGTTGGTGGACGCCGCGCACGTGTACGAGGAGAACGAGGTGGCCCTGCGCCTGCGCACGATGCACCTGCTGTACGAGAGTGTGAAGGGTTCCGGCGGCACCGTGGTCATCCCGAGCGCCTACAGCGAAGGCTTCAGCGACGCCGCCCTGAAGAACATGGCCGACTCCCTGAAAACCCCGAAGGGGTAGCGAAGGCCGAAGTTCGCGGGCCCAGAAAAGCAAATGACAGTCAAATGAAAAGCAAGGACGACGGTGAGTCTGGACGACGTCGCCTGCTTAGCAAACCACCGAAAGCTTGCCGGTGTCGGAATCCATGATGAAGCCGATCACGCGCACGTGGGGCGGCATGACGGGGTGGTTCGCCACCATGTCGACGCTCTTGCGCACGGCTTCCTCGGTGTCGCCGAAGCCGGCCAGCCATTTGTCGAAGTCGATGCCGCAGTGCCGCGCGAACTCGATGCGCTCGGCCGACACGCCGAGGCGCTCCATGTTCGCTACCATTTCCTTGCCGCTCATGTGCTGTGCGCCGCAGTTCGTGTGCGCCACGATCATGATGTCCTCCACGCCCAGCTCGCATACTGCGATCAGCAGCGAGCGCATGACGCTGCCGAAGGGGTGGGCCACCTCGGCGCCGGCCACCTTGATGATTTTCGCGTCGCCGTTCTTCAACCCCAGCGCCGCCAGCAGCAGCGCGGTGAGGCGCGTGTCCATGCACGAGACGATGGCCAGCTTCTTGTCGGGGTACTTGTCGGTGGTGTAACGTTCGAAGTCGCGGCGCTCCACGAACGCGCGGTTGTGCGCGAGGATGCCGTCGATGGTGGGGGAGATGGTCGCCTGCTGCTGATCCATAAGAGCCTTCTTTCGTCCGAAGCCCTTATGATAGCGCAACCTGCTCCCGCGCAATGTGCGAACGAATGTTTCACGTGAAACATTCGGTGAAGATGCAGGTCGCAGACGTGGAAACGGCCGCCCGAGGGCGACCGTTTCTGGCAGATGGAAAAGCTGGGTGCGTCGGTTTAGAACGCGCGGAAGGAGGCCTTCGGGCAGAAGCAGATGGGGCACTTCTCGAAGTTCTCGCCCTTGTGGATGTAACCGCAGATGGGGCACAGGTAGAACTTGTCGTCGTCGGGAGCGTCGATGTCGTTGTACGCCGCCAGGTAACGCTCGGCGTGCACGGACTCGGCCAGCTTGGCGCGGGTGAACACCTGCACGGCCTTGGTGTTGCCCTCTTCCTGAGCCTTCTTGATGAAGGCCGGGTACATGTCGGACGTCTCGAAGATCTCGCCCTGAGCGCCCATGATGAGGTTCAGGTCGGTCTGCACGCCCTCGGCCTCAGGGGCGGCCGGCTTCTCGAAGTCGGGCTCGACTTCGGCGACGAGCGCGTACTCGAGGCCGATGTGGATCTGCTCGGCAGCGGACGTGGCCTCGAACAGGCGAGCGATCTGCTCGTAGCCCTGCTCCTTGGCAGCCTGGGCGAACGCGGCGTACTTGGCAGAAGCGCCGGTCTCGCCGCCGATGGCGGCCTTCAGGTTCTCAAGCGTGGTGCCGACTTCGCAGGTGCCGAAGCCGTCCATGTTCGTGGTGTTCTCAGCGGTGGGGATCTCGGAACGTACCTTCATGGGTGATACTCCTTCTCGTCTTACGTTTTCGTCTGTGCCCTCTTAATGAGAATCAATCTCAATAAGTAGAATACTCCGAAGCCGAACGAGACGCAAGGGGGTAATCGATGGCCGTCGGGTATTTCGCGAAACGTCCACAAAGCGGCTTCTTCCGCGCCGCACCTTCCTTACGGCTCCACGATGTTGAAGAAGAAGTCGAATGCCGTCAGGTGCTCGGTGAGCTTGGCGACGACGTCCTGGTCCCCTTCGACGGCTATCGAGGCGGCTTGCGCGTCGGCATCGCGGTTGAGGATGGCGAACATGCCCAGGCGCGGCATCGCGATCGTTGCGTCGGCGTCCGCCGCCTGCGTGCCCCGTTCGTACAGCACGACGCCCGAGCGCACGGTCAGTAGGTAGGGATCCTCGTCGGTGAACGCCAGGTTCACGGTGAGGTTCAGGTTCTCGGCGGCGTTCGCGTCCAGCAGGATGCCCAGGTAGTCCAGCATCATGGAGGGCGTCATGGCACGCTGTATGTCGGAGCTGCCGGTCGTTCGGTACTTCGGATCGGCGTCCACGCCGTCGCGCAGCTCCTTCGCGCCGGTGAGGTAGGCGTTGCGCCAGGGGCCCGATTCCGCCTGGAAGCCCAGCTGCTCCAGCGCGTCGGCGCACAGCAGGCGGGCGGCACGGTTGCCGGGGTCGGCGAACACCACGAGGTTCGTCACCTCGGCAACCCATTGGTATGCGCCCGCTTCGAAGTCCTTCGCGGCTTTCGCCAGCACCGCGTCCACGTCGCCGAAGTATTCCACGAACTTCTTGGCCGACTCCGCCGGGGGCAGGGCGGCCAGATGCACGGGATTCGCGTCGTACCAGCCCATGTACTTCTGGTATACGGCCTTCGCGTTGTGCGACACCGTGCCGTAGTACTGGCGCGTGTACCAGTTCTTTTCCAGCGCTGCGGGCAGCGTGATCATGTGGGCTATCTCGTTGGACGTGTAGCCTTGGTTCACGTACATCAGCGTTTGATCGGCGATGAACTTGTACATGGCGGCGGTGTTCGTGAGGTAGTCGCGGATGAAGTCCGCGCCCCAATGCGGCCAGTTGTGCGCCTGGAACGTGACCTGGGTCTCGCTGCCGTAGCGCGCGAGCGTTTCCATGAGATAGTTCGCCCAGGCGTTGCCGTCGCGTACCTCCGCGCCGCGCAGGGTGTACAGGTTGTGCAGCGTGGCCGTGCAGTTCTCGGCAACCCACAGCGCCCGGTAGCCGGGGAACCACGTGTTCATCTCGGCGGGAGCCTCGGTGCCGGGCGTCATCTGGAACTCCATGGTCACGCCGTCGACGGTGCGCGTCTCGCCCGTCGTCGTGACGATGTCGTTCGGCGCCAGGTAGGAGACGGTGCCCGTGGACTGCCCCATGCCGATGCCGATGGACAGCTTGCCGGTGGGTGACGCTTCCAGGAACGTGCCGTACTGGTAGCCCGCGCGGCGCCCCATGGCGTTGCCAGCGTACACGTTCTCGGCCACGGCATGCTCGGCGAAGCCCTGCGGCACGATGATGGGGATGGAGCGCTCGGCGACCTCCTCTTCGGACACGATGCCCTTGATGCCGCCGTAGTGGTCCACGTGGGGGTGGCTCATCACGATGCCCATCACCGGGCGCTCGCCCAGGTTGTCGGTGACCAGCTGGAACGCGGCGCGCGAGCACTCGCAGCTCATCAGCGGATCGAACACGATCCAGCCCGTGTCGCCGCGGACGAAGGTGATGTTCGTCATGTCGTAGCCGCGCACCTGATAGATGCCGTCCACGACTTCGAACAGGCCGAAGAGGTGGTTGATCTGGGCGTTGCGCCAGAGGCTGGGGTTGGCGGTGTCGGGCGCATCGGCGGGGGCGTCGGCGCCGTCGAGGAACGCGTAGGCCTTCTGGCTCCACACCACCTTGCCGTCTTCGCCGGTGATCTCCAGCGTATCGGGTGCGGCGATGAGCCCGCGCTCGGCGAATTCGCGCTCGGTTTCGTCGGAGAAGTCGAGCAGGGCGTACACGCCCTCGTTGGCCGCCGCGGTTGCCGGCGCGGCCGGTTTCGCGTCGGCTTTCAGGTTGTCGAGCGCGGCTTTGCCGGCGGCCGCGTCGTCACCGGTTCCGGCTCCTGCGGCAGCGCAGCCGCACAGGGCGCTTCCCGCAGCCACGAGCGCGCCGGTGGCGAACGCCCCGGTCACGAACGTGCGCCTGTCAAGTGCATGATGATGGCGGGTCATAGGGCCCCTCCCCTTTCCTCGCAGAGTCTCTCGGTTCGCAGCAATGGAGCACTATCACGATACGCGCATCGAAACAGCGAAAACATCGGCCGGTACGAGGGTTTTCCCGAAGTTCCCCCGATCGCTTTTGCTATGCTGAGCACGATCGAGGCTCCGTACGCGAAGAAAGACGGGTCGAACCCATGGACCAAGAAGCCCCCATCGACAGCTCGCTCATGCTGAGCGAGAAGTTCACGCCCGCGGCGCTGCCCGAGGTGTGCGCGCCGCGCCGCAGCCTCATCGGCCGGTTCGACGACGCGGCCGCCCTGCGGTTCGGCTACGTGGGGGCTCCGGCGGGCAGCGGCAAGACCGTTTCGACGCTGCTGTGGCTGAAAGCGTGCAAGCGCAAGGTGGTGTGGATCGGCCTCGATCGCTACGACAACGCGCCCACCGTGTTCTTCAAACTGCTGGCCACGGGCCTGCTGTCGGTGCAGCCGGAGAACGTGGGCATGCGCCGCGTCCTCGCGAGCCCGTCGTTTTCCGCGTCGCCCGTCGAGCACGTCATCATGATGCTGGCCGAGATGCAGCCGCCAACCGAGCGCTACGCGCTCGTGCTGGACGACGTGCACCTCGTCACGAACCGCGAGATCATGAAGGCGTTGCCGGCCGTGCTCAAGCGGCTGCCCGGGGCGTTCGCGGTGTTTCTGCTGTCCCGCAACGAGCTGCCCGATGAGTTGCGCGGCGTCGTGCGCGAGCCGGCCCAGCTCATCGGGGCCGACCAGCTGCGCTTCACCGAGGACGAGATCCGGCGCTATTTCAAAAGCCTGGGGCGCGCCCTCACGGCCGAGGAGACGCGCTTCGCCTTCGCGGCGACGGAGGGCTGGGCCATCGGCGTGGCCGCGGTGGCGAAGACGGGCAAGATCGACTCCGGCAGCAGCCACTACCTGTTCGCCAGCTACTTCGAGTCGCAGGTGTGGAACGCGTGGGATCCTGACCTGCGGGAATTCTGCCTGCGCACGTCGGCGGTGGACGAGTTCGACCCGGAGCTCGCTCGGCTGCTGACGGGGCGTCCCGACGCCCGCGCCGTCATGGACGAGCTCAACCGTACGAACACGTTCCTCAGCCGCCTGCATGGCGACGCGTACCGTTACCATCACCTGTTCCAGGATTTCCTGCGCGAGAAGGCCGCTGCCGACGGCATCGACCGCCCGAAGCTGTGCAAGGCGGCCGCCGCGTACTACCGCGAGCACCGCGACTACTCCCGCGCGCTGCGGTTCTGGATGGAAAGCGGCGACTACCGCGGCATCGATGCCTATCTGCTGTTGTTCCTGTTCGAGAACAACCGCGGCAACATCGCCGAGTACGCCGACTTCCTGAACACGTTCTTCGTGGACGAGGTTCCCGAGCGCGCGTTCAAGGAATGCCCGCCGCTGCACGTCTTGGGAGCGTGGCACGCCTACCTGACCAGCCGACGCGAGCTGTTCGAGCGCCACATGGACGCGGTGTACCGCAACCTGCCGCGCATCGCGCGTGCCGACTCGCGGTTCATGGAGTACGCGCTTCTGGCCTACAGCGTGGACCATCGCACGAGCATCCTCGAGAAGGTGAAGCACTTCCGCGCGTTCGGCCGGTTCATCAAGCGGTTCACGCCCGAGGGGCTGGCCACGAACATCGCGTCGTTCACGCACAACCTCCCCTACATGCACCGCAGCAACCTGGACTACTCCGATCTGGCGCTGGAGGAGGGCAGCATGCGGAAGCTGGAAGGCAACTTCTCGCTGCTGCTGGGCCAGGAGTGGCGCTACATCGAGCCGGGCATCCCGGCGTGCTTCGCCTACGAGCGCAACCGCCTGGACGAGGCGCTGGAGGGCATCGAGCGCGCGCGGGCGGCTATGATCCCCGAAAACAAGGTGGAGGGGCGGTTGTGCGTGGCCGTCATGTACCAGCAGACGCTTTGGCAGCTGGGCCGCACGGACGAGGCCGATGCCGTGCTGGACGAGCTGGACGGCCTGGTGGAGCGCGAGGCGCCGTTCTTCCTGCCGAACCTCAAGGCGCATCGGGCGAAGCTTTCGCTGCTCGACGCCGACAAGCGCGTCGCGCGGACCTGGCTCGACGAGTTCTTCGTCACCGAGGTCGAGCGGGTGGAGCTGTACCGCGTGCCCCAGCATTTCACGACGGCGCGGGCTCATCTGGCGCTGGAACATCGGGCGGAGGCCCTGCGCGTGCTCGACTTGCTGGATCGGTTCGGCCGGGAATTCAACCGCCCGCTCGACGTGGGCGAGGCGGGCGCGCTCAAGGCGGCGCTTCTGTGGGCGTACGGGAAGAAGGCCGAAGCCTGCGAGGCGCTGTCGTCGGCGCTCGAGGCGCTTGCGCCGTACGGGTTCGTGCGCATCGTGGCCGACGAGGGCGCGTCGGTCGAACCGGTGCTCAAGCGGCTGCTCAAGCAGGCGTCGGCGCCGGAATACGACGGTCCGCTGAAGCGTTCCTACGTGCACGAGCTGCTGTTGGCCGCCCATGCCACCGCTCAGCGCCACTCCGGCGTGACCGCGAACATCGTGCCGAAGAAGAAGCCCGTGAAGCTGTCGCAACAGCAGGCGCTGGTGTTGGAGCTGCTGGCGCAGGGCCGCTGCAACGCCGACATCGTCGCGGAAATGGGCCTGTCGCTGTCCACGGTGAAAAGCCACACGGCCGCCGCCTACCGCAAGCTGGGCGTGCACACCGCCATGGACGCCGTCCTGAAGGCCCGCGAGCTGGGCCTGCTGGAGTAGGCTTCCTTCGTTGGGGGAGTCGATCGGGACGAGGCGCGCTCCCCTGTCGCAGTGCAAAAGAAAGCGCTCCTGCATAAGCAGGAGCGCTTTCTTCGGTTTGTGCTGCGCAGTTTCGCTTACTCGCTCCTCAGGGCTTCCACCGGGTCTTTCCTGCTGGCGGCGCTGGAGGGGATGAGGCCGGCCAGGAACGTGAGGAACACGCTGATGGCCACCAGGATGACGGCGGCTTGCCACGGCAGCGAGGCCACGTTCGCGACGTCGAACAGCGAGTAGACGATGGCGTTGGCGGGTATGCAGGCCAGCATGGTCAGGCCGATGCCGATGACGCCGGCCGTGAAGCCCACGATGATGGTCTCGGCGTTGAACACGCGGCTGATGTCGCCCTTGCTGGCGCCGATGGAGCGCAGGATGCCGATCTCCTTCTTGCGTTCCAGCACCGAAATGTAGGTGATGACGCCGATCATGATGGACGACACCACCAGCGAGATGGCCACGAACGCCACCAGCACGTAGCTGATCATGTTCACGATGTCGGTGACCGAGGCCATGAGCGTGCCCACGAAGTCGGTGTAGGTGATCACCTTGTCGTCTTCGCCGTCGGCGGTCATGCGGTCGTTGTAGGCGTCGAGGATGCCGATGACCTTCTCTTTGCTCTCGAAGTCGATGGGGTAGATGTCGATGCCGCTCGGCTTGTTGAAGTCGGCGTAGCCCAGCTTCTTCAGGTTGTTGTCGTAGGAGGCGTCCTCCTTGCCCATCATCGACATCATGAGCTCGGTGAGGTCGTTCTCGTCCATGTTCATCTGGAACGCGTTGGCGAAGGCCGACTCATCGATGCTCATGGCGTTAGACATGTTCGCGGCGATCTGGTTCATGGACTGCTGCATGGCAGCGGACACCTGCGTTTCCAGCGCGGTCTGCATCTGCTGCATGTACGCGCCCAGCACGTTTTGCATGTACGAGCTCATGGCCGTGGTGATGGACGCCTGCAGCTGGCTCTCAAGCGCCTGCGCCATGGCGGGGACGGCTTGCTGCATCTTTGCCGACAGCTGCTGCTGCAGCTGGGTTTGCAGGGCTTCGGTGGCCTGCTTCATGTCGATGGATCCCATGATGGCATCGGCGATCTTCTTCTGGACCTCCTCGCTTTCGAGGTAGGCTTTCGCTCCGTCTTCCATGGTGGGAACCTTACCTTGCGCGACCTGTTCCTGCGCCCAGTTCGCGTACCACGGGTTGAACCCTGCCATGATGTCTTCCATGGCCGCCTGCATCTTCGCCGAATCCATGGTCGGCTGCACATCGCCCAGGTCCAGCTTGATGTCGCTGAAATCGACCAGGTTGCTCATGTCGATGCTGCTGGGATCGATGGCGATGGACGAGCCGTCGAACGCCGGCAACGATCCCATGTCCAGCGACAGCCCCGACAGGTCCAGCGACATGCCTGACAATCCGCTGGTCAGCGCGCTCTCGTCGAACTTGAACGCCGCCTGGATGGCATCGCCGTCGATGGTGAACAGCGACTGCATATCGAAGCCCTCGCCGTCGTCTTCCTCGCCGAACGGCTTGTCGGTGAACACGTTGGTGTCGGGATGGGCCAGCTGGTCCTTCACGATGGTGCTGCTGGCGGCCTGCTCGATCACGTAGTCGGTCAGCGTGGAGGGGTAGTTGATGCCCGAGCTCAGCATGGTGGCGGTGGCGTCTTCGCGCGGCTGCACGATGCCGACGATCTTCACGTCCTCGCCGTTGTTCACCAGGTTGCGCATGTAGTCGGTGTCGTCCGTCTTGTCTTTCCACACGTTGAACTCGTCGTCGTGCACGTAGTAGTCCGTGGCCTGCACCAGCTTGAACGTGATGCCCAGGATGTCGTCGTAGGTGGGCTGCTCGATGTTGTCGGGCGTGGTCACCTCTTCTTCGGCCGCGAACTTCTTAACCATGTCGTCGAACTCGTTGGCGTCGCGCAGACCCAGCGTGTACAGCATGAAATCGCTGATGTTGCCGTTGCCTGTGAGCACGAGCACCACCTCGTTGTGGTTCTCGGGCCAGTGTCCTGCTTTCACGTCGTACTGGCTCTCGTACAGGTTCGGGTCGCTGGGCATCTCGTAGAACACGTCGGTGCTCATCGACATGGACATGAGGCTGTTCGAGGATGCCGTTGAGCCCAGGCCCAGCGCGGACAGCGACTTGTCGGGGTTCACCTGGCGAAGCTTATCGGTGTTGGAGCTGTATATCTGCGGAGCCACGTTGTAGGTGTATTCGATGGCGTTCGTGTACTGGTCGATGTCGCTCTGACCGCTGTCCAGGTACTCCTTCAGCGACGCCAGATCGTTCGAGCCGATGCTGGAGAACATGTTGGTGACC
The DNA here is from genome assembly GCF_009875595.1 of Eggerthella sp. BIOML-A1. NCBI lineage: Bacteria > Bacillati > Actinomycetota > Coriobacteriia > Eggerthellales > Eggerthellaceae > Eggerthella > Eggerthella sp. BIOML-A1. Next base: position 205,404 of record NZ_WWRZ01000003.1, on the reverse strand, counting down.
ATCTCGGTGACGCCTACTTTGTCCTGGTTGCCGTCGCCTTCGGTTTCCCCCGTGTTGCCGCCTGCCCCGGTGGCCGCGCCCAGCATCATGGAGGTCATGTCGAAGCCGGTGCTCTGGATTTGCAGCGGGTACTCCGATAGCGTCTCCTCTTCGACGGACTTGATATAGTTGTTCACGCCGTTGGCCAACGACAGGATGGAGGCGATGCCGATGATGCCGATAGAGCCCGCGAACGCCGTCATCAGCGTGCGGCCCTTCTTCGTCATGAGGTTCTTGAACGACAGCGAAAGCGCCGTGAGGAACGACATCTTCGTACGGCGCGCGGGCTTCTCGCTCACGCGCATGTCCTCGGCGGTGGGCTCGTAGGGGTCGGTGTCGGAGCGGATGACGCCGTCGGTAAGCGTGACGATGCGCGTTGCGTAGTCTTCGGCCAGCTCGGGGTTGTGCGTGACCATGATGACCAGGCGGTCGTTCGCGATCTCGGTGAGCAGGTCCATGATCTGGACGCTGGTTTTGGAGTCGAGGGCGCCGGTGGGCTCGTCGGCCAGCAGGATCTCGGGATCGTTGATCAGGGCGCGCGCGATGGCGACGCGCTGCATCTGGCCGCCGGACAGCTGGCTGGGCTTCTTGTTCACGTGATCGCCCAAGCCCACCTGCTGCAACGCGGCCACCGCGCGGTCGTGGCGTTCGGCGCGCGACACGCCCGACAGCGTCAGCGCCAGCTCCACGTTGGACAGCACCGTCTGGTGGGGGATGAGGTTGTAGCTTTGGAACACGAAGCCGATGCGGTTGTTGCGGTAGGCGTCCCAGTCCTTGTCTTTATACTGTTCGGTGGAGATGCCATCGATGATGAGGTTCCCCGAGTCGTAGTGGTCGAGGCCGCCCACGATGTTGAGCAGCGTGGTCTTGCCCGAGCCGGAGGGCCCCAGGATGGCCACGAACTCGTTGTCGCGGAACGACACCGACACGTTGTCGAGCGCGGTCTGGGTGAAGTCGGCCGTCGTGTACGACTTGCAGATGTTGAGCAGTTGCAGCATGGGGTGCCTTTCGGTGCGTTCCTCGCGAGGAGGCGAAACGCAGGTGTTACGCAATGGTTGATGCTTCGTTAATCATGGTTGATTTTCCTGCTTTCCCTTCTTGGGAAAGAGCAATCTTCACCGAGTTTACCGAACGGTTACTTTTGGGTTCGCGCCCGCTTGCTTACGATTTGCGGGAGATTGCGCTTTCGGGGTTTCGCTGGCGCTGGGCTTGGCGATAATGGGGCGGAATAAGAAAACGGCGGCGAAAGGACGCATGACATGGAACGCGACGTGGCATGGAAGAAATACGACGAAGCCGACCTCGAGGCGCTGGAGCATCTGGCTGCCGAGTACATCGACTTCATCTCGGACAACAAGACCGAGCGCGAGTGCGCGGCTTCGGCCGTCGCGCTGGCGGAAGAGCACGGCTACCTGCCGCTTGACCAGGCGGTGCGCGAAGGGCGCACGCTCAAGGCCGGCGACAAGGTGTGGGCGCAGGCGCACGGCAAGGCGCTCATCCTGGCGCATCTCGGGCAGAAGCCGTTGGAGCAGGGGCTCAACATCCTGGGCGCGCACATCGACAGCCCGCGCCTCGACCTCAAGCAGAACCCGCTGTACGAGTCGAACGGGTTCACGCTGTTCGATACGCATTATTACGGCGGCATCAAGAACTACCAGTGGGTCACGCTGCCGCTGGCGCTGCACGGCGTGATCGCGAAGAAAGACGGCACCGTGGTGGACGTCCAGGTGGGCGACGACCCGGACGATCCGGTGTTCTGCGTCACCGACCTGCTGATCCACCTGGCCGGCAAGCAGATGGCGAAGAAGGCCAACGAGGTGGTGGAGGGCGAGGACCTGGACATCCTCATGGGCAACCGCCCTTTGACCTGCGGAGGCGGGAGCCTCGACGGCACCCAGTCGCTCGGCAGTCCTGGCTCGCACGGACGGTCCGCTGGACTGTCCGGCTCGTGCGGAACTCGCTTGGTGGGCGCCGCCGAGGCTCCCGGGGAATCTGCAGTGGACGGCGATCCGACCGAGGATGTCCAGGCTCCTGCTGGTAAAGAAGAAGAGAAGGAGCCCGTCAAGGCGTTCGCGCTTAAGCTGCTGGCTGAGAAGTACGGCATCGAGGAAGAGGACTTCCTGTCGGCCGAGATCGAGGTCGTGCCCGCTGGACGCGCCCGCGACCTGGGATTCGACCGCAGCATGGTGATCGGCTACGGGCAGGACGACCGCGTGTGCGCCTACACGTCGCTCGTGGCGCAACTTGCGCTCGCTGAGGCACCGGAGAAGACGGCCGTGTGCGTGCTGGTGGACAAGGAGGAGATCGGCAGCGTGGGCGCCACCGGCATGGCATCGCAGTTCTTCGAGAACACCATGGCCGAGATCATGGAGCTTGCCGGCGAGGGCGGCCCGCTGCCGCTGCGCCGCGCGCTAGCGGCGTCAAGCATGCTGTCGTCCGACGTGTCCGCCGGCTTCGACCCCGCCTACGCCAGCGCGTTCGAGGCGAAGAACTCCGCGTTTTTGGGGCGCGGCCTGGTGTTCAACAAGTACACGGGCAGCCGCGGCAAGAGCGGCTCCAACGATGCGAACGCCGAGTACGTGGCGCGCATCCGCCGCGTCATGGATGACGCCGGCGTGTCGTTCCAGACCGCTGAGCTGGGCAAGGTCGACGTGGGAGGCGGCGGGACCATCGCCTATATTCCTGCCAAGTACGGTATGGACGTCATCGACTCGGGCGTGGCCGTGCTGTCGATGCACTCCCCGTGGGAGGTCGCCAGCAAAGCCGACATCTACGAGGCCTTCAAAGGCTACGAAGCGTTCCTGAAAAACGCGTAGGGACGCCCTGCGGGCAACGAAGCATCAGAATCGCGAACGGGGGCGGGGCGCATCGAGCGCCCCGCCCCCGTTCCGTCCGCGCACCCGCCGCCCGTCTCGCTATGCTTGCTCTTACGAGCGTCTCCGCTCGATGCGGTTGACGTACCAGTCTCCTGCTGCCTGGATGATCTGAACCAGCACCACCAGCACCGCGATGCACGCGATCATGATTCCCATGTTGTAACGCTGGTAGCCGTAGCGATACGCGAGGTCGCCCAGGCCTCCGCCTCCCACAAGACCTGCCATGGCCGAGAATCCCAGCAGCGAGATGGCGGTGATCGTAATGTCTTTCACCAGCGGCACGTGCGCTTCCGGCAGCACGATGCAGAACATCGTTCTCAGCTTGCCGGCTCCGCTGGCGAACGCGGCCTCGATCATGCCCTTGTCGACTTCGGCCAACGACGCCTCGCTCAGCCGCGCGAAGAAGGCCACCGCCGCGACGGCCAAGGGGATCACCACCGCCTCGGTGCCGATTTTGGTGCCCACTACCAAGGCCGACAGCGGCAGCAGGAAGATGAGCAGAATCAAAAACGGGATGGAGCGCACCACGTTCACCGTCGCGCCCAGCACCTTGTTGAGCAAGGGGCTGTTTATGAACAGGTGCGTGCTGGAAGCGTAGAGCAAAATGCCCAGCGCGCCGCCAGCCACGATGGCGATGACCAGCGCGATGCTGCACATGAACGCGGTCTCTCCCAGCGTTTTGCCCACCTCGAGTAGAATCTCGCTGATGTTATCCGGCATGCTTCAACACCTCCAGATGCTCGACCTGCCCTCTCAGATGCGCGGTCGCTCGGTCGATTTGGTCGTTGGCGCCCTCGGCTCGCACGTACAAAATGCCGAAGGGCTTCTCGTTGATGTACTCGATCTTGCCGTGCAGGATGGAAAGGCGCACGTCGAACAGCTTCCCTGCATCGAATAGCACGGGTTCGGTGGCGTTTTCTCCCGCGTAGGTGAGCTTGATGATAGAGCCGTTTTGCTCGAACGCGCCGCTTGGCAGGGCGAAGTTCTGGGAGTGCCGCACCAGGCCTCGCAGCATCTCGGACTGCGGGTTGGAGAACACCTCGTAGGTTTCGCCTTGCTCCACCACGCGTCCGCCGTCCATCACTGCGATGCGGTCGCAGATGCCTTTCACCACGTCAAGCTCGTGGGTGATGACCACGATGGTCACGCCAAGTTGCTGGTTCACGCGTTTCAGCACGTCGAGCACCGATTTTGTGGTTTCGAGATCGAGCGCGCTGGTGGGCTCGTCGCACAGGAGGATGCGCGTGTTGGCGGCCAGTGCGCGTGCGATGGCCACGCGCTGCTTCTGTCCGCCGCTCAGCGTTTGGGGGTACGCGTCGCGCTTCTCCTCCAGGTTCACGAACTCCAGCAGCTCGACGACGCGCTCCTCGATGTCCTGCTTGCTCCAACGGGCGCACTTCAAAGGAAAGGCAACGTTGTCGTAGACGGTCTTGGCATTCCATAGGTTGAAGTGCTGGAAGATCATGCCGATGCCGCAGCGCGTTTCGCGCAAACGGGCGCCGGTCTGCCCTACGATGGATGCGCCGTCGATCACGATATCTCCCGACGTGGGCTTTTGCAGGAGGTTGATGGTGCGCACAAGCGTCGACTTGCCGGCACCGCTCGACCCGATGATGCCGAACACCTCGCCTTCCAGGATGGTCAGGCTCACGTCGTCGACGGCCGCGGTGGCGGAAGCCCCGTCTCGGGAAAACTCGACCTGGATGTTCTTCAGCTCTATCATGGAACGACCTTCCTTTGCGACGATTGCCTAGTACGAGCTGGGCTTGCCGAAGCCGGCGAAGATGTTGTCGGGGTCGTCGATGACGCTTTTGAACGCATCGGATTGCACGATTCCTTTCACAGCCTGGGCGAATTCGGCGTCGGCATCGGCGCCCTGCACGGCGATGACGTTGTAGTATCCCTCGGACAGCTGCTCGACGTAAGCCGCGTCGGCAAGGTCGAGGCCGGCGCCGATGGCGTAGTTGCCGTTGATCACCGCGACGTCCACGCTGTCCAGCACGGTGGGCAGCACTTCAGCGTTGACCTGCTGGAAGGAAAGGCCACGCGGGTTCTCCGCGATGTTGTTCACCCCTGCTTTCGCGGGGTCGACGGAGGCATCCAGCGTGATGAGGCCCGCCTGCTGCAGCACGCGCAGCGCTCGCGACAGGTTGGTGTCGTCATTGGGAATGGCGACGGTTGCGTTCGGGGGCAGTTGATCGAGCGAGCCGGCTTTGCCCAGGAACACGCCCATGGCGGCGGTGGGCACCTCGACGATGGATGCGAGGTCGAGGTTGTGCTGTTTGGAGAAGCTCTCCAAATAGGTCGCATGCTGGAACAGGTTGAGGTCGATCTCGCCGTCGGCCAGAGCATTGTTCGGCTGCACGTAGTCGGAGAATTCGACGTACTTAACCGAGTAGCCCTGCTCGGTCAGAGAGGGTTCGATGGCCTGCTCGAACATGTCTTGATAGGGTCCTGCGCACACGCCGACTCGGATAGTTTCGGCATTGGAGCCGCCGGTCGACGTACAGCCGGGCAGGATGAGCAGGGCGACGGCCAAGCAGGCGACAAGGGCTGCGGCGGCGCGGCGGGCTCGCGACGAGCGCGATCCGGCGGGGGTTTCATGTGAAGCGGTGCGGATAGTCATGGGTTTGGTCCTTTGTCTCGATGAGGGGTGCTAAGGGTAAAAAAAGAAGCCATAGGCTTCCCGTCTTCGCATGCAATGCTCTCGGCGCGCTTATGGCAGCGGGAGAACTGAATGCAGATGAAGGCAGGCACCAGGGCGCGTGGGTTGGGGCGATTGCATTCGCATGAGCACGGGCTCTCCTCTCTTCAGTGGGGTGAAAGCATTATCAACGGATGCCTAGATTGAAACAAGGGGTTTGGTCATTCGTAGTTTTGGACAGCAGTCATCTGATAAACAGATAACTCGGTTAACGGTAAAGTCGTCTACGCAGGTAAAGGGCGGGCAGGTGCACGGTTAGGGCAGGCCGTGCACCGTGCGCTGCCGAACTGCCAATTGGCTTCATTGCCGTCTTCCGCTACACTGCTCGCATTGTTTTTTGCGCGTCCGGACTGTTCAGTCTGGGCGCTTTCGATAAGCGAGGACGTATGGTACGTGAGAAATTCGGATCCCGTTTAGGGTTCATCCTGATCAGCGCGGGATGCGCCATCGGGCTGGGGAACGTGTGGCGCTTCCCTTACATCGTGGGGCAGTACGGGGGCGCGGCATTCGTGCTTTTGTATTTGCTGTTCTTGGTGGTGTTCGCGCTGCCCATTCTCGTGATGGAGTTCGCGGTGGGCCGGGCGAGCCAGAAGGGCGTCGCGCGCAGCTTCGACGAGCTGGAGCCGGCCGGGTCGAAATGGCATCGGTTCAAGTGGGCGGCCCTTGCGGGCAATTACCTGCTGATGATGTTCTACACCACGGTTGCCGGATGGATGCTGGCGTTCATGGCGTTCAGCGGCGCGGGCACGTTCGAGGGCCTGGACGCCGGCGCCGTCGAAGGGGTGTTCAACGGGCTTCTGGCCGACCCGCTTATGATGGTCGCGTTCATGCTGGTCGTAGTGCTGATAGGCGTGTTAGTGACGCGGGCCGGCTTGCGCAACGGCGTGGAGCGCATTACGAAGACGATGATGGCCGCCCTGTTCGCCGTCCTTGCCGTGCTGGTGGTGCGCGCGGTCACGCTTCCGGGCGCCGAAGAGGGCCTGTCGTTCTATCTCATGCCCGATTTCGCGAAGCTGTTCGAAGGCGGGTGGGGGACGTTCGTCGATGCCGTGTTCGCGGCTATGGGCCAGGCGTTCTTCACGGTGTCGGTGGGCGTGGGGTCCATGTCCATCTTCGGCAGCTACATCGATAAACGCTACCGCCTTACGGGCGAGGCGCTGCGCGTCGCGGGGCTGGACACGCTCGTGGCCATCATGGCGGGCCTCATCATCTTCCCGGCGTGCTTCGCGTTCGGGGTGGAGCCGGGCAGCGGCCCCGGCCTGGTGTTCATCACGCTTCCCAGCGTGTTCAGCCAGATGCCGGTGGGGCAGCTGTGGGGCACGCTGTTCTTCCTGTTCATGAGCTTCGCCGCGCTGTCCACGGTGGTGGCGGTGTTCGAGAACATCATGAGCTTCAGCATGGACGAGTGGGGCTGGTCGCGCAACCGCGCTTGCCTGGTGAACGGCATCGCGCTGGCGCTGTTGTCGCTGCCGTGCGTACTGGGCTTCAACGTGTGGGCGGGCGTGGAGGTGCCGGGTATCGGCAATATCCAGGCCATCGAGGACTTCCTCATGTCGAACAACGTGCTGCCGCTGGGCGCTCTGGTGTTCCTGCTGTTCTGCACGTCCAAGCGGGGCTGGGGTTGGGATGCGTTTCTGCGCGAGGCCGACACGGGCGAGGGCACGCGCTTTCCTCGCTGGGCTCGCGGCTACGTGCGCTTCGCGCTGCCCGTGCTCATCCTGGCGGTGTTCGTGGCCGGCTACGTACCCATCGTGCAAACCTGGCTGGGGCTGGGGTAGGCCCGCGGCGCCGGAGGGAGGGCGCCGCGGGCCGAGCGGAGCGGGGAGAAGTCTAAAGGTTTCGGTGCAACTTAGATCTCGCCCTTCACGGTTTCTGCCATGAGGTAGCCGTAGTTCATGGCGGCGTCGAAGCCCATCGCGTAGGGTCGGCCGTCCTTCTCCTCGATGGATCCGCATACGTCGCCCGCCGCGTACAGTCCGGCGACGGCTTCGCCCGAGTCGCTCAGCACGTGTCCTTCGGTGTCGATGGCCAAACCGCCCGTGGTCAGGTAGAACGTGGGGATGCAGGACACTACCCAAACGCCATCATGCGTGTCGAGGTAGGGCAGCTTCTTGCGTCCGAACTCGTCTTCCTCGCCGGCGAGCGCGTGGGCGTTATGCGTATCGAGAGTGGCAGCGAGGTCGGTCAGCCCCAGCTCCTCGGCAGCAGCCTCCACGGAATCGTAGTGCACCATGTCGCCGCGGTGCTCGAGGCATTTGTAGGTATCCATGGCGTACAGCTCGTTCTTGTTCGTGGTGATGCGGCCCGCTTCGTCGGTGACGTAGAAGAACTTCCCCCCGTTCGTTTCATCGAGAAGCGCCCGCCCAAGCACGCCGTGGTTATCCGACATGATATTGCCGAACTGCTTGCCCGACGCGTTCACGAGGATGCCTGGCGTGGTCTGGTACAAGAAGGCGATCTCGAAGTTCGATCCGGCCTGGTTCGTGGTGGACAGGAATGCGCCTAGGTCGCGACCCATGCACTCGATAGCGCCTCCCGCCTTCTGTCCCAGCTCGATGCCATCGCCGGTGGAGCCGGGTGCGCAATTGAACTTGAAGTCGGCGTACTGAGGGTAGTGCTCCTTGATCATGTCCGGGTTGGCCGCGAACCCTCCCGACGTGAGGCATACGGCCTTCGCTGTGACGGTCCAGGTAGAGCCGTCACGCCCTTCAGCTTTGAGCCCGGTCACGCGACCGTCGGCATCCTGCACGAGTTCGGTCACCTTCGTCGCGTATACGATCTGTCCGCCAAGCGCACCGATGCGATCGACCAGGTAGTCCTTCGCGTATCCGCAGCCGCCCATGTAGCAGCCGGGAGCCAAATACGGCGTCACGCCGTACGCCTTGTTCACGCCCAAGCTGTAGAAGCCCACGCCGATGCCGTGCATCCAATCCACCAGTTGTCCGGAGTTCGAGTACATGGCCGTTTGGTACGGCATCGCGCCGTCGAAGCGGTCGTTTTCGGGAACGAGGTACTTCTGCATGACTGCCAACATAGCTTGCTTGTTGTACATGGGATTGTCGTCGGCCCTGCCGAGCGCGTAGTTCGCTTGCAGCTGCGATTCGGCGGCGGCGACGCCCGAGTACGTCATGGGCATGGAGCCGCCGGCAATGTCCTGCTTCTCGAAGAGCACCACCGTTTTCCCGGCTTCCAGCAGTCGCGTCGCTGCAACGAGGCCTGCGGTGCCGGCGCCCATGAACGCCACGTCCACGTCGGCGGTCTGCGCGGCGCCGCCGCTGGGGGTTGCGGCGCCTAGGCGGAAGTCCTTCGGATTACCGCCGGCGTTCGTGATGGCGTCGGCTACAGCGCTTTGCACGGCCATCGATGTGGTGGTGGCACCGGTGACTGTGTCCACGTCGATGTTCTTGGCTTCGAGAATCCTCGTTGCCATCATCGGAGCGGCCGTGGATCCGATGCCGATGGTGTCGTCGCAGCGCAGCACGCTGATGCCTGCGATGTCGCCGCCCGCGACGGTCACCTGCACGAACAGGTCGTCGTCGTGGCCCATAGCCGAGCCTATCCATTTGCCGTCGGTGAAGCTGTCGGGCACGCTTTTCTTCTCCGGTTTGGCGTCTTTCGCCGAGTCGTTGCTCGCCTGTTGCGGCGTCGCGCATCCCGCTAGACCGCCCAGTGCGGCGACGCCGCCGAATGCGAGCGACCCCTTGAGAAAGTCCCTGCGATTGAGTTCCATAGTGTTGCTCCCTCCTCGATTGGTCGGCGTGGCTTCGTGATCGCCGTGCCTCGCCGAAATGAACAACGCGAGTATCGCCAGGCGAGGTTGTCGGAGTCGACCCCGATTATCGGTGCATGTATCGAAACGGACGGTTTCCGCCTCGCCCATTTTCGGTTATTTTTTGCATCGTGCCTGGTCAATGTCATTCGTATATGAAGGCTGCAGATGGTTTTCCATTCGACGCCCCCGTCGCCGCGCGCAAGACAAGGTACAATGCGTTCGGGAGGAAATCGCGTGACAAGCAAGCATGCAGGCATAGCCCTTGGGGCGCTCGGTTTCGGTCTGTGCAAGACCGCGATTTCGGTTGCCTACATTACGGCGATGGGCTCGGTGTCCTCTACTGTCGGATTCGTGTCCGAGCTTGATTTCATGTTCGCGATGAACGCGATTTCGTTTGCGACGGCGCTTGCGATCATCGCGCTCGTGCGCGCAGGACGGCTTCGTCCGGGTGCGCTATCGCAAGTTCCGGCTGTGATCGCGTTGCTCGTCGGGTTCTTTTTGAGCGCTACCGGCGTAATGGCGGGGCTGCCGTTCGCGGCGACGGCCGTGTTCTACGGCGTGCTGTGCGGGTTCGCGCTCACGGTGCTCAATGCTGCATGGCTCGAGGCGTTCGTTGCGGAGCCCGATGCCGCTTACGGCGTCTACCAAATCGTGGGTGGGCTGATCGTTCAATGCGTGCTGGTGTCGGTGCTACCGCTTTTGGGGTCGCTTGCGGCAAGCGTGCTCTCCATTGTGGCGGTGGTCGTTTCGGCCTGCCTGCTCGTGCGACTCAAGCGCATGCTCTCGTTTGCCGAGCGCGACGAGCTTCTTCCGGCGAACCGCGGCGATCGCCTCTCGTTGCTGCAGGCGTTCTTATGCCTGTTCGTGCTCGTGGGCGTTGTGGGCATCCTGCACACCACGGTACTGGGCTCGCAGTCCGAGAGCATCGTAGGCGATGTGAACATGTGGATGCCGCTGGTGGCGGCCACGGCGATCACCGCGTTGGTGGCAGGGCTCACCATGCGACATCCCGATCCCACGGCCGTCTACAAGGGTTGTCTGCCCGCGATGCTGGCGATCCTCTCGTTGCTGCCGTTTTTCGGCGAAGCGCTCGGCGGGCTGGCCGGTCTCGTCATGATCACGTGCTACGACGTGTGCGGCATGGTGTTCCTGCTGTTCATAGTCGATCGTGCACGCACGTTGCGCATGTCGAGCTATGTGCTGTCAAGCGTGTACCTGGGCGGCTCGGGTCTGTTCTTGGTGATCGGCCTGTCCATAGGCGGCGTTCTGGGCGCGCTCAGCGCCGATTACGGGCTGTCGTTGTTGACGCTGCTCGCGTTCGCGGCCATCTACCCGTTGGCCATCGTGCTGGTGGTCGCGTTGCGCCGCGCGCATCCGCAGGACGCGTCTTCCGCCGCGGCGGGGGAGGGTGGGGAAGGCGCGCCGAGCGCGGATGCCGTTCCCACCGTCGACGACGCGCTGGGCGCGGGCGGCGACGCGGTGGCGGCGCGGTTCGAACTGACGCCGCGCGAGCGCGAGATACTGGGCTACTTGGCACGCGGCCGTACAGCCAAGTTCATCGCCGAAGAGCTGGTCATTTCCGAGAACACCGCGTGGGCCCACATCAAGCGCGTCTACGCGAAAACCGGTGTCCACTCCAAACAAGAGCTCATGAGCGTCGTCGAGCAGCAAGGAAGAAGCCGCTAGAAACGAAAAGCGCCCCGGCTGAGGGAGGGAGCCGGGGCGCACGGGGAGGGTGACGGTGGTGCGGGCCTACTTGGCTTGGGCGTCCCACGCTTCGAGGCTTGCGGCGTTTCGTCCTGCGATGCGGCCCCACACCATGTTCTCGGCGTTGTTTCCGCCCGAGATGCCGTACGTGTGGCCGGCCATGTTGCCGAAGCATCCGGCGGCGTACAGGCGCGGGATGGGCTGGTCGTTGCAATCGACGACGTTCGCTTCGGTGTTCTTTTTCGGGCCGCCTAGCGTGGAGCAGCCGCCGGGGTACAGGGGCCAGGCGTAGAACGGGCCGTCGAGCGAGACGGGCGCGAGCGTGTCGGCGGTTCGATCGAATGCAGGGTCGTTTCCTTCGTCGCAGTATGCGTTGTACGTTTCGAGCGTGGCTTGAACCGATGCGGCGTCCGGGGCGTTGTCGACGGCGGCCATCTTCGTGCAAAGCTCTTCGAGGGTGTCGGCTTTGATGATCCAGCCCTTTTCGATTTCGGTTTGGTTGTCGACGCTCCAACCTTCGAATCCTCCGCACTCGCTGGGAATGTCTTCGAGTGCCATGCCGATGGCGGTGGAACCGCCGGGGGTGTTCAGCACACCGCCCTTCACGGCACCGAGCGGCCCGGCATCGATGACTTCTTGGCCGGCGATCACCCAGGTGGGAATGCGCTCGAAGTCGGCGAGCGTCGAGTCGTTGAACTTTTCGAATTCGTGCCATCCCACATGCGGGCTCAAGAACGTGGACTCGGCGATCCACCGCTTGCCCAGGCGGTCGAGCATCACGTAGTTGTTCGCGCCCGGCGTGACCGTGAACGCGTACGGCCACTCGAAGTCTTTGAAGTAGGCGTTGTACGAGCCGATGATGTTGTTCATATGCCACAGCTGCGCGCCCACGTTCTGCACCATCTTGATGCCGTCGCCCGTGTTGAACGGCCAGCCGTAGAAGCCGCTCATGGGGTAGCATTTGCAGTATTCGTTCTTGAGCTCGTCGTTGAACTCGAATCCGCCCAGCGTCATCACCACGCCTTTGCGCGCTTTGACGGCTTTCGGTGCTTCGTCGTCGCCGATGAGCGTGTAGCAGCCGACTATCTCCTTCGTGTCGGGGTTTTGGATGAGCTCCTCGTCGTGGCAGTTGAAAACGACTTCGATGCCGAGGTCGGAACGTGCTTGGTCAAGCGTATGCCAGCCTGCGTTGCCGCCCTTGGTGGGATCACCGAACGAGCAAACGTGCATCGCCTCGGCGCCTTCGATCCAGGGATATTCGCAGCTGGAGGTGCCGCCCGAGGCGTTCGTGCCCTTCTTGAGCTCCGTGTCGATGTTCCAGTAATCGCAGTAATCCATGTTCTGGTAGCACTCTTCCGCCCACGCTCGCGCGATGTCTTCAGGCGTGTGGCCCTTCGAGAAGCCGGTGATGTACTGCACGGCTCCGTCGATGTCGTCGACCCAGGTGTACTCGCCCATGTTGATGGACGAGTTCCCGCCTCCGCGCGAGGGAGCTTTCTCAAGCACGAGCACGTCGGCCTCGCCCTCGTCCTTCGCGGTGACGGCGGCCCACAGGCCCGCGCCGCCGTAGCCGATGACCAGCACGTCCGTCTCGTAATCCCAGGTTGACGGCATCCAATCGTCCGATGCGGAGGCTTTCTGCGCACAGCCTCCCAGCGCTCCTGCGGCAGCAACGCTCGCGGCGGCGATTCCCGCCCCCTTGAATAGGTCGCGTCGTGTCAAGCTCATCTCGATCCCCTTTCCTGTGCGGTTCGCTGCACGTGCAGCGGGTTCCTAACTATGCTCATGGCAGGTGTAGCATTCGAACACGTCGGCATGGTGGCAGCTCATGCAGTACGCTTTGGCGTCCCCTTGCAGATCGGTCTGCTCCTCGTGCATGCTGTGGCAGTCGGTGCAGGCGATCTGGCCGTGCGTGTCGGTTTCCGGCAGCTCGTGCGGGTTGACGGTGGTGCCCTGCGCATCGGAGAGCGCGGTGCACGAGCTGCTTTCCGCTGCGATTTCATCTTGATCGTGGCAGCTCAGGCACACTGATGCTTCAACCGTGGTCTGCTTCAACCTCGATGGCATCCGGTCGTCTGACGAGGCGCCCTCATGCTGCTTGGCCAAGGTCGCGGTGTCGGTATGGCAGTCGGCGCATTGCAGGCTCGTGTGCTTCGAAGCCGTGCACGCGGCATCTTGCCGCGAGGACGCTTCGTCGGCGTGGCAGGTGCTGCAATCGGTTTCGGTCGTCCACTCGGTCAGCGTGATGGACCCGTTTGCGGCCTCCGCCTTCGGCGCCGCTCCCTGAGAGGCCGCTTCCTGCGGTGAGCAGCCCTGCAGGCACCCCAGCCCCGCGGCGCAGGCGAGCACGCTCGCGCAGACGGTCAGCAGTACGACCGATTTTGCGTTGGCGCGTACGATCGCTTCCCCTTTGTTCAGCTTCATGGTTCCTCCTTTCCGTGGCGTGAATTCCAACGGGCTCCATGGTGGCAGGAGAAGCGGGCGCAGAACTCCCCTCCGACATATGATTTGCGGCGAAAACCCTTCATCTGTTTCAGAGTATTTCCTGTTGGTGGGCCGTGCGGACCCTGCGAAGCAAGCTATGATGAAGGTGCTTTCAAACAGGCTGCATGTTCTTGGAGGGCATATGGCACAAGGGGACGAGGGCGCGCGGGGCGCCCGGGTTGAACGCGGAGCGGTGCGCACGGGCCGCTGCGCTGCAGGACTGGCGCTGCTGTGGTTCTGGGTGCCGTGGGCTGCGGCGATCGCGCATCCGTTGGAACAAGGCGCTCTGCTGGCCCCGTTGCTGGCGACGGCCCTGTTCTTCGGCGCGTGCGCATGCGCGGCGCTTGCCGCGCTGCGGCTGGCGAAGCGCGTCGGTACGGGGTACGCGCGCATGGGGGACGTGCTTGCGGCAAGCGCGGGGAGCCTGGGAAGCGTGATCGCCCTGCTGGCGTACGCGGCGGGCGAGGCAAGCCTCGCGTTGCAGGTGCTGGCGATGCTGCTGTCGGGGTTCGCGATGGGGCTCGCCATCGTTCGGTGGGAGCGGAGCGTGGCCGGCGTGTCGGAGCGGGGGATGGTGGGGTGCGCCGCCGCTCTGCTGGCATCGTGGTCGGCGCTGTTGTACGTCCTGTTCGCGGGCGGTGGTTCGGGGGCGAGCCTGGCGGGACTCGCAGGCGTGGTCTCGCTTGCCGTGCGCCCTCGTGCATTGCGGCCCGATGCGCAGGATGTGGTGGTCACCCGGCTGCTCACGTTGCAAACGGCCTCGTTTCTGAAGCGCTACGCGGGAGCGTTCGCGGCGTCGGGGGCGGTGACCACGTTCGCGCTCATCCAATTCGCCTCCGCGCGGTTCGCGGTCGTGTCCGACGATACGTTTCTGGTGCTGCTGCTGGTTGCTCCCGTGTTTCTGCTCGTCCTGCTGTGCGCGTGGCTGCCCAAGCGCGAGCAGAACTTCATGCTGGTGTTCCACCTCTCGTTCGTGGTGGCGCTGCTGGCCTTGTTCCCGGTCAACCCGGGAACGCCGATATCGCTCAACGTGTCTGTGGCGTTCTGCCTGTTGTGGATCGGGTCGCTCGTGGGGTCGCTCCTGGTCATGGGATCGCGGGTGAATCGGGCGCTTCGGCCTTGGTGCGATCCTTGCGGCCTTGGGCCGGCGGCGTTCTGCCTGGGCGTTGCCGCGGGCGCGCTCGTGGCCATCGGGTGGACGATGACGCCCGACTTCGAGACGGTGGCTTCCGGCTCTCCCGACGGCATCGTGAAGGTGAGCGTGGTCACCTCGTTCGCGCTCATCGTGCTGTTTTGCGCGACGAACGTGGTGCTGCGCGGATCGATGCTGCGGCGGGTGGAGCTCATCGCGCGCGGTCGCATCACGCAAGTGATGCCGGCGCCGCGGTCGTTCTCCGGATCGGAGGCGCACGGGGAGGGAGACGCACCCGATGCGCTGCAGGATGCGTACCGGCGCATCGCGTTCGACCGGGGGCTCACGCCGCGCGAGTTGGACGTGCTCGTGGTGCTGGGGCGGGGCAACACGCTCGCGCGCGTGCAGAGCGAGCTGGTCATCTCCGAAGGCACCGCCATCACGCATCGGCGGAACATATACCGCAAGCTCGACGTGCACAGCAAGCAGGAGCTTCTCGACTTCGTCGAGCGCTACGCGCGCGCATGAGTCGGGGGAGGGACGTTCTCCTCCTACGGGCGCAGCTTCATATGGATAGCTTGGGCGGGGCAGGCTTCCACGCAGGCACCGCATTTCGAGCATTCGGGGATACGCTTGCTGTGGGGATCCACTTGCTCGGGGCAGGCTTCCACGCAGGCGCGGCAATCCACGCCCGAGCTGCGCAGGCATGCGTCGGCGCGCACGCGCGGCCGCAGGGTGCGATTCAAGCCCGAGATCAGGGACACGAGTGCGCTCACAGGGCAGATCTTCGCGCACCACTTGCGCAAGAACGCTATCTCCAGCACGAGGATGGCAGGGAAGATGATTAGCCCCCACGACGTCTCGTTGAACTGGAACAAGTGCCACACTCCTATGAAGGTGGCAAACGTGAGCCCAATGGGGCACACGAGGCAGAACACGGGGAATCCGAAAACGGCCGAAGCTCCCAGCGCGCCGAGCAGCGTGGCATGGCGCGTGTCCAGGCGCAGGCCGTCGCGCCCTCCTCCCACGGGCGCGAGCGCGCAAGAGGCGCAGCGGTGGCCGTCTTCGCGAGCGTGGGAGCAGGCGTGATGTGCGGCGGAGACACTGCCGTCTGCGGCCTTGCGCTTACCCGGCTTGAAGAGTCGCTTTAGCCAGGGGGCGGGGCACATCCAGGCGCAGAACGCCTTGCCCACCAGGGCTATCACCAGCACCATACCCAAAAGCAGCAGCAGGGGTTGAAGCATGATCTGGCGTGCTCCGAACATGGTTTCAAGTGCACCGAGCGGGCAGATGGCGGCTATGGATTCGATACCGAACGCGGAAGGCGTGCCGATGCCGATGCGGAAAGTCAGGCCAGCGGCGACTGCGCATACGGCAAGCGCGAAAGCAGCCCCACGCGCCTTGCGGAAGGGGAAGCGTCGCGTCCGGCCTTCTGCCTGTCGGTCGTGGTCCGCGGAGGCTTCACGCGAAGCTTCCGTGCAATCGGCGACTCCGGTTTTCTCCGACAGCACCTCATTGGGCTCGTCCATCAGGCGCTCCTCTCAACGTTGATGCCGCGTTGCGTGCCGCCGGCAAACGACCGGTACGTGTTCGAGGGGCAGCGGTACTCGCAGATGCCGCAACCGTTGCAGCGGGTCGAATCCACAATGGGCCGCCCCGACGCGTCGGCCGAGAGCGCCTCGTAGGGGCACGCATCCACGCACACGCGGCAACTTCCCGAAATCCAAGCGATGCAGCGCTGCGGGTCGATGACCGCAAGGCCGATGCGGTTCGCTTTCGCGTCCACGTCTCGAATGGCGCCGGTGGGGCACGTTTGCTCGCAGCGCCCGCAAAAGTCGCACAGCCCACGGTGAAAGTCCATCACGGGCGTCCGCCAGTTGAGCAGCCCGTCCTCGAGCGTGCCCGTGCGAACGCATCCCTGCGGACACGCCGACCGGCAGCGATCGCACTTCAGGCACAGGCTGCGGAAGCGCTCCTCGTCTTCGGCGCTGGGAGGCCGCAGGCAGGTTGCGCCGCCGTCGAGTGCGGAAGCGGCGCTTCCCACGGCGAAGCTGGCGGCGACGAGCGCGCTGCCAGCTACGAGCGATCTGCGAGAAAGCGACAGGGTCATGGCGAAGCTCCTTGGGGTGGGTACGATAGCGGTCGTCCAGCGGCAAAGCGGCCAAGCGGTCAACCGAGCCGATGCCGAAGCGCTGTCGGGGAGGGGGATCGGGACAGCGCTTCGGCATCGCCCGTCTCCCCGGCTCGCGACCGAGGAGACGGGCCGGTTTAGATCAGACCGAAGAAGTCGTACAGTCCGGCGCCGATAACCCACATAGCGCAACGGAAAGCAATCGAACCGATAAGGGCGGCAATCAGCGCGACGGCTCCAAGCGCCACGGCGCTGCCCGGCTTCTTCCGGGCAAGGAAGCCGCACGCGATAGGCGCGACGCCTCCAAACGCTGCGGCGGCGATCGTCATCGGGGCGGCGTCTCCGGCGAATGCGCCTGCGACCGCGCCGTACGCCAAGACCGTGATCAGCGCCACGCAGCCGGCCGCCAGCGTCATCAGGCCGTAGAGGCTGCAAGCATTCTCGTCGGCCTTCTGCGCGGCGATGAGCACGAGGTAGGCGGCCGCGCCCGATGCCGCCGCCGTGCCCAGGTAGCCGAGCGGCAGCAGCTCGGTGTTCCAGGCGGCAATGGCGCTCATCAGGTAGCTTTGCCCCGCCATGAACGACATCAGCGCGCCGAGCGCCATGCCGACGACAGCCACTGCTTTGAGGGCTCCGCCGTCGATGCCGCGCCGGAGCATGACCAGAAACGCGATCATGACTATGGCCAGCAGACCCACCAGCAAGGCTTCGGTGAAGATGCCCGAAGTAGGATGCTGCAGCGCGCCCAGCATGCGGTCGGGATGGGACAGGTGCGTGACCGAAGCCAGGCCTCCTACGACGGTCAGCGCCAAGGCCGTCGCCGTGCCGGCGAACGCGCCCTTGTCAGTCTTGCGGACGAACACGTTCAGGCAGATGAAGAAGAACAGCCATCCGCCCATGCCCGTGAGGGCGGTGAAGAGCACGAGAGACCACTGGATGTCCATTACTTCACCTCCTCTTTCCATTCAGCGTACTTGGCTGACAGGATGTAGGCCGTCTGAGGGCCGTTGCCCACGTCCTTCAGGCGATGAACCGAGTCGGCGCCTGCGGCGGCAAGCGCTTTGGAGGCGTCCGAATTCGGATCGTCCAGATCGCCGTAGAAGCGAGCCGACGCACAGCACGCCGCCACGCACTTGGGCTCTTCGCCCACGCTGGTCAGTTGGCCGCAGAGCGTGCACTTCTCCACCACGTGTTCCGACGGGCTCCATGAACGCACGCCGTACGGGCAGGCCATCATGCAGTACTTGCAGCCGATGCACTTCTCCTTGTCGACCAGCACGACGTTGTTCTCATCGCGATAACTGGCGCCGGTGGGGCACACGTGCGTGCACGGCGAGTCGTCGCACTGCTGGCACATAACCGGCAAGAAGTACTGGTGCAGATGCGGGTAGTCTCCGAACGGGCCCACCTGCACCACTTTGTTCCAGAACGAGCCAAGCTCCACTTCGTTCTCGTTTTTGCAGGCGATCTCGCAGCCGTGGCAGCCGATGCAACGGTCGAGATCGACGACGATAGCGTAATGCGACATTATGCGGCACCTCCTCCGGTGTTCTCAGACGGTTGCGGCAACCAAGGCGCGAAGTCGGTCGGCTCGTGCCACACGCCTTCGGGGCGCGACGCCTTCTCGACCTTCACGTTGATGCCGCGCAGGGTATACGTGCCGAACTCGGGGTTGTAGTAGCCCGTGTTCTTGGTGAGCACGTTCATGTTGCACAGCGTCCAGCTCTTGCGCGGGTCCTGGCCCTCTTCCAAGAACTCGGGGTTCCAGAAGCGTTCCATGTAGGCGCTGCCTTTTGCGATGCCCTCGGTGACGTGGGCTACGCCGTAGATGCCGTCCTTGACCAGGCTCTGACCCTCGGCGGTCAGCTCTTGGCCGGTCTTGAGGTTCGAGAACACGTCCAAACCGTCGGTGCGGGGCGACTTCACGTTCACCCAGTCGCCGGTGGCAATGCCGTGCTCCTCGGCGTACTCGGGGCTGATCCACACCTCCGGCGCGGGGTAGATCTCGCGGATGTAGGGGTTGTTGCGCAGCGTGCCGTGGTGGAAGTAGGGGATGCGGCCCTCGGTGAGCACGAGCGGGTAGTCGTTGCCGTATTCCAGACGATCGTCCGGATCGTGGAAGTAGGGCATGGGCAGGTACTCTGCGGAGGCTGCCGGCATCTCGAAGCTTTCGGCGCCGTGGCGGCCGAGGTAGATCATCGTGTCGCCGTAGGGGCCGCACTTGAGCGGGTTGTCCTTGATGTCGCGGGCGGCGCAGCCCGCGAAGCCGATGTAGGAGGAGCCGTCGCTTGAGAGGCCACGGTAAGCCTGCTCGTAGGGGGCGTTCCAGTATTCCTCGGGCTCGACGGCGTTATACGGCGCCTTCGCAACCAGCTCGTCCCAGGTCATGTTCACGTTAGAGGCAACCCACTCGTAGTAGTCCTCCATGGAATCCCAGTACGCCGGGGCGGGGCCGCAGGCGTCCTGGTCGAAGGACTTCTGCATGCCCTCGTGGCCGCGCTCGGCAAGCGCTTTGGCCAGCATCGACCAAATGAACGTCTCGTCGATGCACTCGAACAGGTTCGTTACCGGCTGGCGCAGGAGCACCGCGTACAAACGACCCTGGATGAACGCGGTTTCCAGCCATTCGGCGGTCGGCAGCAAGAGATCGGCAGCCTCGGTGGAAAACGACGTGGGATACATGTACATGTGCACGATGAGGTCAAGCTTGGGGAACGCGTCAACCCACGACGCGGCGTTGCCGAGCATGGCCATCTTGTTGCCCGAGCGTTCGATCCAGATGTGCGGCTGATACGGCTCGCCGGTGAGGATGGCGTTCAAGATGGTGGGAATGTGGCTGTGCATCCAGCCGCCCAGACCCTTGTGCTCCACGTAGCCCAGGCGATTCTGGATGTTCTCCGGCGTCTGGAACTGGTAAGGCGAATCGCCAAAGAAGCCCGTGGGGAACACGGTGGACTCCGCCGAGCGCGGGAGGCTGTTGGCGGGGCTGCCGGGCTTGTCGATGTAGCCCATCATGCAGTCGAGCGCCGCCGCGCCGATGGCAGCCTGCGTTGACTGCGGGTATTGGTCGGTTGCCACGCCCAGGCTGATGCCGCCCGACTCGCACTCGGCGTAGAGCTTGATGGCCTCTTCCAAGTCGCTTGCATCAACCATGCACACTTCGGCCACGTGGTCGATCGTGAACTCGTCGGATTGCTCCTTGTAGGCCTCGAAGGCAGTCTTCGCCTTGATGGCGGTGCCGTCGGCCAAGGTGACATCGTAGGCGCCGAACAGCGCCGGGTTATAGGAAGCCTCGTTGTCCGGGCCCAGAGCGAACGCCTTGGTTACCTCGCCGGTTTTTTCATCGTAGTAGACATAGCCCTCGTTCTCGGCGGTGACGTCGGCAAACACCTTGCTGGCACGCAAGAGCGCGCCTGCCGGGTCGCTCGGGTCCACCAGGAAGGGCAGATTGGTCCACTTGGAGCAGAACTCCTCGTTGTAGAGCTTCTTGTCGATAATGTAGCGCGTCCAGCCCAGCATCATGGCAACGTCGGTGCCGGGGCGAACCGGCAACCACACGTCGGCGCGGGCAGCGTCGGGGGTGTAGCGCGGGTCGATGACCACCGTCTTGGTGCCCGCGGCGCGCAGCTCAACTACGGCACGACCGGCAGAAGAGGGTGCATGCTGAGCCGGGCCGGTGCCCCACATCACGTAGGTGTCGATGGACACGGTGGGGTTGTACAGCTCGGCGCAGCCGGAGTCGGCGATGGAGGTGTCACTTACGCCGTTGATCAGCGGCATGGTGTAGTTGCGCGGCAGGTAGCACTGCGCGCAACCCGGCTCGAACACGTTGCCCGCGCCCCAGAAGTTGCGGAAACGCGGCGGGCTGAAGAACTGCGGGTTGCCGCCGCCGCCCGTGGAGCAGAGGAGACCTTCGAGGCCGGTTTTGTCCTTCATGTCCATGAGCGCGTCGGCGATGGTGTCGATGGCTTCCTCCCAGCTGATGCGCTCCCACTGGTTGCCGCCACGTTCGCCCACGCGCTTCATGGGGTACTTGTTGCGGTTGGGGTGATACAGCGCCTGAATGCCCGAGAGGCCCTTGGGGCACACTCGGCCCTCGGACATGGGGTCGGCAGGGTCGCCTTCGAGCTTGATGACGCGGCCGTTCTGCACGTGCGCGATGATGCCGCAGTTCGAGATGCAGGCGCGGCACGACGTGTGCACGAGCTTGACCTCGTCAGCCGCGTACGCCTGGTCGCTTTCGACCAGATTGTTCACGGTGGCAACGCCAGACCCCAGTGCAGCAGCGCCGGCGGCTAAGGCCGATGCTTTCATGAAGCTGCGTCGGGTGAGGTTCGTTGGTGACATATTCCCTCCTTCTTTCTCTCTCTAACTCGTCTTTATGGGCTGGCGGAATAGCGCCAACCTGTCAGACCGATGCAAGGGCGCGCTTCCCCGCATCGGTAGTGACCCAAGATCCGTCCCACACCAAGCCGCCTGCTTCTTCCAGGCGGTCGATGAAGTAACAGGCGTGCAGCTTTTGGCCCGCGGTTCGCTGGCTGGGAGCCAGGGCGGGGTCGTCTGCGAGCAGTTGATTGATGTCGGCCAGCTTGCGCGGCGTGCGGCAGAAGTCCAGCAGGCGCACGAAGGTCGCGCGGCGCTCGGGCACCTTGTAGATGGCGGCGAGGGTGCGATGCTCGGGGGCCAGCAACTCGCATGCGGCGCATCCTGCCGGCGTGGTGAGAACGCGACGCTCGGCGACAAGATCGGCCAGCGCGTCGTCGTCGAGGCCTTCCGCACGCAGCTGTTCGCAGCGCGTCTCATCGAGGGCGAGGCCTTGCGCATCGTGGGCGATAACGGTGACTCCCCCGGCAGCCGCCAAGTTGCGAAGCAACGTGTACGGCGTTTGCAGCGCTTGCGCCGCTTCGGGCTGCCGCGCCAGAAATTCTTCGGCGGCATGCTCCGTGCGCTCGGTTTGGCAGTGGACAAGCGCCTTATACAAAAGCTCGCGATGGCGCGGGTGGTTGAACAAGCACTCCACCACCCGCGCAATGGACTCCTCAGATGGATTCGCCACGGCGCCCCCTCTCGTTCGATACCGTTCGATGGAGTCAGCCTACGGTTGGGCAAGGCGAAGGGCATCGTCATCCGCGTTCTAACTTGCAGCAGGGTTGCCGGGCGTCTAGTCAATCGTTGACTAGGCCGTGCGCAACGCGCGGTCAAGATAGAACGAAACGCGCGATGCCGGAGCGGTCCTTCGGTTTTTACACTGGGTTCATTCGTGCTTGCGAGAGAAAGACGGGGATCCGATGGGTGCATACAGGGAAACGCATGAGGACATGGCTCGGGAAGCGGAGACGCGTGCGTCGTTTTACCGAACGTTGGCTTCGCTCTATTTCAAGGAACTTGACCAGGCGGGCATTGATGCGCTCTCGAACGAGGACTTGACTGCGACGGGCGTGGATGACGAGTTGATGGAGGAGGGGTACGCCGACATGGCGGCCTATTTGAAGCATCGCGACGGCGGTACGCGGCAAGAGTTGGCAACCGATTTCGCGGGCGCCATTTTGGCGGCGGGGTCGTATGACGACCGCAGGGCGACGCCGTACGAGAGCGTATTCACGTCAGAGAGTGGTCTTTTGATGCAGGAGGCGCGCGACGACGTGTATCGCCGTTTTTGCGAGGCTCGCGTGGCGGTGGACGAGGGACTGCGCACCCCGGAAGATCACCTGAGTTTCGAGTTCGAGTTCATGGCTGCTCAGGCCGGCGAGCAGGCGCGGGCTTTGCATGCGGGCGATACTGCGGCTGCGGCATCTGCCCTTCGGACGCAGCGCGAGTTTCATCGCGACCATCTGCTGAACTGGATTGACGCGTACTGCGACTGTCTGCAAAGCTGCGCGCAAACGCGTTTCTATCGCGGAGTTGCCAAGCTCACGCGTGGGTTCGTGCACATGGACGAGGACATGATGGATGATGCGGCGGAGACGTTGTGCTAGGATAGCCGCAAATCGAGGGGCGAGCGCGGCGGCGCACGACGGAGGGGGACAGGTGTCGGAAACCAGGTGCGAGCGGGAGCTCGGGAAGAAGCCGTGGACGCAGATGCTGTTGCGGCTTGACGACGATATGCCGCTGCTCAAATACTTCGGATTTGCATGTTGGGTGGCCTGGTTCAGCGTGGCTTACTCCAGTTCCGTGTGGGTTGAAGGCGCGGAGGAGACGGCTTCGGTCGTGTCCGACATGTTCTTGTACTCCACTCTGAGCCATGCAACGGCGTTGCTGGCGTGCGCATGCTTTTCCCAGGCGGTGTCGAAGGTGGCCGATCGACCCTGGTTTTTGGCGAGCGCCGGCGCGCTGGCGGCGTTGGGCTGCGTGTGCGTGGTGCAGGCGGGCTCGCTGCTGGTGTCGTCGACCGCGCTGTTCGTTGCGGGAAGCTGTCTGACGGGCATCGGAACGGCGGCGCTCAGCATCAACGCGGGATTGCTGTTGTGCGCGGTTCGGCCCCGGCAGGCCTTGCGTGTCATTCTGTATTGCGAGCTGTTGGCTGCTTTGCTGCAGTTCATGGTGCTGGGGCTGCCGGATCCATTCGATTTGGCGCTGTTCGTGGCGCTGCCGCTGCTTTCTGCGGCGTGCTTCGTCGTAGGTTCGGCTCAGCGCGCGAAGCCGGTTGTGCAGGAGAGCCAGCGCTTGAAGCCCTCGAAGGCGTTCGGTCTGTTCTTGCTGGTGGTATGCGTTTTGAGCGCTGCGGCGAACTTCGGCAAGGGCATGCATCGGGCTGTCGTGTCGCCCGGGCAGTTGGCCGAGGACGGAAGCATCACCACGTTGCTCACGGTGGTGTGCTTGGTGGCGCTGCTGCTGTTCATCTCGCTGCGGCGACGTGAGCTCAACTTCGAGCATCTGCTCTATCCCATGGCGCTGGTTATTATTTTGTCGCTGTCCGTGACGTTTTTCTTTCCGGGCAGCGCCGTGGTGGGCGTGGTGCTGGTGGGCGTGGCATTTCAGCTGTTCGACGTGGTTACCTGGTACATGTTCTCCTACATTGTGTATCAGTCCAAGGCGAGTGCGGTGCAGGTGGTGGCGCTCGGTCGCGCCATTATCGCGTTGGGCGTGACGATGGGAGACGCGTTGGGTGCGCGGTGCGCCGGCATGGGGATTGAGGATGCGCCGTTGGCAACTGCAGTGTTCGTGCTGTTGTTCGCGGCGGTTATCGCGGTGTTTTTCGTTTTTCCCGAACGCCAGGTGGATAAGCTGTTGTTGCCTATTCCGGACGAGGATGATGAGGGCGTGGCGTCTGCTGATGCGTCGGAGGTCTCGGCGGTGGAGGGCGAGGACGCGACAGCCGCAGAGCATCGCGGGCGCTGGAAGCAGTTGTGCATGCAGCTGGGCGACGAGCGGCAGCTGACCGAGCGAGAAAAGGAAGTGCTGGTCATGTTGGCGCGCGGCTACGGGTCGCAGTCGATTTCCGATGCGCTGACCATCTCGTTGTACACTACCCGGGCCCACACGCGCAATATTTACGCCAAGCTCGACGTGCACTCGCGCCAGGAGCTGGCCGATTGCGTGCGCGCCTACGTGGAGGCGTTCGACAGGGACGTAGCGAGCGGGCGTGCGTGAGGCGAGGGCCTGCGAGCGTCGGCTTTTCCGCGACGAACGTCGTTCGGCGCACGTGCGCGACAGGCGCTCATCGGGGTGCTTTCGAAGGGTGCTATACTCGGCGATGTGCACGACATCAAGGCGGAGAAGGTCGTGCCCGGCGTCACCTTGTGCGCGTTCGAAACCTCGTACCATCCGTAGAAGTTCAAGTGGGGCGTCAGCTATACCGTGTACGACTTCAAGCGGGTGGGGCCCGATCGGGTGTGAGGAGGGCGCGGTTCGTCGCGCGCGTTCCTGCACGGGGGTGCGGGCCGCGGGGGCGCACGCCCCCGGTCTTCGTCCCCCGCATCCCGCGAGCGTCCCGCTCTTTCCCCGCGCGCATATTTTTCTCCATATTCCTTGGGGATTGCTCGCGTGGGCGGGGCTCCCGTGGCTATAATAGCGGGTAACACCTGAGTAACGGATGCACGGCGGAGCGATATGCGCTTCGCGGCACCCCGACACCGCACCGACCGCAGATGGAGGAGTCATGGCATACTATTTCGACGAGCCGTCCCGAACCTTTAACGAGTACCTGCTCGTTCCCGGCTATTCTTCGGCCCAGTGCATTCCCGCCGAAGTCAGCCTGAAGACGCCGCTCGTGAAGTTCAAGCGCGGCGAAGAGCCCGCCATCTCGTTGAACATCCCCATGGTGTCCGCCATCATGCAGGCTGTGTCCGACGACGGCATGGCCATCGCGCTTGCTACCGAAGGCGGCCTGTCGTTCGTGTACGGCTCCCAGACCATCGAGGACCAGGCCGCTATGGTCGCTCGCGTCAAGGACTACAAGGCCGGCTTCGTCACCAGCGACGCGAACCTCTCTCCCGAGATGACGCTGGCCGACGTGGTAGCCCTCAAGGAGGAGCACGGTCACTCCACCATGCCCGTCACCGCCGACGGTTCGGCGCACGGCAAGCTGGTGGGCGTGGTCACCGATCGCGACTACCGTTTGTCCCGTATGTCCATGGACGCGAAGGTGGCCGACTTCATGACCCCGCGCGAGAAGATGATCGTGGCTCCGGCCGACACCAGCCTCAAGGTTGCCAACGACATCATCTGGGACAACAAGCTGAACTCCCTGCCCGTGGTGGACGACGACGATTGCCTCATGTACCTGGTGTTCCGCAAGGACTACGACTCTCATAAGTCGAATCCCAACGAGATGTTGGACGCGCACAAGCGCTACATGGTGGGCGCGGGCATCAACACGCGCGACTACGCCGAGCGCGTGCCGGCGCTGGTGGAGGCCGGTGCCGACGTGCTGTGCATCGACAGCTCCGAGGGTTATTCCGACTGGCAGAAGTTCACCATCGAGTGGATCCGCGAGCACTATGGCGACGACGTGAAGGTGGGCGCGGGCAACGTGGTGGACGCCGAGGGCTTCCGCTTCCTGGCCGATGCGGGCGCCGACTTCATCAAGGTGGGCATCGGCGGCGGCTCCATCTGCATCACGCGTGAGCAGAAGGGCATCGGCCGCGGCCAGGCCACCGCTACCATCGAAGTGGCGAAGGCACGCGACGAGTACTTCGAGGAGACGGGCGTGTACATTCCCATCTGCTCCGACGGCGGCATCGTGTACGATCATCATCTGACGCTTGCTCTGGCCATGGGCTCCGACTTCGTCATGCTGGGCCGCTACTTCGCCCGTTTCGACGAGAGCCCCACGAACAAGGTGAACATCAACGGCTCCTACATGAAGGAGTACTGGGGCGAGGGTTCGGCTCGCGCGCGCAACTGGCAGCGCTACGACCTGGGCGGCGACAAGAAGGGCATGTCGTTCGAGGAGGGCGTCGACAGCTACGTGCCGTACGCCGGCTCGCTGAAGGACAACGTCGACCTCACGCTGTCGAAGGTGAAGTCCACGATGTGCAACTGCGGCGCGCTGACCATCCCCGAGCTGCAGGAGAAGGCGAAGCTGACCATCGTCTCGTCCACGTCCATCGTCGAGGGCGGCGCCCACGACGTGGTGCTGAAGGACAAGACCCCCTACGTGAGCAGCAGCATCCACTAAACCTGTCTGCTTGGAACACGCACTGGAAACGCCGCCCGGACGAACGGGCGGCGTTTTTTTTGCGTGCCGAGAGGGATGGGGGCTTCGAGGGTGCCCGAGCTCGTTGGGCCGTGAGGGGCGGGAGCGCACGCGAGTCGCGATGGGAGCGCGCCCAGCTGCGATGCTCCGGGGCTTCGAGGACGGGCGTGCGCACGGGCCGCGAGGGGGCGTAACAAGAGTTTCATGTGGAACACTTGTGCTAAAGGTGCGGCTCTACGGTGGGGTCGGCGCCGATGATGGCGTGCAGCTCGTCGATGTAGCGCAGCAGCAGGTCGCTCGGGCGGCGCTCGTTGTGCATGATGTAGCCCACCTGCATTGTCTCGTCCACGTCCAACGGGATGCTGGCGATGCCCGAGTGCATCTCGGCCGACAGCACGCCGGTGGACAGGGTGTATCCGTTGTAGCTGGTCAGCAGGTTGGTGAGCGTGCCGCGGTCGGAGATGCGGATGTTGCGCTTGTGCGGCAGGTGGCTGAGCGGCTCTTCGGAATAGTAGAACGAATTCGTAGTGCCCTGCTCGAACGAGTAGCGCGGGTAGTCGGCCAGGTCGTCGGGTCGCAGCAGCGTGGCGCCCGCCAGCGGGTGGTGCTCGCCCACGAACACGTGCACGCGCGCGTCGAACAGGGGAGCGTAGGCCACGTCGGCGTCGTCGAACGCCTTCTGCAGCACGCGCCGGTTGAAGTCGTCGGTGTACAGGATGCCCACTTCGCTGCGGAACGTGCGCACGTCGTCGATGATCTCGGCCGTGGTGCTTTCGCGCAGGATGAACTCGTACTCCTCGCCCTTGCAGCCTTCCACCACGTTCACGAACGCCTGCACGCTGAACGCGTAGTGCTGCGTGGACACGGCCAGCCGCAGGTGGGTGGAGCCTTTATCGGCGTAGCGCATCTCCAGCATGTCGGCCTGCTCGATCACCTGGCGCGCGTAGCCTAGAAGCTCGGTGCCGTCGTTCGTCAGCGTCACGCCGCGGTTGCTGCGCGTGAACACGGTGATGCCCAGCTCCTGCTCAAGCTCCTTGATGGCGGTCGAGAGGTTCGACTGCGACGCGTACAGGTTCTGCGCTGCCGCGTTGATGGAGCCGTACTCCGCGATGGCGATGAGGTAGCGCAGCTGCTGCAAGGTCATGGTGGCTCCATCCTGTCGTGGAAAGCGAGCGAACGCAAGCCGCCCGCCCCGTCATCCTGAGCGGGTGCAAGCCGCCCACTCTGTTGAGCGGAGCGGCGAAGCCGCGAAGTCGAAGGATCCCGTGCGGCGTCAGCCGCGAACCCTTCGTCCCTGCTCGACGTTCTTCCTCCTATTGTACCCAGTTATCTGCTCCATCGATAGCAAACCATCAAAACATCGAATGACCCGAAAGGTTGTGTTTGAGTCGCGTTCGTGGTTTCATGCAATACGCTGCATTGCGCGCATAAACCCTGGTAGCGAACGAATGTTTCATGTGAAACATTCGCGATGCTTAACTCGGCGGGGCCAAGCGCGCAGGGTGGGCGCCGGAGCGCAAGCGCGCGGCTCGCATGTGCGAACGCGCCCGGAACGTGCAGGCGCGCAAAAGCTTGCGGGCTCACGGCCCGCAGCGGCGACACGAGAAGCGAAACGCAAACGAACAAGGAGCAACCATGGCGAAGGACATCCCCTACGATCAGAAGTACTATGATCCGGAGATCGAATGCATGCCGCGGCCGGAGCTTGAGGCGCTGCAGCTTGAGCGCCTGAAGGACATGGTGGCCTACGCATACGACAACACAGTGTACTACAAGCGCGCGTTCGACGAGGCCGGCGTGAAGCCGGGCGACATCGAATCGCTCGACGACATCGCGAAGTTCCCCTTCTGCGACAAGAAGACGGAGCGCGAGACGCAGCATGTGGGCAGCTTCTTCGGCGAGATGTGCTCCGTGCCCGAGGAAGAGGTCATCTTCATGGCCACCTCGTCTGGCTCGACGGGCGTGCCCACGGTCAGCCCCTTCACGCAGGAGGACTTCGACCTGTGGCAGGACACCGAGGCTCGTTTGTTCTGGCAGGCGGGCATGCGCCCGAACGACCGCTACGTGCACGGCCTGAACTTCGCCCTGTACGTGGGCGGCCCCGACGTCATCGGCGCGCAGCGCCTGGGCGCGCTGGCCATCTGGGTGGGCGCCGTGCCGTCCGACCGCCTGCTGTTCGTGCTCAAGCAGTACCAGCCCACCATCATCTGGACGTCGCCGTCCTACGCGTGGCACCTCGGCGAGATCGCCAAGGAGAAGGGCTTCGACCCCAAGGAAGACTTCAACATCCACACCATCATCGTGGCCGGCGAGGCGGGTGGCTCCATCAAGTCCACGCGCGAGGCCATCGAGAACCTCTGGGGCGCGAAGGTGGTCGACTTCTACGGTCTGTCCGACATCTACGGCGCCTGCGCCGCCGCGTGCGAGGCGCATGACGGCCTGCACATCGTGGAAGACCAGATCCTCGTGGAGACGGTGGATCCGACGACCGGCGAAGTGCTGGCCCCGGGCGAGACGGGCGAGCTTGTGTACACGACGCTGTGCAAGAAGGCTCGCCCGATGATCCGTTTCCGCACGGGCGACATCGGCTACGTGAGCACTGACACCTGCGAATGCGGTCGCACGCTGGCGCGCATCCACGTGACCGGCCGCAAGGACGAGATGTTCATCGTGGGCGCCGTCAACGTGTTCCCCAGCGACATCGAGTACGTGGTGCGCGGTCTGGACGGTCTCACGGGTGAGTACTCCATCCGTGTGTACGAGAAGAACTTCACCTGCAAGTACGAAGTGTCCGTCGAGCGCTCGCTGGGCAGCGACGAGCCGTACGACGAGGTGGCAAGCCGCACGGAAGCCGCGCTCAAGGCGCACACCGGCGTGCGTCCTGCCAAGGTTATCGTGTATGATGCAGGCAAGCTGGGCACGTCGTCCGAACACAAGGCCTCGCGTTTCATCGACGAGCGCGGCTGCGTCACGCGCTAGGGAAGGAACCACTTATGACTGTTGAAACCACCTTCGCCGTTTCCGGGCAGCACTACCTGTTCAATGTGCAGACGTTCGCCCACACCGTGCTGGCGCTGGGCGGCGACGCGTACGCCTACGCGCTGCGCGACCGCACCACCCAGGGCGTCATCGACGACGTCGCCGGCGGGAGGAGCGAGCTGGGCGTGCTGTTCCAGACGTCGGCCACGGCCGACGAGGTGAACGCCGCGCTCGATGCCGCGGGCCTCGAATTCGTCGAGCTCATCCAGTCGGCTCCGCGCGTGGCGCTGCCGAAGAGCCACCCGATGGTGAACGCCTCCAGCCTGTCGCTGGAGGACATGGAGGATTTCCCGTACCTGTATTTCGAGCAGGACGAGGATTCGCCGGTCGCGTTCGCCGAGGAAGCGCTGGCCAGCGTGCCGCGCGCCAAGAGCATCGCCTGCACCGACCGCGCGTCGCTGTCCGAGCTGATCGTGGCGCTGAACGGCTACACCGTGACCAGCGGCATCCTCGTGGGCATCTCCGACGGCGCGGGTCTGAACACCGTGCCGCTGGACACCGACGTGAAGCTGCACCTTGGCTACGTGGTGCGCAAGGGGGAAGAGCTGGGCGACATCGGCCAGCGTTTCGTGGACACCCTCAAGAAGAACCTCGTGAAGTACGCCCGGTTCTAGGGTTTCGGCGGCTTGCCGGCCGCCGGAAGCTGCCGACGCTGCGGGGCGCTCTGGCACCCCATCTTCGCGCGATCCCGCAAGCTCGCGTACCATAAGTACGCGTCGCTTGCGCGATCCCGCGAATCTGGGCCGCCAGAGCGGCCCTCGCTGACTCGCTACGCCAACCCGGTAGGTTGTTTCGCGCTTCGCGCGAGCCCTTCTGCCGATGTTCACCCAATGCCCCGTTTCCTACGAAGCGGGGCATTTTTGTTCATTACGATTGACAAGATGCGGAAACGAGAAGGTTTGTTCATTGCTATGAACAAACCGTGCGTCGCGAGCTTACGCCAGCCCTTGGCGTTCGTCGTCCTCGTCCCAGTCGGCGGGGCGGGGACGGCCGGCCAGGTCGAGCGCCTCGTCGCTGACGGGCGGGACGGTGCTGGTTCCCCATTTGGCGCGCACCTGCTCGCGACGGGCGCGCTCGGCCCGCGCCTCGCTGGGGCGCATGGGGTGGGGCATCTCGGCGGCGACGGCGTTATCGCGCGACAGCGCCATGCGGATGCGCAGGTACTCCCAGATCAGAAGCACGAACAGGATGGTCATCACGATAAGGTAGCCAATCACGGCGCCGGGCAGCCCCGTGAAGTTCACCAGAAGGATGGGCACGAACAGCGCGAATCCGAACGTGATCACGTACAGCTTCGTCACGGCGCGCTGCTGGCGCAGCACGGTGATCACCTGGTACAAGAAGTCGATGGCCGCCGTCACGCCGCCTGCGGCCAGCATGATGTAGCACAGTCCGCGGAACTGCTCGAAGTCCACGCCGTATAGAAAGCTCATCACCGGGATGCCGATCCATGCCATCGCGAGCGCCGTCACGCCGGCAACCGCGACGATGACGGCCATGATCACGACGATGATCAGGTCGAACCGCTTGCGTTTCGTCGGATCGGCCCAGACGTTCGCCATGCGCACGAGCAGGGGCTTGTAGATGAACCCGACGGTCAGCAGAATGCCCTGCGCGGGGAAGTACAGCGCGTTGAAGTACAGCTGGTTGTCGTAGCTCAGCACGCCCTCCATGACGAACTTCGGCATGTTGTCGATGAACGCATACAGGAACAGCGCGATGAACAGGGGAAAGCACTGTTTGAACAGCTCGACGATGCTGCCGAAGTTCCACCGCTTCGACTTCGGCGTTTCGAACATCGCCAGCGGGAACGTGAGCACCAGGAACGTAGCGATGGCCGCGACGGCCATGACGATGCACGACACGGCCAGATTGCGCGTGATCAGCAGGCACAGCGAGAACACGACCAGCACCACGACGGAACGGAATGCCTGCGACACGCCCGACAAATACAGCTTGTCCACCTGCTGCAACCGTCCCTCGTACACATCGGCCAGGCCGTCTACCATTTTATAGAGGTACACGCCCAAGCTGATGGTGAACATCTGGCTCTCGTAGCCGCGCACCATGCAGTACGCCACGCCCACCAACACCATGAATGCGCAGGTGATCAGGCGGTTGATCTGATAGTCCGAGAACGAATGCTCCTCGGTCACGTCGGATACCTGATAGGTGCGCACGCCGTAGTTCGCCAGGATCATGAGCAGCGTGCCGGTGACGAATGCGAGCGAGAACATGCCGGCTTGCTCCACGCCCACCAGCTGCGTGACCACGACGGTGAGGATGGGGAACACCATGCCCCATGCGCCCACGCCCACCGTGTTCCATACGTAGTCGCGCGTGGTGCGGTGCGCGGCGTACTCTTCCTCCTGGTCGGCAAGCGAGCGCTCGGATACCGCGCCCAGCAAGCGGTTGCACCAGCGGTTGACGCCTTTCGTGATGAAGTTGGGCTTACGCCGCTTGCTGGTTGCCTGGCGCTCACGCGAAGAAGCGCCGAGGAACGGCGTCGTGTCAGATGGCGCGGGCGTTTCATCGATCACGGTGTCGTCGTGCAAGGGCTCCGTCGGTTGTTTTGCGTGCGAACCGTGTTTGGTGTCGTTGCGCGTAATGCGATCCATGATGTCGCGTCAGGCTCCTTCGCTGCGTCGCATGCCCATTCTCTCTCAAGGAGCATTATATAGTTCGCATGTGGGCGCTACGCCAAGATTCATACCAGCAGCAAACGGAAGCGCTCCGCTTAGCGAATCCATGGCGCGCGCACGTGTACGCAAAATGCAAGCTATGACAATTTCAGGCGGCGTTTTCCGGTTATGGCGATAAAGGTTTGCTTGTTTTCCCAGCTCGTAACAATCCCATACGTCTATGGCCGTCTTGTTTGGCCTCCGAAATTGTCATGGATCGTCTTTTGCGTCCAGAATGGTTTTGCGGACGAGGAAAGAGACGGAAAGCGCGAGGGGTGAGAGGTGCTTTGCCCAATTGGGGGAGTTTGACGGCATGTGGGCGAGCGCGAAGCCGTCCGCGCTCGTGCGCAGCGGTATACTTGCATGACCAACGTGCAAAGATGCGAAGGGGAGAGTCCATGATCGAAATACTGTGGCACGGTCGCGGCGGCCAGGGCGCCTTCACGGCTGCGCGGCTGCTGGGCGCGGCGGCATCGCTCGACGACGGTCGGCATGCTCTGGCGTTTCCGTCGTTCGGGCCCGAGCGGCGCGGCGCGCCGATGCGGGCGTTCACGAAGCTGTCTGACGAGCCCATCGGCGACCGCAGCGCCGTGGCGAAGGCCGACTACGTGATCTACCTCGACGATACGCTGCTGGGCGAGGGCTGGGAAAACGAGCTGAAGCCGGGAGGCGTCGTGCTGGTGAACAGCGTGCGCGTATTCGACGACCGGCGCATCGTGGCGCTCGACGCCGACGGCATCTCGGCGGCCGTTCTGGGTCGGTCGATTCCGAACACCGTGTTCCTCGGTGCGCTGTCGGCGCTGTGCGATCGGGTGAGCGTCGAGAACGTGCAGGAGGCCATCCGCCAGTACATGCCAGCGAAGCTGCACGCGAAGAACATCGCCATCGTGGACGCTGCACGGGAGGCGATGGGCGAAGTCCAGGCGGCGCGCGAAGTCGAAGGAGCCCATGCAGCGCCAGCTGAAAGCGCTCCGAGTCTGACCGCCTGCGGCGGCTCCGCTCAGGACGACGTCGTCGTATCTCCGCGTCCTGCGTCTCGCATCCCCACGCTGCGCTCCGCCGACCTCGACCCTTCCGACTTCGCCCATTCCACGTGCTTCGAGGCCGGCTGCCTCACGGTGAAGAACGCCGGCTGGCGCAACCTGCGCCCCGTGATCGACCCCGCGTTGTGCACCGGCTGTCTCCAGTGCTACCTCCACTGCCCCGACGGCACCGTGTACAAGGTGGCCGACCCTGCCGCCGAGAGCGCGCCGGTGGCTATCGACCTCGACTTCTGCAAGGGCTGCGGCATCTGCGCGAAGGCGTGCAAGTTCAACTCGATCACGATGATCCTTGAAAGCGAGGCGGATGCCCGATGAAACGGTTCCTTTCCGGCGACGAAGCGTTCGCCGAAGGCGTGCGCTTGGCGCGCCCGCAGGTGATTTCCGCGTATCCCATCACACCGCAGACGGTGGTGGTGGAGCGACTGAGCGAGATGGTCGAGGACGGCTCGCTGGCCGCCGAGTACGTGCACGTTGAAAGCGAGCATTCGGCGCTGTCGTGCGCCATCGGCGCGTCGGCTACGGGTGCGCGCACGTTCACGGCCACGTCGAGCCAGGGTTTGCTGTACATGGCCGAGTGCCTGACCTACGCGGCGGGCGGACGGTTCCCCATCGTGATGATGAACGCGAACCGCGCAACCGCGCTGCCGTGGAACATCTACGGCGACCAGCGCGACTCGCTGGCGCTGCTCGACCATGGATGGATCCAGGTGTACGCCGAAGACAACCAGGAGGCGCTCGACCTGGCGCTCATGGCGTACGCGGTGGCCGAGAACCCTGCGGTGGCAACGCCCGTGATGGTGAACCTCGACGGGTTCGCGCTCACGCACACCTACGAGACGGTTGACGTGCCCGAACCCGCCGAGGCCGACGCGTTCCTGCCACCCTACGAGCCTGCGGGCAACCGGTTCGACTTCGAGCATCCCGTGAACATCGGCTTCTCGGCCGGTCCCGAGTACAACCGCTACTTCAAGTACTGGGAGCATCGCGACATGCTGGACGCGCCCGCCGTGGTCACCCGGGTGGAGCAGCGGTTCGCCGAGGTGTTCGGTCGGCAGTATCCCGGCATGGTCGAGGCGTTGAGCTGCGACGATGCCGATGTGATCCTGGTCACGCTGGGATCGGCGGCGGGGCTTGTGCGCTCGGTGGTGCGGCAGCTGCGCGACCAGGGCGTGCGCGCGGGCATGCTGCGCATCCGCTACCTGCGTCCCATGCCGAGCGCGCTCATCGCCGAGGCGCTGCGCGGCGCGAAGGCCGTGGGAGTGCTGGAGAAGGACGTGTCGTTCGGCGCCGAGGGCACCGTGTTCACGAATGTGAACTCCGCGCTGCAGCAAGCGGCCGTGGGCGTGCCCACGTATGACTTCGTGGGCGGCTTGGGCGGCGACGATATATCGGAAGCGCAGGTGAGGGGCATGTACGCCATGCTCGCGCAGGCGGCCGAAGGGGCGGACGACCTGCCGCGCGTATCGTTCCTCGGGATCGATTCTCCGGCGGATTGTCATCCTGAGCGTAGCGCGCAGCGCGGAGCCGAAGGATCTCGTGCGGAGTCAGCCGAAGCTCTGTCGGAAAGGGGGCGGTAGCCATGGCCGTCAATGCCAAGAACATCACTGACGACGAGTTCTTCTTCGGCCACAAGGCGTGCGCCGGATGCGGCGGGTCGTTGGCCGTGCGCGCGGCGCTCAAGGTTTTGGGGCCGAACGCGGTGTGCGCGCTGCCTGCGGGTTGCATGAGCGCCGTCGGCTTCAACTTCCCGCAGCTCAGCTTCGCCAACAACGCGATGATCACGCCGTTCGCGGCCACGGCCAGCGTGCTCACCGGCATCGAGGCCGGCCTGCGCGCGCAGGGCAAGAAGCCCGACGATTGCACGGTGGTGGGCTTCGCCGGCGACGGCGGCACCGCCGACATCGGCATCCAGGCGCTGTCGGGCGCCATCGACCGCAACGATGACGTGCTGTACATCTGCTACGACAACGAGGCGTACATGAACACGGGCATCCAGAAAAGCTCGCTCACGCCGTTCGGCGCCAAGACCACCACCACGCCTGCCGGGTCGAACATGCGCGGCTGCCTGACGCAGAAGAAGAACATGTTCGAGATCGTGGCCGCGCACGGCATTCCCTATGCGGCCACGGCGTCCATCGGCTACCTCAACGACTTCATCCGCAAGGTGGAGCATGCCGCCACGATCCGTGGGACGAAGTACATCCATGTGATGGCCCCGTGCCCGACGGGGTGGGGCTGCGGCGTGGACGAGACGGTGGACATCTCGAAGGACATCGTCGACTGCGGCCTGTGGTACCTCGCCGAGTACGAGGGCGGGGCGTTCAAGCTCAACCGCAACCCGCGCGAGTTCGCCAGCGTCGAAGCCTACCTGCGCCGTCAAGGCCGCTTCAAGGCTCTTACCGACGAGGACATCGCCCAGGTGGAAGCCGCCCGCGACGCGAAGTGGGAGGTCATGCGGAGAGACTGGGCGTAGCGAGACCCAATATCGGCACGAGCAAGATGAAGGGCGTCGTTTGCAGCGGCGCCCTTCTTTTTTATATTCTATCGGATACAAAACAAATCATATGATATACTCCTATCAATCAAACGATTGATAGGAGGACTCATGTCGAAGGATTTGACGGCTCAAGACATCAAGCGCATTCGAAGGAAGTACGGCTTGACGCAGCAGGGTTTCGCTCGTTTGCTTGGATTGGGTGAGGCGAGCGTCGTACGCTACGAGAACGGGCAGACGCCCAGCAAGGCGAACGCGAACCTCATTCGCGCAGCCGACAACCCGGCCTTCATGCGGGATTGCTTCGAACGCGACGGAGATTTGCTGTCGCACGAGCAGCGCGGCAAGGCCGAGCAGATCATCTACGCTCTGGTAACCTTCGACGAGGACGGGGACATCATGGATATTAACGAAATGTACGAAATCACCTTGCAGCAAGAAGTGCTGAACGAACAGGCTGCTCAGTTACTGGGGGAGGTTTCTCGCTTGCGTGCCGCCGCACGGGAAAAAGGGGACGAGATTTCTGCTGCGGTGTACGAGGATGCGTTCATGCAGCTGGCGTTGGCCAAGCGACGCATTATCGACGAAGGTCATTTGAACAAGGTGAGGCTATCGGAGATCAAGGGCCAAATCGAATGCATAGAGCTTTTGGCGAAGAGCCGCGAAGCGAAGGCCGCATAGCATGGAGAGCATCGAATGTTACTCGGATGAAGAACTCTATGAAGGAATACAGGAGATCGTCAGCTCATCGGTCGTCGGTGCGTGTCTTGCGCCTTCGGATAAGCCTCAAGCTATTTTGCTTGGCGGCCAGAGCGGAGCAGGGAAGACGACTCTTCACAACGTCTTTCGCAATGCGATGAACGGTAACGTGATTGTCGTTAACGGTGACGAGTACCGTTCTTTTCATCCGCGATATAAACAGATCTGCGCCCAATACGGCATCGACTCGCCTGCACATACGGCGGCGTGGGCCGGTCGGATGGTCGAGGCGATTATCGATGCGCTCTCCATTATGGGATACAACCTCATTATCGAAGGGACGTTGCGCACGTCCGAAGTCCCCCTGAAGACTGCGCGGCTCCTACGTGATCGCGGGTATAGCGTATCGTTGGCGCTCATGGCGGTTAAGCCGGAGATATCGCTCATCAGCTGCCAGTTGCGATACGAGCAGATGCGCATCGCCGGAACGGAGCCGCGCGCGGTCGATCCGGCGCACCACCTTTCCATCGTCAAGAGCATCGTCGGCAATTTGAAGGTGTTGGAAGAGTCGGGCATGTTCGACGATATAGGCCTGTACTCGCGCAGCGAGCAGCGCCTCTTCTCCAGCGCGGACGACGAAGAACCGGCGAGCGAAGCGCTCGAACGCATCCTCTTCGGAGCATGGACCGCCGAAGAAAGCGCTCACTACGAATATCTCAAGCAACGCCTCGAACAAGCAAAGGCTCTTAAATGAGGCGACAAATCGACCCAGACTGCCGATATCAAGAAAGCCCGAGAACTTTTGAGCGAATGGAGGGAGCGACATGCTTGAGACGAGGACGTGGGATGCTGCAGATCATCTTGCTTCGCCTGACGATATTGCCGAGTACCTCAGCGAGGCTCTCAAAGACGGGGATCCTGGATATTTTGAGCATGCGCTCGGTGTCGTGGCAAGGGCTGAAGGGATGTCTTCGGTTGCGGCTTCCACGGGATTGAATAGAGAGAACTTGTATCGAACCCTATCCGACGACTCGAATCCTCGATTTCAAACCGTTGTGAAAATACTCGACAGCCTTGGTCTCGCGTTCGATGTGAAGCCCGTTGCCGATTCTGTGCAAACCGTCGCGCACTAAAAAGGACGTTCGGATTGCTGTTTTCGGTTCTCGGTTAGCTTCACGGTTCGGGGTCGAACGAGTCTACGAGGTCGATGAGGTCCTGCTTTTTGTGGATGTCGAGCTTGGCGTAGATGCGCTTCGAATGCATGCGCACGGTGTTCTCGGAGATCACCAGCTCCTCGGCGATGCGCACTGCCGCGCACGATGTGCTCCATGACCTCGGCTTCTCGTGCGCTCAGGCGGAACTTCTGGCAGATGCGGGCCGCCTGCTTGGAGATGCGGTCCTGATAAACAGGCTCGCCGTCGTTCGCCTACGCCAGCAGGACGGTGGTCACCTGGGACACGCCCTTCGTTCCCGTCGCGTTGTGCTTGAACGCGCTGGTGGGCGGCCCGGTTCTGACTCTTTTCGGCTTGCGGTTCTCGCGGTGGTCGCCGTTAGAAAGCCGGGTGGGCGGGATGCTGCTCGCCCTCTCGTCCGCAGCTCTCCTAGCGAATGCGGGCGTGTACGTCGCCCAAGGCATGAGCGTACTTACGATGAGAAACTACCTTGTGTCCGCAGAACAGCTTGTACCGACGTATGGCGCGATGGCGACGGTTTTCTTCCTGCTTGCTGTAGCCGGGGTTGCAGTGGACGCTCTTCCGCTCATGCGCGGGCGCGGCATCTCGGTTGCATCGGCCGCCATCGCGTCTGCGCTGGTGTTCGCCGGCATCTTCGTGATGCGTTTCGCGTTCTACATGATGCATATGACCTACGGCATCAGTTTATAGCGCTGTTGGCGTGGTACCCTGCTGGGGACAGACCCGGTTGAAGGAGTTTCGATGATCGCGGATGCATCCGCCAAAGCCGCCCACCTGCGAACAATGAGCACCCTCGTCGTGCCTTGTGTTGTCGCCTCTCTGGAGGCTTAGAGGGTATGCATCTGTCGAACACGATGCTCGACGTACTGGGCACTGCTCCGGTGGAAGCGGTCATCATCTACACCTGGAGCCGCGTGCTGCATATGCGCAACAGGGCCGCATTCTACCTTCTTATGTCAAGCTGCATGCTCGTGGTAGTGTTGACGCGCGGCGATGCGGGAACAGGGATGCGCTTCGCCTACCTCGTGTTCACGGGAGGCGTGCTGCCCTTCCTCATGGCAGACGAGCGTCCTGCGCGAAAAGTGTTCGTCATTGCGCTCATGAACGTGGCAATCATGATCGCCGAAGTGCTGGGGACGGCGTTGTGGTACGGCATGACGGGAATCGACATCATCGATTACGACAATACGCGGGCGCATCTCGGAGAGTTCGCGATCATGCACGCGGTCCATCTCGTCTTGATGATAGCGCTGTTCGCCGCGCTGCGCCTCGCTCTACAACGCGGCGAGTCTGCGGGATCGATGAATTTGCGGCTGTTCCTCTGGTTTCCGGTCGTGCAGGCTCTTCTGCTGACGGTTCCCCTGATTGCAGGGGTGTATGCCCGCCTGGGTTCCAGCGTGCTCTTCTACGGCATGTCGGTGCTTGCGATCGGGTGCTTCGTCGTGGATGCGATGCTGTTCGCTTCGATGGACCGCTACGCTCGCAAGCGGCATGAGGATCAGCGAGCCGCGCTGTTGCAGGGTCAGCTGGATGCGTGTCTTGCGCAGTGCAATGCGTTCGTCTTGGAGGTCGAGCAGACGGCGAGGATGCGCCACGACGTGCGAAACCAGGCTCATGCGGCTATGGCGCTTGCCGAGAGAGGCGACTATGTGCGCGCCCGTGATCATATATCATCGTTTCGGTCATTATATTTGCCGAAGTGACCGAAAAACCCGGAAGGGGCAAAAGCTTCATCGTATATAATCTCGTGGAGCGCAGCACGCTTATCCCCTCCATGCAAACCAGAGACGTTAGCCGATGCCATGTACCAGGTCGTAATAGTAGAAGACGATGCCGCCCAAGCCGAGATCATCCGGAGCATGATCGAATGCTCCCCGCGTGGCGGCGAGCTCGCCATCGAGCATGTTGTCGACGCCGAATCTTTGACGGCGCGTCTTGCGGAGGAACCGGCCATTGACGTTCTCGTGATGGATATCGAGCTGGGCTCGGAAGACGCGAACGGCATCGACCTCGTGAAGCGGTATTTCCCCGCAGGGTGCGGCACGCAGGTGATCTACGTCACCGGCTTCGTCGAATACTGCACGAGCGTGTACCGCACAGAGCATCTGTATTTTCTGGTAAAGCCGTTCGCGCAGGACGACTTGGACGACGCGTTGAGCCGCGTGCTCGAGCGGCTCGAGGCCGACTCGAGCAAGCCCCTGAGCGTTCGGCTTGGAAGCAGGGTAGTGCTTGTCGAGCCGAGCAGGATCAGCTATATCGAAAGCGATCGGCGCAAAGTACGCATCCATGCGGGAGCCGAGGAGATCGAAGCGTACGCGTCGTTGTCCGACCTCGCTGCCGAGCTGCCTGCTTCGTTCATCCAATGCCATAAGAGCTTCCTGGTAAACATGGATCACGTCAAGGAACTCAAAGCGGACAGCGTGGTGCTCTCGTCGAACCAGGTTGTGCCCGTGAGCCAGAAGCGCCGCAAGTTCGTGCGCGAAGCTGTCTTCTCGCGCGTGCAATCCAAGCTGTAGGACGGCGAGACTCTCGTATGCCCGATGCTCTCCTCGACATCATCGGGGTCGTTCCCGTGCAATTGGTGTTCGCCTATGCGCTCACCAAGATGCTCAATATTCGCAGGCTCTCCCTGTTCTGGGTGCTGGAACTTGTTTTCGTGCTGCTTATCTCCTCGTTTCGTTCAAGCATGAGCGTCGAGTTCAGATTGGCGGCCTCCGTGCCGCTCGCCCTCATTCCCATATTCCTATCGCAGGGAAGCCTCGCGCGCAGGATTCTCGTCGTGACGCTGGCGCACCTGGTGCTTTTCTTCGCAGAGCTGCCCGGCGGCGCCCTGTGGATGTCGATGACCGGCACGCCGGTCGCCGATTACGAGGCCGTTCGAACGCATCTTGGCGCTTTTTTCCTGACTCATGCGGCTCATATGGCTCTGCTCGTTCCGCTTCTCGCGATGCTCTGCATGCTGCTTAACCGTTTCGGCAGCGCTCAGGAACGGGGAATGGGCGAATGGCTGCCCGTGCTTTTTTCCTTGGTACAGCTTGTTCTGGTGAACGTGATGATCCTTTTACCGCTCGGCTACATCCAGGAATCGATGACGTATTACGGCGCAAGCGTGGTGCTGGCGCTTGTCGGTTTCGCGGTCGATCTGCTGCTGTTTGAGGCTATGGGTCGCTTCGCCCAAAAGCGGCGCGACGATGTCCGTGCGACGATGCTCTAAGAGCAGCTGGATCGGTATCTAGCGCGTTGCGGGGAGTTCGTTTCGGACATTGAGCATACCTTGAAGGTGCGGCACGATATGGGCAACCACGTACAGGTGGTGCTTGCCCTGTCGGAACGCGGCAACTTTCAAGAGGCCCACGAACATCTTGCCTGCATGGCCGAGGTGCTTAACGATACCCGCCGAAGCGAGGAGGCAGTCTTATGATCGTGCGGATGATCATCGCGGTAGGCGTGCTGCTGCTGATGTGCGCGATTATGGCGGTGCTGGCGCGCCGGCTGCGCGGCGTGCCCCCGACGCGTCTTTTGATTAACCTTTTATTCCCGTTCAGCCAGCTGTGCATCGTTGCGTTCCTCTTTTATTATGCGATTGCCTACGAGCTGCCTTTTTGGATGTTCGCGCTGGTCGCGGTCGTGGGCGCCTTGTGCGGACCGGTCGATCTCGTGCTGTTCAAAGCGTTGGAGGAGTCCGAGAAGCGCGAGCTGTCCCGCGAGCGTGTGCGTCTGCTGGAAGAGCAGTTGCAAGCGCAGGAACAGTATTTGCGGCGTTTATCGGCGGACATCGATGAAGCGCGCCGCGTTCGCGAAGACGTCGCACGCGAGCTAGCGGCGGTGGACGATCTGCTGCAACGGCAAGAGGCCGAACAGGCATCGCGGGGGCTGATGAAGGCGGTCGGCATCATGGATTCGTCCTGCAAGCGCTCGTGCGAGCACCAGGTGGTCGATGCCCTCGTCTCGATGAAGGCTGCCGTATGCGCGGAGCGAGGCATTCGACTCGAGCTCGATCTGGCGCTGGCCGACGATGTCTCTCTGCCGAGCGTGGAGCTGTGCGCGGTGTTCTCGAACCTGCTGGACAACGCTGTCAGCGCATGCGGCAAGGTGCCGGAGGGCGCGCGGTTCATCAAGCTGAAAGCACGTGTGGATGCCGGCTATCTGGCAGTGCGGATGGAGAACAGTTGCGCGCCGGCTGAACCTGGCGAGGCCCGTCGCGCTCCGCGCCGTTCGCGCGGCGACCGCCTTCCCGAGCACGGCTGGGGCCTGAACATCCTCAAAACCCTCGCCGACCGTCACGACGGCACGTTGGAAACCGTGCAGGAAGATGGCGTGTACCGCACAACGGTGTTGCTGAAACTGGATGCAAGGTGAGGTGGGATATGAGGTTCATCGTTTCTCCTGCTAAGAAGATGAGCGTGGTCGACGATGCGTTTGGATGGCGCGATCTGCCGATGTTCGCGGATCGGGCTGCGCGTCTGGCCGATACGGTGCGGGCGCTCTCGTACGACGAGGCGAAGGCGCTGTGGCAGTGCAGCGACGCGCTGGCCGAACTCAACTTCGAACGCTTCCGCACGCTCGAAGTGCGCTCCGGCGCGTTGACGCCGGCGGTGCTGGCCTACGAGGGCATCCAGTACCAGAACCTTGCGCCGCAGGTGATGACGATGGAGCAGTTGGATTACCTGCAGGAGCATCTGCGCATCCTCTCGGGGCTCTACGGCGTGGTGCGCCCGCTCGACGGCGTGGCGCCGTACCGCCTGGAAATGCAGGCGAAGCTCGCGGTGGACGGCGCGCGCAATCTCTACGAGTTCTGGGGCGACAGCCTGAGCCGCGTGCTCGCGGCCGAAACGGACGTCATCGTGAACCTGGCATCGGTGGAATACGCGAAGGCCGTCGTTCCCTCTGCGGATCGCTGCGGGGCAAGAGTGCTCACCTGCCTGTTCGGCACCGTCGACGCGCGCGATCGCCTCGTGCAGCGCTCCACCGCCGCGAAAGCCGCGCGCGGTACCATGGTGCGCTGGTGCGCCGAGAACGCCATTAAAGAACCTGCCGACCTGCAAGCCTTCGATGCGCTCGGCTACGCGTTCGATCCCGCTCGGTCGACCGACGATTGCTATGTATTCGTTCAGAAATAGCCATGCATAACCTCAAATAATCAAACAAACGGTTTTGACTCGAATTGATGACTCCTCTGAGCGCAAAGCTTTGCGAGAAGTTCTCGTGAATCGCCTGACGAATGCGGACCACCATGGACGACGAGGTCTTGTCGTGTTGCGCACGCCGGAGTGCATCGAGCTTTCGAATCCCGGCGGTTTTCGGGTGGATGTGAAAGCCGCCATTTCGCGCATCGGACAATATCACTATAATAGGAGCATTCGCGAACAATTGGCCCACCCGTGCGGACGCGCATGGGCGGGCGACGGCCTGACGAGGAAAACCAATGACCATGAAACCGTACAACCCGCACGAGATCGAACCCCGCTGGCAAAAGGAGTGGGACGATGCCGACCTGTACAAGGTGACCGAGGATCCCTCGAAGCCGAAGAAGTACGTGCTCGAGATGTTCCCGTACCCCTCGGGCGACATCCACATGGGACACGTGCGCAACTACACCATCGGCGACGTCGTCGCGCGCTACTACAAGATGCGCGGCTT
Organism: Eggerthella sp. BIOML-A1; assembly: GCF_009875595.1. Taxonomy (NCBI): domain Bacteria; kingdom Bacillati; phylum Actinomycetota; class Coriobacteriia; order Eggerthellales; family Eggerthellaceae; genus Eggerthella; species Eggerthella sp. BIOML-A1. The sequence goes on along the minus strand of NZ_WWRZ01000003.1, from coordinate 162,133 downwards.
CGACGTGCTGCATCCCATGGGTTGGGACGCGTTCGGCCTGCCGGCCGAGAACGCGGCCATCAAGCGCAACAGCCATCCGGCCAAATGGACCTACGCCAACATCGACACGCAGAAGGCCAGCTTCAAGCGCATGGGCTTCTCGTACGACTGGGACCGCACCGTGGTGGCGTGCGACCCCGAGTACTACCGCTGGGGCCAGTGGATCTTCCTGCAGTTCTGGAAGCGCGGTTTGGTCGAGCGCCGCAACAGCCCGGTGAACTGGTGCCCGAACTGCGCGACGGTGCTCGCGAACGAGCAGGTCACCGAGGGCGAGTGCTGGCGTTGCCACGGCGCGGTGGAGAAGCGCGACCTCACGCAGTGGTACTTCAAGATCACCGACTACGCCCAGGAGCTGCTGGACGACCTCGACCAGCTGGACGGTTGGCCCGAGCGCGTCAAGCAGATGCAGGCGAACTGGATCGGCCGCTCCGAAGGCGCCGAAATCGACTTCGTGCTGTGCGGGCCCGACGGCGAGGCTCCGGCCGAACCGACGGCCGACGATGTGATCACCGTGTTCACCACGCGTCCCGATACCTTGTTCGGCTGCTCGTTCTTCCTGCTGGCGCCCGAGTACAAGGGCCTCATGGAGCTGGTGGAGGGCACCGAGTACGAAGCCGCCGTGCGCGAGGTGGTGGAAGGCGCCGCCAAGGTGAGCGCCGTCGAGCGCGCCCAGGGCGACCGCGAGAAGCACGGCGCGTTCACCGGCCGCTATATGGTGAACCCGGTGAACGGCGAGAAGGTGCCCGTGTGGGTGGCCGACTACATCGTGAGCGATTACGGCACCGGTGCGGTCATGGCCGTGCCGTGCGGCGACCAGCGCGACTTCGAGTTCGCGCGCAAGTACGACCTGCCCATCATTCCCATCATCCTGGGCGAGGACGATCCGCTGTATCCCGAGCTCAACGGCGTGCAGGAGCGCCGCGTGACGTCGGTCGATTGGGAAGCGGCCTACGATGCCGAAGGCGTGCTGGTGCAGTCCGGCAAGTACACCGGCATGGTGGGCGGCAAGCATTCGCCCGCCGTCGATGCGATCATCGGCGACCTCGCGGCCGAGGGCAAGGGCAAGAAGACCGTGCAGTTCCGCCTGCGCGATTGGCTGATCAGCCGTCAGCGCTACTGGGGCAACCCCATCCCGGCCGTGCACTGCCCGGAATGCGGTCTCGTGCCCGTGCCGGAGGAGGACCTTCCGGTGCGCCTGCCCGAGGACATCGACCTGGCTGCAGGCGAGACGCTTGCCACGCACGAGGCGTTCGTGAACACGACGTGCCCGGTATGCGGCGGCCCGGCGAAGCGCGAGACGGACACGATGGACACGTTCACATGCTCCAGCTGGTACTACCTGCGCTACACCGATCCGCACAACGAGGAGCTGCCGTTCGCGCCCGAGAAGGCGAACCGTTGGATGCCCGTCGACCAGTACATCGGCGGCATCGAGCATGCCATCCTGCACCTGCTGTACAGCCGCTTCTACACGAAAGTGCTGCGCGACCTGGGGCTGCTTGAGTTCGATGAGCCGTTCTCGAACCTCTTGTGCCAGGGCATGGTGAAGGACGAGCACGGCGAGACCATGTCGAAGTCGAAGGGCAACGTCATTGCCCCCGAGGACATGATCGCCGAGTACGGCGCCGACGCGGTGCGCGCGTACATCCTGTTCATGGCCCCGCCCGACAAGGACCTGCTGTGGGACGAGGGCGGCCTGGCGGGCATCTACAAGTTCATGAACCGCGCTTGGCGCATTGTGAACGACCTGATGGGAGCCGCCGACGAGGAAACGCTGTTCCAGCCGGGCGCGTCCGAGGACGAGGGCATCAAAGCGCTCGAACAGCTGGTGCGCGAGCGCCATCGTGTGGTGGGCAAGGTGGTCGACGACTTCGACCGCAACAACTTCAACACGGCCCTCGCCGCCATCATGGAGCTGACGAACGCGGCGAGCGACTACCTGCGCAAGCGCTCGCCCGAGCAGCGCGCCGCCTGCGAAGAGTCGCGCGCGGTCGATGCCGATGTGGCCGAAGTGCTGGTGAAGCTGCTGGCTCCGTTCGCGCCGCACTGGGCCGAGGAGCTGTGGCATGCAGTGCTGGGCAAGGACGGCTCGGTGCACACGCAGCCGTGGCCCGAGTTCGACCCCGAGCAGGCCAAGGCCGACGAGGTCGAGCTGGCTGTGCAGGTGAACGGCAAGGTGAAGGCCAAGATCATGGTGGCCGCCGATGCTGCCGAGGACGACATCAAGGCCGTAGGCCTTGCAGCCGTCGAAGCGGCGCTCGAGGGCAAGGACGTTAAGAAGGTCGTCGTGGTGCCCGGCCGCCTGGTGAACATCGTCGCGAAGTAGAGGACGGGCGGCGCGCCTGCGGGTGCGCGGGTTGTGACATAGGAATGCGAGGGCGGCTCGGGTATTCGGGCCGCCCTCGCTGTATTCGGAACGCGGGCTGGCTGATTTTGGCACAAATTCACGGGTAGGGGAATGATAGGGGCCGAATCGGCCAGGTTTGAGCGAGTGGGACGAGCGTATGGCCAGGTCGGCCCCTCGCGCCCGGCAATCTGGCGGCCGGATGATTCCCCTACCCGCAAATTCGTGCCAGAATGTGGTATCATGCGTTCATGGATATGCTTATCGGACATATATCGGCGCTTGAATATTGGCGCACGGTGGGCGAGCGTTTCTTGCGAACGGGTCGCCAGCGCCGAGCCGCTACGAGACGGGCCCGCGCCGTGATGGCGGCGAAGGAGAAGCCCCGCATAGGCGAAGGGAATCGGCGTCCTGCAGGATGCGCCCTTCCCTTGCACGTGCTGATTGCCGATGCATGCGTTCGCACCGAAACCGAGGGAGTGGTCACGCATACCTGGGGAAGCCCGTTTCCCGACACCGCATTCGCCGAAGCGGGCGAGGGGTTTTTGATGAGCGCGCCGGAATTCTGCTTCCTGCAGATGGCGGGTTGCCTGTCGCTCGTCCAGCTGATTCAGCTGGGATTCGAGTTGTGCGGCACGTACGCCCTCGTCGGGAGCGCCCCGGCGGTTCGCCGTGCCGCCCCGTTGACGACGAAGGCCAAGCTAGCTGCTTTTGTCGAGCAGTCATCCGGGGCGCGCGGTTGCAAGAAGGCGGCTCGTGCCGTGCGGTACGTCCAGGACGGCGCAGCCTCGCCGATGGAGACCATGCTTGCCATGATGCTGTGCCTGCCCTACGGTCTGGGCGGTTACGGTTTGGAGAAGCCGCTGATCAACCATCGTGTCGACGTGCCTTCCAGCTCTAAAAGGCTGGCCGATCGCGCGTACTGCGTATGCGATCTTTGCTGGCCGGAGGCGAAGCTGTGCGTCGAGTACGATAGCGCGCGGTACCACGTCGACCCCGATCGGCAAGACAGCGACGCGCGAAGGCGCAGCACGCTGATCGCGTTGGGCTACACCGTGGTCACGGTGACGCGCGGCCAGGTGATGGACGCCGGCGCGTTCAATCGCTTGGCGCATCAGCTGGCCAAGCAGACGGGCAAACGGCTTCGGTACAGCGACCCGGATTTCACGCGCAAGCACCGCGCATTGCGGTCGGAGTTGTTGCAGACATTCGCACTCAAGGAGGATGCGCGATGAGCGTGTTGTTCGAGGAGATGGAAATAGGCTCGTTGCGGGCGAAAAACCGACTGGTGCGAGCAGCCACCTACGAGGCGTTAGCCGATGACGGTGGGCATATGACTCCTGAGCTGACGGCGATCTACGAGGAGCTTGCCGATGGCGGGGTAGGTACGATCATCGTGGGGTATGCACGCGTTATGCGAAACGAACAGCCGAATCCTCGGATGCTGGGCATCTACGACGACTCGTTCGTCCCCGAATTCCAGGCATTGACGGACATGGCTCACGCGCATGGGACGGCTATCGTATCGCAGATCGTATACGGCGGCTCGGCGACGAAGCTCCAGCCGCCCAGCAGGCGCATCCTCGGGCCGTCGGCCGTCGCCAACCCGAAGACCGGCATCGTGCCGGTGGAGGCCACGGTTGCCGATCTGCATGAGCTCGCCCAAGCATTCGCCGACGCGGCGGCCCGTGCTCAAACTGCCGGATTCGATGGCGTCGAGCTGCATGCGGCGCACGGCTACCTGCTCAGCCAGTTCTTGAGCCCCTTGCTCAACAGGCGCCGCGACGAGTACGGCGGTGCCCTGCGGAACCGTGCCCGCTTCCTTGTCGAGGTCGTCGACGCTGTGCGCTTGCGAGTGGGCGCGACGTTCCCACTGATCGTAAAGCTGAACAGCTCCGACGGCGTGGAGGGCGGCCTGACTGAGGACGACAGCATTGAAGCGGCGAAGCTGCTGGCGGCTCACGGCGCGTCGGCTATAGAAGTGAGCGGGAACTGGCGGAACTGCCGTGTGCGCGACTTCGATGGAGAGCCGTTCTTCGCTCCCTATGCGAAGCGGCTTGCGTGCGAGGTCGACATTCCCCTGATCCTTACCGGAGGCAATCGGCGGCTCGATGCGATGGAGCGCCTTGTTGTTGAAAGCGCCGGCGGCATAGCGGGTTTCGGTCTTTGTCGGCCGCTTATCTGCGAACCGCGACTGGCGCGACGCTGGCGGGTCGATCCGCAGGCGAAGCCCCGCTGCGTTTCGTGCGATAAGTGCAGCACGATGCCGGGCCATCGCTGCATCTTGGAATGAGACAAGGGAACGGGGTTTACGACTCATAGCCCGCGACGAGTCGTAAACCTCGTTCCCTTGTCTCCCTTGTCTCCTCGAACCCGCGCAATTCTCATGTAATCGGCTTCAAGTTTCGATGACGGGCGCGGAATGCGTAGCGGGTTCGGTGCGGGATTTGCTATCATCGACGCTTATGACGCGACGCAAGAAACATGGATGGTTGAAGACGATGCTGGGTTTGATGCTCGGATGCATGCTCGTGGTCGTCGCCGTGTTCGCGGCGACGAACGTGGCGACCATCGCCACGACCAAAGATCGTATCGTCGAGCCGCAATCGGCGGTCGGCTTCGATGCCGACGCGATCGTTGTGCTGGGCGCATCCGTGTTCGCCGACGGCACGCCGTCGGGCATCTTGCGGGATCGGCTGGACGACGGCATCGCGCTCTACAAGGAAGGTGTGGCGCCGAAGCTCATCATGAGCGGTGACAACAGCACGGTGTCGTACAACGAGGTGCAGGTGATGAAGGACTACGCCATTTCCCAAGGCGTGCCGAGCCACGACATCTTCTGCGACCATGCAGGCTTCTCCACGTACGAGAGCATGTATCGTGCGAAGCACGTGTTCGGCGCCGAGCGCATCGTGGTGGCCACCCAGACCTATCATCTGTATCGTGCGCTGTACGCCGCGCAGGGTCTTGGCCTCGAGTCCCTCGGCGTGGCCAGCGACTACCATGACTACTCCAAGCAGCTCCAGTACGATCTGCGCGAGATCCCCGCGCGCACGAAGGACTTCTTCAAGACGCTGTTCAAGGTACCTTCGACGTTCGTGGGCGACCCCATCAGCCTCGATCAGTCCGGCGACGTCACCGAGGGCTGACGGGGAGTGTCAGAGGTGCGTCAGGGGCGCGCGATTCTCACGCTAGCAGCGCCAACAGCGCCTGCGCTTCGCAGGTCACCGGGTCGAGGACGGGGATGCCGACGGCTCGTTCGAGCTGCGGCGCCAAGCCGATAGTCGAAAACCCCGTGCAGGCGAGCGCGATGACCGCTGCGCCTTCTTCGCGCAGGCGTCGAGCCGCCGTGACAGCGGCGTGTTGACCTGCGGGCGTGTTCAGATCGCGCGTGTCGCGAACGCCGTCGGGTACGAGGTTCGCCAACAGACGCTCGCCTAAGATGCGCGGGAACGCGGGCGGCGCGTCCGGCGTGATGCCGATGACGCCTACCGGCCCCTCGTGAAGCGCCGCGGCGGTGGCCATGCTTTCGCCCGCGCCCACCACCGGCACGCCCACGATGGCGCGCGCTTCGGCTACGCCGGGGTCGTCGGCGCAGCTCACTATGATGCCGTCCGCTTCCTGTTCGACCAGCTGACAGGCAAGCGCAATCACTTTAGGTTCGGCAGTGCGCTTCGTAGCGGCATCGTGCACGCCCTCGGGTTGATCGGGAATGCAGCGCGACACGACGCGCACCTGAGGAAACGCACGCTCGATGAGCAGCCCATGCGCGTCAGCCTGTTCTTGATCCTGCGTGATGACGCGGATGACTCCTACAGTCCAGGTGGGGTGAAAAACGGTATCCATGGCGATCACTCGTACTTTTCGATAAGGTCGATGAGATCCTGCTTCGAATGCAGGGCGGTCTTTTCCAGGATGCGCCGCGTGTGCGTGCGCACGGTGCTCTCGGACACGAACAGCGCCTCGGCGATCACCTTGGCCGAGCGCCCGCGCGCCAGGTAGGGGAGCACCTCGGCTTCGCGGCGGGTCAGCCCGTAGTACGAGGCTATCTGCTCGAGCACGTCGCCGTCGGGCTCGGAGGCGGATTCGTCGCCTCGCGCTTCGTCGGCGGAGGCGATCTGCTGGCGGGGGCAGGCGGCTCCGCATCCCGCTGCGCACGAAACGGCCGCGGCTTTCCCTTCGGCGTCTTTCGCCTTGCTGGCGCCGAAGCTCAAAAACGAGAACCGATTGCCGCCCTGCTGGAACAGCGCCAGCATGGCCAGCACGTAGACCGCGCCCACCGACACGCCGATGACCAGCATGGATGGGCTTTCGGGGATGAGCATCACCACGTAGCCGATGCCGATGCCCACCAGTCGTGCGATGATGGACACCCCTCGCACGATGCCGCCTACCACGAAGCCCGACACGCTGAAGTCGTATGCGGTCGACGCCACCATATACCAGATGATCACGTCGAATACGCCGTAGCACGCGCTCATTACCGTGTTGAGCTCCACCGGGTACGTACTCCAGAACATCGGCATGAGCGCGAACAGCACCACGAGAATGGGCACGATCACCTTGAACGTAAGCGCCAGATCGGTGCGGCGTCGCGCGAACAGCACGAGCCCGATGAGCGCCACGGCGGCCACGATGTTGGCGATAAGCGGCAGCCGGTGAGCCTCGTAAGCCGAGTCGACTGAAGCCACGGTCATCTGCCACACGTAGCCGAACAGGCACGACAGCACGAGGCTGGCCACGATGAGACTGACCAGCGAGCCGAGCGCCGTGCGGTAACGCCCCGAGTCGGCCGTGATTGCGGGCCGATCGTCGGTTTCTTCGCGGTTGCAGCGCGTCAAGCACAGCTGCGAGAGCACGGGCAGCGGCAACATGAGCAGCAGCGCCGGAACCCCCAGCTCCTCCGAGCAGAACGAGAACGCGACGAACAACAGCGCGGTCAACAACAGCACAACGGGCAGATAGAACGAAGTGCGCGACGGATGCATGCGCCCGAGGCACTCGGCCCAGCTTCCCCAGAAGTAGCCGTATCCCACGCCGGCTAGAACGGAGCCCAGCACGAGCGGGACGACGGCCATCGTCTCCGTCAGCAATCCGGCGCTTCCGGCCATGCCCGAGCCTGTCATCAGCACGAGCCCTGTCACGATGCTCACCGTGAACGCCGAAGCGGGCAGTTTGTCGTAGAAGGAGTGGTCGCGTTCCGTGCGCGAGGCCACCAGGAACAGCGTGGTCATGTTCGCGACGAACGAGATGATCACGACGAGCGTCTGATATCCCGTGGTGTTCACCGGCCCCGACAGCAGGATGGAGCTGCGGAACGTGAGCATGCTGCATGCCCAGAAGAAAGCGAGGCCGAGGTGGCGTATACGAAGCGTTTTCCACACCATGCGCATGCTGCGTCGATCGCGCGGGCGCGATAGGCGTTCAGGCATGAACAATCCCTCCTCGTCCTTGGCGCCGCCTGTTTCTCTGAGAACGGCGCATGGCTCCCTTTCATCTTGGAAAAGCTTATCATCAGCGCAAACAATCAAATCATCAATAATTGATGATACTGTCCCGAGACCCTCATCATAGCATTGCCCACGCCGAAGGAAGGGGGCTGCGATGATCGACGGGCAAAATGATACCATAGTAATAGGATTACAGGCGTGCGCTCCGGTTTTCGCGACCGGCTCGATTGACGACGCAGCGGAGGCCGGCGAAGAGGGCTCGTGCTGCAACGGGTTCCAAGTCGATTGGCTGTCCGAAGACGTTCGCCGCTTGCTCGCTGCTCACGGCTTTACCGCCCCCGATCCAGTGGATAGCGTCGCGCGCCGCATGGTGGAGCGCGAGGTGCTCACGCCGGGCATGCCGCTTGCGGCCATGCCGGTGGAATCGCTCTACAAGCCGTGGACGTCTTTGCCGGGCTCGCAGTTCGGCGGAGCGCGAGGGCTGTACTTGGGCGATGCGGCGCGCCATGTGCAGGCGCTCTACGAAGCGCTTAAGGTGGAGATTCCGAAGCGTTTCGCGGCGATGCCCGACCACCTGTCTCTTCTGTGCGAGCTGCTTGCGCTCTACATGGAAGCCGGCAACAAGGAGGCTGCCCGCCTGCTTGCACAGGATCACTTCGACTGGCTCGACGCCTACGACGCGGCGCTCGACGAGCGCGCGGAGCGGGCGGCCTCGGCTTCGGCCTTCGACGAGGAGGAGCGCGCCGCTCTGGCGCGCGGCATCGGCCAGGTGCGCGCGTACGTTGCGCTTCTGGGCGAGCTCGCGCGACATGCGGGGCAGGGCGCACCGACGCCGAACGAGGCGAAAACGGCACCAACAAGGGAGGAAAGAAAGGAAGCGAAATGAACTCATCCGTAACACGGCGGACGTTCCTCAAGGGGTCGGCGGCCACGGCGGCGCTGGCTGCGACGGGCGCGGGCGTGTGCTCTCTCGGCGCATGGCAGGCCGAGGTGGCTCACGCCGAAGGCTCGTACGAGCGCAAAGAAGGCGCATCGCTCTGCAACGGCTGCTCCAGCAAGTGCGGCCTCGTGGCCACCACGCTGGGCGGCCAGCTGTTCACGCTGCGCGGCAGCGACGTGCATCCCTACGCCAAGGGCACCATCTGCGGTCGAGGTCACGGCGTGGCGCAGATCGCCTATTCCGACGAGCGCCTGACCCAGCCCATGCGCCGCGCGGCCGACGGTTCGTTCGAAGCTATCGACTGGGACACCGCGTTTTCCGAAATCGGCGCCAAGGTGAAGGACATTCTGGCCAAGAACGGCCCCGAAGCCCTGGCAATCGTCCAGGATCCGCGCCCTTCGGGCAAGGAGTACTCCAAGCGCTTCATCAACGCGCTCGGTTCGGCCAACATCTACACGCACGGCGCGGCCTGCAACTCCTCGAAGGAGGCGGGCTTCGCGCAGACCATCGGCACGGGCAACTTCTCGGTCGATTTCGGCAACTCCAAGATGGTCGTGTTCATCGGTCGCAGCTACGGCGACGGCATTCGCCCCTCGTCGGTGCAGAGCCTGGCCGCCGCGGCCGACAAGGGCACGCGCATCGTCATCGTGGATCCGCGCCTCAACAACTCGGGCATCTTCGCCACCGACTGGGTGTCCATCAAGCCCGGAACCGACCTGGCGTTTCTGCTGGGTATCTGCAACGTGCTCATCGAAGAGGACCTGTACGACCATGAGTTCGTCGAGCAGAACGCCGTGGGCTTCGACGAGTTCGCCGCGCAGGCCAAGGAGTACACCCCCGCGTGGGCCGAGCAGCAGTGCGGCGTGCCGGCGGCCACCATCGAGGAGATCGCCCGGGCGCTTGCCAAGGCCGCTCCGGCCGCGGCCGTCGAGGCTTCGTGGCGCGCGGCGTTCGGATGCGCGCATCAGAACTCGTTCGACACCGCCCGCGCGGTGACGGCGGTGAACGCGCTTCTGGGCAGCTGGGGCGCGAAGGGAGGCGCGCTGCTCACGTCCTCGCCGAAGGCGGGCGACATCGACAAGCAGAAGTTCCCCTCCGCTCCGAAGCCCGAGGCCAAGCGCGTGGGCGACAAGGAGTACCCGCTCGCTCCCAGCGGCATGGGATCGAACCTGGCCGTGCTGCAGGCGGCGCTCGACGGCGCTATGAAGGGCGTGTTCTTCTACAACTCCAACGCCGTGCAGGGCTACGCCCAGCCGAAGGTGTGGCGCGAGGGGTTGGAGAAGACCGATCTCGTGGTCACCATCGACGTGCAGATGTCCGAGACGGCGCTCGCGTCCGACTACGTGCTGCCCGAGTGCACCTACCTCGAGCGCATGGAGCTGCCCGAGTTCATCGGCGGCAAGAAGCACTACGTGGCCATGCGCACGCAGGTGCTCGAGCCCATCCACCCCGAGACGAAGCCGTGCGACGAGATCTTCGCCGGCCTGGCCGAGGCGTGCGGCGTGGGCGAGTACTTTCCGTTCACGGTGGAGGAGCTTGCGGCTGCCCAGCTTGAGACGGTGGGCGTGAGCCTGGACGAGCTCAAGGAGAAGGGCATCGTGGAGCTTTCCGATCCCGGTTTCGAGTACAAAACCCCCAAGTTCAAGACCCCGACTGAGAAGTTCCAGTTCTCGTCCGAGGCGGTGGGCGAGGCGGGCCTCAACCCGGTCATCGGCTGGACGCCGCGCCTCGTGGAGCCCAAACAGGGCGAGTTCTACCTGGTGGGCGGCAAGCAGGGCATCCACTCGCACACGATGACCCAGAACGTGGCCACGATGAACGCCATCTCGCGCGAGTACGGCTTGGAGCGCGCGTGGATCTCGGCGCAGGATGCGGCCGACCTGGGCATCGCCGACGGCGATATGATCGAGATCGCCTCGAGCGAGCATACCGGCCAGGTGGCGGCGCGCGTGACGCAGCGCATGCGCCCGGGCGTGGTGTTCCTGCCCACGCACTACGGCGGATCGTCGCCGTACCAGAGCCGCGCGTACCAGTTCGGCTTGAACATGACCGATTTCGTGCCGTTCCACATGGAGCCCGGCACGGGTGCCACCATGAGCCAGGAAGTGGCCGTCACGGTGAGGAAGGTGGAGGCGTAACATGACCCGCTACGGAATGCTCATCAACACCAAGAAATGCGTGGGCTGCTACGCCTGCCGCATGGCGTGCCAGATGATCAACAAGCTGGAACCCGAAGAGGCGTTCATCAGCTACAAGGAGATCGAGCAGGGAACGTATCCCAGCGTGTACGCCGAGACCGTGCCCGTGCAGTGCATGCACTGCGAGAACGCCCCCTGCCAGCAGGTGTGCCCGACGCACGCCACCTACACCACCGAATCCGGCGTGGTGCTGGTAGACGAGGAGAAGTGCATCGGCTGCAAGTACTGCATGGCGGCGTGCCCCTACGGCGTGCGCATCCAGATCGAGAAGACCGGCGTCATCGAGAAGTGCCGCTTCTGCTGGTACGAGGGCGAGCCGGGCAACCCGCCGGCGTGCGTGGGCACCTGCATCTCGGGCGTGCGCGTGTTCGGCGACCTCGACGATCCCGACAGCGACATCTCGCGCGAGATCGCCCGCACGAACGCCCAGCCTATCGCGGGCGACCTGACCGAATCCAAGATCTATTACGTGAGGTGATGAACCATGGTTTGGGGACCTATGATCGCATGGTACCTGTTTCTGGCCGGCGCGTCGGCAGGTGCCTTCCTGACCTCGGCTTTCGTTGAGGTGAAATATCCCGAGAGCGTGAAGATGCGCGTGGCCGGCCGTATCATCGCCCCAATTTTCCTGGGGATCGGCCTGGTCATGTTGATGCTGGACGCCGAAGCCGGCCTGCACAACCCGCTGCGCTTCTTCTGGCTCATCGCTAACCCCGGTTCCGTGATGACGCTGGGCGTGTACTTCATCTGCGTGTTCATGCCGGTGGCGCTGGTTTCCGCGCTGCTGGAGGTGCTGAAGAAGCGCGTGCCGAAGTGGCTCACGTGGATCGGCATCGTGTTCGCGTTCGCCGTGGCGGCCTACACCGGCTTCCTGCTGGGCGTGGTGAAGGCGTTCCCGCTGTGGAACAACGCGGTGCTGCCCATCCTGTTCGTGGTATCGGCGCTGTCGGCCGGCCTTGCGGCCACGTCGCTGGTTGGCCTGCTGGTGGATCGCGAGCGCTTCGAGCAGATGTGGCTGATCAAGAAGTCGCATGTCATCCTGTCGGCCATCGAGATGGTGGTGCTGGCCACGATGCTGGTCATCGTGAGCGCCGGCAGCGTCGAAGGTGCGGCGTCGGTGTACTCGCTCGTGGCCGGTCAGTACGCTCCGGCGTTCTGGGGAGGCATCGTGCTTCTGGGCCTGGTGGCTCCGTTCATCATCGAAGGCTACCCGGTGTTCATCACGAAGCGCGTCGAGACCTCGATGACTTCGATGGTGGTCAGCGTCATCGGCGAGGCGGGCGTGCTGGTGGGCGGCTTCATGCTGCGCCTGCTGGTGGTTCTGTCGGCGCTGCCGGTGCTGTACCTGTAGAAGCCGCCGTATCGAGCGGGCATCATGACATAGCATTGCCTGACAGGCGCCGCACCCCTCCGCGGCGCCTGTCTCTTTTTGCGCGCGGCATCCAGCGGGTCGATTGTCGCTCGAAACGGTCGGAATCGTCGCGGAAACCGACCGTTTCGAGCCACGGCGCGCGGATGTCGAGGGGCGTCGGGGAGGGGGAGATGTCAGCGGTATTTCTCGATGAGGTCGATGACCTGTTGTTTGGAGTGCAGGTCGGTTTTCTCCAGAATGCGGCGGGTGTGGGTGCGGATGGTGTTCTCGGACACGAACAGGGCATCGGCGATGACGCGCGCCGAACGGCCGCGCGCGATGAAAGGCAGCAGCTCGGCCTCGCGTCGCGTCAGGCTGAAGTCCTCGGCGATCTGCTCGAACACGGCTTCTTCGCTGAGGGGCGCGTCGTCCGGCCGGGTTTCGGGAGCTGCAGGGGCAATGGAGGCTGCGGGAGCTTCAGCCGCCTGCACGACGGGGGCGATGACGGCGGCCGGCGCGTTCGCCGGCTCTGCGGGCGGTGCGTTCGTCGCAGGTGCGGCCGCCTTCTTTTCGATCGGCTCGTCCTCCACCACGATCGGCATGCCCTTGCGACGCGTGCGGTAGAACAGTCCCAGCATGGCAAGCACGTACACTGCGCCCACCGATATACCAACGATCAGCAACGACGGGCTTCCCGGCACGAGCATGAGCAGATAGCCGATGCCGATTCCCAGCAGGCGCGCCAGGATTGACAATCCGCGCACCAGAGCGCCGATGACGAAGCCCGAAACGGCGAAGTCGTAGGAGGCCGACACCACCATGTACCAGATGATCACGTCGAACGTCCCGTAGCATGCGCTCATCACGGCGTTGAGCACCACGGGGCTCGTCTCCCAGAAGAACGGAAGCACGGCGAACAGGATGACGATGACGGGCACGATGACACGGTATGCCAAGGCCAGGTCAAGACGCTTGTGGGCGTATAGCACAAGCCCGATCAGGCATACGGCCACCACGAGGTTCGCAACGAGCGGCGCCTGGTGCGCCTCGTTCACCGATCCCACCGACAACACCGTCATCTCCCACACGAGCCCGAACAGCAGCGATAGCACGAGGCTGGCCACGATGAGCGTGACCAGCGAGGCGAGCGCCGTCAGGTAGCGTTTCGAATCCACGGTGCGCGCGTAGCGCCCGTCGGGAACCTCTGCATGGCACCGGCGCAGGCAGACGAGCGACAGCACGGGAAGCGGCAGCATCAACAGCAGCGGCGGGGCGCTTTCGTATTCGGCCGAGAGCGAGATGATCAGGAACAGCGCAGCTGTCAGCAAAAACGCCATCGGCACGTAGAACGACGTGCGCGAGGGGTGCATGCGCCCGAGGTACTCCGCCCAGCTTCCCCAGTAATAGCCGTAACCCACACCCGTCAGCACCGATCCTCCCACCAGCAGCGCCATCATCGTCGCGTCGCTTCCCAGGCGTCCGGCGACGTCGATGACCACGAGACCGATCATGATGAGCGCGCAGAACAGCCATCCGGGAAGGCGGTCGAACGTATGCGGATCGCGTTCCATGAACGCGGCGATGGCGAACAAGGTGGTCATGTTCGCGATGAACGAGACCAGCACGACGAGCGTCTCGAGCTCGGGCGTGTTCGCGGGCCCCTGCAGCAGGATGGAACTGCGGAACGTGAGCATGCTGCACGCCCAGAAGAAGGCGAGGCCGACGTGACGGAATCGCAACGTCTTCCAAACCATCCGCATGCTGCGGCGGTCGCGCGCGACCGCGATCCGAGTGCTCACATTCCTCCCTTTCCCGGTCGACGAACGGGTAGCCGTTCCGTGTCGAAGCCGCTTAACAACCGTGCTGATGACCCTATTCATCAGGTAAAACGTTCAAATCACCAGAAACTGATTACCCGACCCGTTCCGGTCGCGCCTAGGATTGGCGATGACGAGAAAGGACGGATCGTGTCCGTTATGACGAACGTAGCCTACATATTATCGCTCATTGCACCGCTTTTTTCCTACCTGAAAGAAGAGGATTACGTCTCCATGCAGCAAAACCTTGCATGGCTGGACGTGCGCGCGGCGGCAGGCGCTCCGCTGCAAGAGGCACTGTCGCTTCCGACATGGCCCGCTCGCTCGTCGTTTCAGAATGAACTGCTGGTGCCAGGCATGCCGCTGGCCGCTATGCCGGTGGAGTCGCTGTACAAGGCGTGGTCCACGCAGCAGGGCAACGCGTTCGGCGCTACGCGCGGGCTGTACTTAGGCGATCCTGCGCGGCATTTGTCCCAGGTGTATCGAGAGCTGGCCATCGAAGTCCCCGCGGAGTTCGCCTCGATGCCGGACCATCTGACGCTGGAGCTGGAGCTGCTGGCGCTGCTGCTGGACGCGGGCAACGGAGAAGCCGCCCGCCAGCTGGCTGCCGACCATCTCGATTGGCTTGACGAGTACGACGCTGCGTTGGCCGACCGCGCCGACATAGTGGCGCATAACGAAGCGCTCCCGTCGGTGCGCCGCCGGAACCTGCTGGACGGCATCGCGTTTTTGCGGGCTCTCGCGGCGCTCGCGCAGCGGACGGTGGGCGAAGCGCTCGCCTTCGCGAACGCCGCCGAAGGAGAGGCCGTCGCCGTATGACCTACCCGGCGTCCGCTGCTGCAAGCAGGCGCCGTGCCCATAGGTGAACAAGCAAGACGAGTGAACGATAAGAAAGGGAGGAAAGGAATGAGGGAGACAACGGTATCGCGTAGAACGTTTCTCAAGGGTTCGGCCGCTACGGCTGCGCTCGCCTGCGCCGCGGGTTCCATCTCGCTTGGCTCATGGCAGGCCGAGCGCGCGGCAGCGGCCGAACCGGCGGTCACGGCCACGGCCCCGTCGCTGTGCAACGGTTGTTCCAGCAAGTGCGGGCTTATCGCCACGACGGTGGACGGCCAGCTCTGGACGCTCAAGGGCAACGAGGTCCATCCGTACTCGAAGGGACGCATCTGCGGGCGCGGCCACGGTCTTGCCCAGATGGCGTACTCCGACGAGCGGGTCACGCAGCCTTTGCGTCGCAAGGACGACGGCACCTTCGAGCCCATCGACTGGGACACCGCGTTCAAGGAGATCGGCGCGAAGGTGCAGGACATCATCGCCAAGAACGGGCCTGAATCGCTGGCTATCATCCAGGATCCGCGTCCGTCGGGCAAGCAGTACTCCGCCCGCTTCATGAACGCGCTGGGTTCGGCGAACGTGTACGCGCACTCTTCTTCGTGCAACCTGTCGAAGGAGAGCGCCTACCAGCTGACCATCGGCGCCACCGGCTATTCGAACGACTTCGCCAATGCGAAGATGGTCATGTTCATCGGCCGCAGCTACGGCGACGGCATCCGTCCCTCGTCGGTGCAGAGCCTGGCCGACGCCGCCGAGCACGGCACCCGCGTGGTCATCGTCGACCCGCGCCTCAACAACTCCGGCATCTTCGCCAGCGACTGGGTGCCCATCAACCCCGGCACCGACCTGGCGCTGCTCATGGCAATGGCGAACGTGCTCATCGAGGAAGACCTCTACGACCACGATTTCGTGGAGCAGAACACGTACGGCTTCGAGGAGTTCGCCGAGCAAGCCAAGGAGTACACGCCCGAGTGGGCCGAGAAGATCACCGACGTCCCGGCCGAGACCATCCAGGAGCTTGCCCGCTCCATGGCGAAAGCGGCTCCGGCGGCTTCCATCGAGTCGGGTTGGCGCTCGGTCATCGGCTGTTCGTACAAGAACTCGTTCGAGACGGCGCGCGCCATCACGGCCATCAACTCGCTTCTGGGCTGCTGGGGCGCGAAGGGCGGCGCGCTGATCACGTCCTCGCCGAAGGCCGGCGCTATCGAGGACGCCCGCTTCAAGGCGCCCGCGAAGCCCGCTGCCAAGCGCATCGGCGATGCGGAGTACCCGCTGGTCCTGGCCAGCGCCGGCACCAACGTGGCTGCGTTGCAGGCGACGCTCGAGGGTGAGATCAAGGGCCTGTTCTTCTACAACTCGAACGCGGCGAAGGGCTACGCGCAGCCGAAGAAGTGGACCGAGGCTCTGGAAAAGACCGACCTCGTGGTCACCATCGACGTGCAGATGTCCGAGACGGCTCAGCAGTCCGACTACGTGCTGCCCGAGGTCACGTACCTGGAGCGCCTGGAGCTTCCGGAGTTCGTGGGAGGTAAGAAGCACTACGTCGGCATGCGAACAGTGGCCTTGGAGAAGATCCATCCCGAAACGAGGACGTGCGACGAGATCTTCAACGGCCTGGCGGAAGCGTGCGGCGTGGGCGAGTATTTCCAGTTCACCGCCGAGGATTGGGCTGAGGCGCAGCTGGCAACCGTGGGCGTGTCGCTTGACCAGATGAAGAAGGAAGGCGTGGTGGAGCTGCCTGACCCGCACTTCGAGTACGGCGTGCCCACGTTCAAAACGGCGTCGGGCAAGTTCGAGTTCAAAACCGACAAGGTGGGCGAGGCCGGCCTCAATCCGGTGATCGGCTGGATTCCGCGCAAGGTGACGCCCCAGAGCGGCGAGTTCGCCATCGTGGGCGGCAAGCAGGGCATCCACTCCCATACCATGACCCAGAACATCGAAGCCCTGCACGCCATCTCGCGCGAATACCACATGGAGCGCCTCTGGATGGCCGCCAAAGACGCTGCCGACCTGGGCGTGCAGACAGGCGACACCGTGGAGGTGTCGTCGAGCGAGCACACCGGCCAGGTGGAAGTGCGTGTGACGCAGCGCCTCAAGCCCGGCGTCGTGTTCCTTCCCACGCACTACGGCGGCGACGCGCCTGCACAAACCCGCGCATACCATTACGGCATCAGCCTGACCGACTTCATCCCGCTGGACGCGGAGCCGGGCGTCGGCTCCATGATGAGCCAGGAAGTTGCAGTCACGGTGAAGAAAGTGGAGGCGTAACATGACCCGCTACGGAATGCTGATCAACACGAAGAAGTGCGTCGGCTGCTCGGCCTGCCGCATTGCTTGTCAGATGAAGAACCATCTGGATCCCGAAGAATCGTTCATCAAGTACCACGAGATCGAGACGGGGGAATACCCCAACGTGTACAACGAGATCGTCCCCACCCAGTGCATGCACTGCGAGGACGCGCCTTGCGCTGCCGTGTGTCCGACGCATGCCACCTACATCACCGATTCCGGCGTGGTGCTGGTGGACGAGGAAAAGTGCATCGGCTGCAAGTACTGCATGGCTGCGTGTCCTTACGGCGCCCGCATCGTGCAGGAGAAGACCGGTGTGGTGGAGAAGTGCCGCTTCTGCTGGGACGGCGAAAAACCGGGCAATCCGCCGGCGTGCGTGGGAACCTGCATTTCGGGTGCGCGCATCTTCGGCGATCTGGACGACCCGGATAGCGAGATCAACCAGGCTATCGCGAAATACCACGCACAGCCGCTCGCTGACAACCTGACCGTTTCGAAAATCTACTACGTGAGGTGATGAACCATGGTTTGGGGACCTATGATCGCATGGTACCTGTTTTTGGCCGGCGCGTCGGCGGGAGCGTTCCTGACGTCCGCGTTCGTCGAAGCCAAGTACCCCGAGAGCGTGAAGATGCGCGTCGCTGGCCGCATCATCGCTCCCATCTTCGTCGGCATCGGCCTGCTCATGCTCATGTTGGACGCCGAAGCCGGTCTGCACAACCCGCTGCGCTTCTTCTGGCTCATCTCGAACCCCGGTTCCGTGATGACGCTGGGCGTGTACTTCATCTGCGTGTACATGCCGGTGGCGCTTGCCGTGGCCGTTCTCGAGATACTCAAGAAGCGCGTGCCGAAGTGGCTCACGTGGATAGGCATCGTCGCGGCGTTCGCCGTGGCGGCCTACACCGGCTTCCTGCTGGGCGTGGTCAAGGCGTACCCGCTGTGGAACAACGCCATATTGCCCATCCTGTTCGTGGTGTCGGCGCTGTCGGCGGGCCTCGCTGCCACGTCGCTCGTGGGGCTGATCGTGGATCGCGAGCGCTTCGAGCAGATGTGGCTGATCAAGAAGAGCCACGTCATCCTGTCCGCCGTTGAAATGGTCGTGCTGGCCACGATGCTGATCATCGTGAGCGCCGGCAGCTTCGAAGGCGCCGCGTCGGTCTACTCGCTCGTGGCCGGGCAGTACGCTCCGGCGTTCTGGGGCGGCATCGTCCTTCTGGGTCTTGTCGCGCCGTTCCTTATCGAGGGCTACCCGGTGTTCATCGCCAAGCGCGTGGAAACGTCGACGACCTCGATGGTGGTCAGCGTCATCGGCGAGGCCGGCGTGCTGGTGGGCGGCTTCATGCTGCGCCTGCTGGTGATTTTGGCCGCCCTGCCCGTGCTGTTCCTCTAGCTCACCCGTGCGCCCCGCCCACCCCCTGGCGGGGCGCTGGCGGCCGGATTCCCCCTCCCTTTCTCTTCCGGCCGCTTTTCCTCTTTCATGGGCGCTGCGCACTCCCCCTCCGCGCCGCGCCCGTCTGTATTCCGACGAATCGAGGTGGCATCTATGGAAGAATCCCACGTTCCGCATTGGGGCATGGTCATCGATCTTGCGAAGTGCGTCGGGTGCGATTCGTGCACCGTGGCGTGCAAGGCCGAGAACCGCACGCCTCCGGGCGTCACGTACAACGTGGTGCTGGAACAGGAGACGGGCGCGTATCCCAACGTGCGTATCGAGGCGATCCCCCGTCCCTGCATGCAGTGCGAGAACCCCGCCTGCGTGTCGGTATGCCCGGTGAGCGCGACGTACCGCGGCGATGACGGCATCGTGGTCATCGACGCCGACCGTTGCATAGGCTGCAAATACTGCATCGCCGCGTGCCCGTACGGCGCGCGCTCGGCCGACGAGGGTTCGTCGTACGCAGTCGAGATGCAGGCGGCCGATCAGGTGACGGCGCCCGAGTACGGCGTGGACCACGGCGCGCGCGGGAAGTACCGGGGCACGTACGGCACCGTGCGCAAGTGCACGTTCTGCGCGCACCGCATCGCCGAGGGCGAGGCGCCCGCGTGCTGCGAGACGTGCATCGGCGACGCGCGCTACTTCGGCGATCTGAACGATCCGTCGTCGAAGGTGGCGCAGCTGGCCGCTTCGCCGCGGGCGTTCCGCCTGCGCGAGGAGCTGGGCACGAACCCGTCCGTCTACTATCTGAAATGAGCGAGGTGAGCATCTATGGCATCTGAAACGAAGCGCAGGCGCTGGCTGCCGGCACCGTTCTCGCGCCGTGCTACCATCGTGTGGGCGGTGATCGTAGCCGTGCTGCTGGTTGCGGGCGCGTACTTCATGTACGACCGCTTGGCGAACGGACTGGGCATGGCGGGAGCCACGAATTCCGTGCCCTGGGGCTTGTGGGTGGTCGTCTACATCTGGTTCTCCGGTTTGGCGGGCGGCTTGTACCTCCTTTCGGCGCTGGTCTACCTGCTGAGGATTCCCCGCTTCGCGCCCGTCGCGCGCATGGCGCTGGGTTTGAGCGTGGTGTCGCTTGTCGTGTCGATGATATTCATCGGCATCGACCTGGGCGCCATCCGGCATTCGCTGGGAACGCTGCTGTTCTTCCATTGGTCGTCGCCGTTGGCCTGGGAGATCAAGGCGTATATGTTCTTCATGGTCGTGGCCGTCGCACAGTTCGTGCTCGTGCTGCTGAACGACAAGCGAGCTGCCGAGGCTGCTGGCGAGCCCAGCATGGAATCGCTTCGGCGGCGCGGCAACGTGAACCTGGCCATCCGCGTGCTGGCCGGGGTGGGCGTGGCCACGTCGTTCGTGGGCCCTCCGGGCGGTACGGGCATGTTCTTCGCTGCGGTGAAGACGCGCGGGCTGTGGGAGGGCGGCATCACGTCGGTGCTGTTCTACGTCATGGCCGTGGTGACGGCTGCCGCGTTCCTGATCGTCGCATATCGGCTGCTCGCGCGGCTGCGCGGGGCGCGGCCGGACGGTAGCGCGCTCGTGGGTCTGAACCGCGTGCTGGCGGCGTCGCTGTTCGCGCTGGCGTTCTGCGTGTTCTTCCAGATCGCCCCGCCGTTGCTGTCGGGCGATCCGGCGTCGGCGACGGCCGTGGGCGTGATGGTGTCGGGTTCTTTGGCGCCGCTGTTCTGGATCGGCGAGATCGGCCTGGGACTGGCGGTGCCCGCGGCGCTGTTGGCCGTGGGGGCGTTTCGTTCGCGCTGCGCGGCCGGCGGCGTTTGGACGGTCGCTGCTGCCGTCTCCGCCATGGCGGGCATCCTGGCGCTGCGCTACGTGCTGGTGGTGGCAGGGTTCTCGGTTCCGCTTCTGGGCGGCATGCCCCTGCCTGCGTACGTGCCCACTTTGGGCGAGGCGATGGTGACGCTGTTCGTTCTGGGATTGGCCGTCGGCTGCTACGGACTGGCTGTGCGCCTGCTGCCGCTCGAGCGCAGGAGCGCGAGCGAGGGCGAGGCGCGGTTGGAAAGCTCCTACGAGGGCGCAGGTTCGGCCGCCGTGTCGTGCGGCGGGGTTTCGACGGGCAAGGAGGTGCGCGATGGAAGCGCAGCATAAAGACGGACGGCGATGCGATGCCGCAAGCGAGCCTCAGCGTTCGAGCTTGTTCGGAACGCCTTCGCGGCGCGCCGTGGTCGGCGCCGGTTGCGCGGTCGCCGCAGGCGCCTTGGTCGCCGGAGGCGGGCTGGGCGCGTACATGGCCGCTGATGACCCGCTGACCGACGAGCCTCACGGGCGCGGCAACGCCACCGGCGCGTGCGCGGCCGACGACGTCATCCTGTCCATGTGCAACAACTGCAACAGCTACTGCACCATCAAGGTGCGCGTGACCGATGCGGCCGACGGCAAGCAGGCGAACGACGGCGCCACCGCGCTGGTGCGCAAGATCGCGGGCAATCCGTACTCGCCGCTCAACTCGCAGCCCTACGCGCCGATCCCCTACGCTACGCGGCCCGAGGAAGCGCTCGCCCCCGGCGACGACATGGCCGTGGCCGGTCGCGCTTCGAACGGGGGCATGATATGCCTCAAGGGCCAGGTGGGCATTCAGCTCGTGCACGACCGGTTCCGCATCACGCAGCCTTTGCGCCGCGTGGGGGAGCGCGGGTCGGACGAGTGGGAGACGGTCAGCTGGGACACGGCCCTCGACGAGATCGTGAACGGGTCGCCCGCGCTGGGCACGCCGGGCATCGCCGAATGGTACGCCTACGCGCCGAAGAAGCAGGTGGAGGCCGATGTCGCGCTTGTGGAGTCGGGCGAGATGACCAAGGACGCCTTCGCGGCGAAATGGGCCGACAAGCTGATCGACGTGGAGCATCCCGACCTGGGCCCCAAGTCCAACCTGTTCTGCTCGGCCGGCGGCGACCGCATGTTCCTCATCGGGGACCGCTTGACGCAGCTGGGGTTCGGCTCGGTCAACAACTTCAACCACGGCGGCGTGTGCGGCATGACGGGCGTCATGGCCAACGTGCGCACGCACCCCACGACGAACCATAAGCGCATGTACGCCGACATCGACCATTGCGAATGCCTTATCATCTGGGGCACCGAGCCCATGACGGCGAACAAGGGTCCGTCGTGGCTGGCTCCGCGCCTGTCGGTGGCGCGCGAGCGCGGCATGAAGCTGTACGTGGTCGACCCGCGCCAGGGGCGTAGCGCCTCGAAGGCCGACGTGTGGCTGCCCGTGATTCCCGGCAAGGACGCCGAGCTGGCGTTCGCCATGATGTCGTGGATCATCGCGAACGAGCGCTACGATGCGGCCTACCTGTCGGCGCCTTCGAAGAAGGCAGCCGCGGCGCTGGGCGAGCCCACCTGGTCCGATGCGACGCACCTCGTGGCCGTCGACCTGCCGAACCGGCCCATCGTCACGGCCAAGGCGCTGGGGCGCGCGGGCGAGGTCGGCGCGAACGGCGAGGCGCTGGCCGACGACGCGCGCTTCGTGCTGGTGGACGGCGAGCTGACTCTCGCCGATGCCGCCGAGGGCGCCGCCGATCTGCTAGTGGACGCAGAGATCGACATCAAGGGAAAGCCTGCGCGCGTGAAGAGCGTGTTCCAGCTTTTGAAAGAGCGCGTCGAGGAGCGAACGCTGGAGGAGTACGCCGCCGATGCGGGCATCGAGCCCTCCGTGGTGGAAGAGGTGGCGCGCGAGTTCACGTCGCACGGCAAACGTGCCTGCGTCATGAGCTACCGCGGCCCGGCTATGCACGCCAACGGCTTCGATGCGGTGCGCGCCGTGGGGTATCTCAACTTCCTCATCGGCAACCACGATTGGAAGGGCGGTCACATCGCCGCCGCGGCGAAGTTCGCGCCGTTCGAGGGCCGCTACGACTTGAAGACCGTGCCGGACGCGCATGCCGGATGGGGCATTCCCATCACGCGCCAGAAGACCGAGTACGAGAAGACCAGCTACTTCAAGCAGGACGGCTATCCGGCGCCGCGTCCGTGGTACCCGCTGCCGGGCAACCTGTCGCACGAGATCGTGCCCACCTTGCGCGCGGGCTACGTGTACGATCATTTGGGCGCGCTGTTCATCCATCGCCATTCGCTGGTGGACTCCACGCCCGGCGGGCGGCGACTGGCCGACGTGCTGGGCGACCAGGACAAGATCAACCTGCTGGTGTCGTTCGACGTGGAGATAGGCGACACGTCGCGCTTTGCCGACTTCGTGTTACCGGACAAGGTGTACCTCGAGCGCTTCAGCCAGGAATCCATCTATCCGAACCAGCAGTACCAGCTCATCCAGCTGGGGCAGCCGGCGGTGCGCGCCTTCGACGGCCCGCGCTCGGTGGAGGACGTGTACTTCGACATCATGCAACGCCTCGGGCTGCCGGGCGTCGGCGAGCATGCCGTGCCGGTGGGCAAGGACGGCGACGGCGGCACGGCGGCCCTTTCGACCGAGTACGACTACTGGTTGAAGATGGCCGCGAACATCGCCTACGCCGGCGAGAAGCCGGTGCCGGACGCCGACGACGACGAGCTCGCCCTGTTCGAGCGCGCCCGCAAGCGCGCGCTGGGCGAGGCGTTCGATCTGGAGGCGTGGAAAGCCGCCGTCACCGAAGAGGAATGGCCGAAGGTGGTGTACGTGCTGAACCGCGGCGGGCGGTTCGCGTCGGCCGACCCTGCGAAGGGCGACGGTTACGACGGAGATCTGATCAAGACGAAGTACGCCGGCTTGTGCGCGTTCTACGACCCGAAGACGGCTTCGCTGAAAGACGCGTTGACCGGTGAGAACTTCGACGGATTGGCCCATACGGCGCCGATCGCCTTCGCCGACGGCACGCCGATGGCGCGGCCGGCCGACCGACCGTTCGCGTTCATCAACTGGAAAGCGCGCACGAACGGCACGCACCGCACCATCGCCGCGTCGTGGCTGCGCGAGACGACCACCGAGAACTTCGTATGGATGTCGCCGTCCGACGCTGCCGAGCGCGGCTTGAAGAACGGCGATGCCGTGGAGGTCGTGGGGCCTGAAGGCACGCTTTCCGGTCACGTGCGCGTGACCGAGGGCATTCGTCCCGGCGTGGTGGGGGCCAACTACTCGTTCGGCCAGCAGGGCTACGCCGCGCGCGCGGTCACCATCGACGGCATGTTGACGGGCCCGGCTCCCGATTACCTCGAAGAAGAGGGCATCCTCGACGGCGACGAGCCCGGCAAGCAGAAGACCGGCTTCGCCGGCGGGCGGGGGCGCGGCTTCTGCATGAACGAGCTGCTGCCCGAGGAAACGCTTGCCGGAGGCGGTGGCGTGACCGATCCTATTGGAGGCGGCGCCGCCCAGTTCGACCTCTGGGTGGACGTGCGGAAGGTGTAGGAATTCGGCGCACTCTAGGGCGCGGGGAAGGCCATGCGGTCCAGCGATCTTCCCCGCGCCGATTCGTGATGGGCGCGGCGTGCGGTCGGCGCGGCGTGCGACGTTCGGTTCCCCGGAACCTCTGCCGCTGCCGTGGAGGGGGATGCGCTATGAGGGAGGGCGCGGCAGCCGCGCGCTGGGCGCGAGCTGGTTTGTGAATTTCGCTTGGAGCGGGCCACTTTCTCGAAGATACGGGGGTTTCGGCTTCCGCTATACTTGCCCGCTGTGAAATCGCTTCTGTACATATTCGAGCGCTACACCAGCCTTCGCCAGCTTTCGCGGCGACGCTCGCGCACGGCTGCGTTCCGCGCGCCGGGCGAAGTGGGTCCTGGCGTGTGGCAAGGCCATCGATGAGCGGACTCTCGTAAGCGGACGACCTCGTTCGACGGCCTCCGCGTTTTCGCTTTCCTCATTCATATTCCCCGATCGATCGCCGGCCGTTCTCTTTGTGCGCTTACCTGCGCGCGAGCGAGGGGATGGGCTCGGTTGTCGACGCGTCCGCAAAGGAAGTCGATGCGCTCTTGAACGAACAACAATTGGTTGCTGAACAGCACAAAGTAACCCGCAAGGAAATCACCGTCATCGGCATCGTGCTGGCAGGTGCGTTCCTTGCCATCCTGAACCAGACCGTCCTGTCGCCCGCGCTGCCGAAGCTGATGGACGCGTTCTCCATCTCGGCCGGCACCGCGCAGTGGGTGACGTCCATCTACATGCTGGTCAACGGCATCATGGTGCCCATCACCGGGTTCCTCATCGACCGCTTCTCCACGCGCAAGCTCTTCTTCGTCTCGCTGATGTCGTTCATCGTGGGCACGGCGCTGTGCGCGGGGGCCCCGACGTTCGAGCTGCTCATCGTAGGCCGCGTGCTGCAGGCGGCCGGCGCGGGCGTGCAGCTGCCGCTCGTGGGCGTGGTTCCCATGCTCATCTTCCCGCCCGAGAAGCGCGGCACGGCCATGGGCATGGCCGGCATCGTGATGAGCTGCGCGCCTGCGGCCGGCCCGGTGCTGGCCGGGGGCATCATCGACGCGTGGGGCTGGCGCATGATGTTCTGGGCGATGATCCCGCTGGCCATCCTCGTGCTGGCGGTGAGCTTCTTCCTACTTACGAACGTGGGGGAGCTCAAGCGCCCGCACCTCGACGTGCCGTCCATCGTCCTGTCCACGTTCGCGTTCGGCGGCCTGCTGTACGGTTTCTCCAGTGCAAGCACGCTGGGCTGGGGCAACGCCGTGGTCGTCGGCAGCATCGTCGTGGGCGTGGTCGCGCTCGCGTGGTTCATCCATCGCCAGCTGCATATCGAGGAGCCGCTGCTGCAGCTGCGGGCCCTCAAAACCCCCACGTTCGCGTACTCGGCCGTCATCGTGACGGTGGTCAACTCGGCGCTGGCCGTGGGCAGCGTCATCCTGCCCATCTACCTGCAGAACGTGCTGGGGCTGACGGCGTTCGAAACCGGCATCCTCATGACGCCCGGCGCGGTGGCCACCATCTTCCTGAGCCCGGTCAGCGGCATGCTGTTCGACCGGTTCGGGCCGCGCGTCATAGCCATCATGGGCTTGACGGGGCTCACCGCTTCGCTGGCGGCGCTGTCCCTCGTCGACGACAAGACGATGGTCGCGTACCTCGTAGCGTTCTACGTCATCCAGTCCTCCGGTCTGACGCTGGCGAACATGCCGGTCACCACCTGGGGCATCAACGCGCTGCCGAACGACATGATCGCGCACGGCAACGCCATCAGCAACACGGGCCGCCAGGTGGGCGGCGCAGTGAGCACGGCGCTCATCGTGACGGTGATGACCATGGTGACCGCGGCGAACGCCGAGGCAGGCCCCGTGCTGTCCACGGCGGCGGGCATCGACGTGGCGTACGGGATCTCCGCGGCCGTGGCGTCTGTCGCGCTGGTCATAGCCGTCTTGAAGGTGCGCAACGTCAAGAAGCAGGCGGTCGCCTCGCCTGCATCCCGGGCCGAAGCGCCGCTTGAGATCGAAATGGAAGAAGCTCGGGAAGGAGCTGCACGATGAATCGGACGATCGGCGACATCATGGAGCGGGACGCGTACACGTGCCGCTACGACCAGAACCTCGGCGAGGTGGTAACCCTGTTCAACGAGCTGGGCACGAGCGGGCTCGTGGTGATCGACGAGGATCGCCATGTGGTGGGATTCATCAGCGACGGCGACATCATGAAAGCGGTCGCCGCGCAGAAGACGCGCTCCATCTTCAGCGGTGGGTACTCCAACATGGTGCTGTACGACAGCGAGTCCTTCGAGGAGAAGGCCCGCGCGCTCAAGCGCCGCAACGTCATGGAGCTGGCCGTGCAGCGGGTGCTGTGCGCCACGGCCGACCAGACCATCGGCGAGATCGCCGACGTGCTGGCGAAGAAGAAGTTCAAGAAGGTGCCGGTCATCGATGAGGACGGCAGGCTCATCGGCATGGTGCGCCGCGCCACCATCACCCGCTACCTGTTCGATGTGCTGTTCGGCGAGGAAGAGCCGAGCGCCGAGTAGCGCCGGGGCTTATACTGGCGGCATCAACCGCATCGGTGCGCGTCGAGAAGGGAGAACGTCATGAAGGTGATCGTCGTCGGATGCCACGGGCAGATGGGGCAGCCCATCAGCCGATTCGTCGCCGAGCGCGAGGGTATGGAGCTGGTGGGAGGCGTGGGCCCTGCGGGACGCGACTACATCGGCCGCGACCTCGGCCAGGTGGTGGGCCTCGGACGCGATCTGGGCATCCCCGTGGCGGACGACCTCTCGTCCGTCATCGACGCGTGCGACGCGCTCATTGACGTTTCCAGCGTGGAGCAGTGCCTCGAAACGCTCGACTTGGCCGTGGCGCATGGGAAAGCTCTCGTCACGGCCAGCACGGGGTTCTCGCCCGAACAGTTCGAACGATTCGAAGCGGCCGGCCGGCACATCCCGATCATCTTCAAATGCAACACCTCGAAGATGGTGAACGTGATGCTGAAGTTGGTGGAGATCGCGGCGCGGGCGCTCGTGGACGAGACGGATATCGAGATCATCGACCAGCACGACCGCGATAAGCTGGACGCGCCCAGCGGCACCGCCGTCATCATCGGCAACATGATCGCGGAGCTCAAGGGCACCACGCTCGACGAGCTGGCCGAGTACGGCCGCGAGGGCCACGGCGCGCGCAAGCCGGGCGGCGTGGGCTTCCATTCGCTGCGCGCCGGCGATATCACGAGCGACCACAAGGTGTACTTCGGAGGCATGGGCGAGCGTTTGGAGATCACCCACTACTCCTACAGCGACGACTGCTTCGCCCGCGGCGCCGTGGACTGCGCCGCGTATCTCCAAGGAAAGCCCGCGGGCGTTTACAGCATTAAAGACGTGTTCGACCTGCGTTAGCGTACCGCCCGCCTTCTAGGGGCGGCGGGCTTGGCGGGCGGCCGTCACGAAGAGGGCGCAGGCGATGAGCGCGAGCGCCGCCGCGGGCGCAAGCGGCATCGTGCCACCGAGGAACAGGGCGATCGTGCAGGCGAACAGGGCGCCGGCCAGCACGGCGGCCACCGCCCAGCCTCTTTGGATGCGGGTCATGGCGGCCCTCCTTTCGTCGAAGCATCTACGGTACCAGCTTGCCTTGCAGGGGTGGGGGCGACGCGCTGACATCGAAGTCACGATCGGGCAACACCTTCTCAAACGGGGCGGCGGGTCAGCTGCCCTGCCTGTGCGCGCTCCTAGGATGAGGGCTGTTTATATGACAGCTAGGGGATTCGTCGTGAATCCTGAGGAGGTGAAATCGTATGGATCTCGCATTGCTTCAAATGCCGATGGTTCTGTTCACCACGCTCGTGCCGATGGCTTCGGGCGCGTTCATCGGCCTGGCGCTGGCGTTTCTGACCACGCGTTTCAGCAAGGAGCGCCTCGCCCGCATCGACCGCTGGACGCTGCTTCCGATGGCGATCCTCGCCGTGGGCTACATCGCGTCGTTCGTGGCGCTCTCGTCGCCGCAGTATTCGATGAGCTTGTTCCAAGGCGTCGACATCGCGCCGTTGTCCTTCGTGGGCATCGCTGGCATGCTGTTAATCGCGCTGGCCGTGGTGTACTGGATCATCGCGATGACGGGCAATCTGGACGGGCGTCCGCGCAAGGTGTTCGCCACTGTGGTGGGCGCGGCTTCGCTGCTGCTGTCGCTTAGCATCGGGGTGATGTACATGGGCTCCGCGGTGCTCACCTGGAACTCTCCGCTCGTGCCGCTCGGCATCATCGGGTTCTGCATCGCAGGCGGCGTGCCGCTCGGCGTGCTGGTCGTCGCTCTCGCGGGTGGGATGCCCGAAGCGCGCTTGACGCGGTTGCCAACGGTAGCGCTGGTCACGGCCTTTATCGGCGTGGTGGCGGCCATCGTCGCCGTCAGCGCGCAGCTGCTGTTCGCCCAGTCCACGTTCAACGCGTTCTTTCCGGGCTCCGACGTGCTTCCCGGTTCGTGGGTGTACCTCGTGATATCCATCGTGGGGTTCGTTGTTATGCTGGCGACTCTGCGCGCCACGCTCATGCCCGGCGGCCGCAATGTGGCGGCGATGGGAAGGACGGCGGGTGCTGCGGCGGCCATCCCGCTGCGCGATCGCGAGGACGTCGATGCTGATGCTCCCGTGGGCGTCCGTTCGGCCATCCCGCTGCTCGTGGCCGGCAACGCGGCCGTGCTCATCGGCATCTTCGTGGCGCGCCTCATGTTCTACGCGCTGCAGGTGTAGAGGCTTCGGCCCTCGAAGACCTTCAAGCCGCCGACGCCCGAAAGGCCGTCGGCGGCTTTTTTTGTTTTTGTCGCGCGCCTGAGCTTGTCGCGTGGCGGCGCGTGTCGCGCGGCGGCACGCGCGGTGGCGGTGGGGGCGCGCGAAGGGGGCAGGCGCGCTGGTGATGCAAATTGTCCCGCGGAGCGGTAAAAACAAGTCAGTTTGGCAATTATGATCTATATAATCATTAAATAGCACATCGCGCTGATCAGGCATTTTGAAAGCACGCCTGACATTTCAGCCCAAGATAGGTGCCAACCGGGCTGAAATCGCGCTCTCGAAATTGCCAAACCGGCTCAGTTTTACCCTCGGAAACGAAATTTCGCCTCATCGGGCGTCGGCGGCGACCCTTCGCTCGCGCTAGCCCTTCGACCGCATGTTGTCCGCTGCTTCGGCGTTTGATCGGCGCTGGATTGGGATGTGACACGCGTGGAAACGACGTTGGAAACGGCGGCAAGGCGCGTGGAATCCGCGTTGGAACGACGTGGGAAACGCGCTTGATTTGGCGGCAACGCGCGTTGGATCTGCGCAAACGAAACGTGAGACCGCGTCGCTATACTGAGAAGCACGGATTCGATCCGGCGGCTTGGTGCCTCTCCCTCTCAATATTCTAGATGATTGGAGGTGATGACCATGACCGTTTTGGGGATTGCTTCGTTGGTGATTTTGCTCTTGGAGTTCGCTACCCGCGTCATCGAGCTGTTTCTGGTGATAAGGAGCGCGCTCCTAACCCGCAGGGGAAAGGAGCGCCACAAGTAAACCCAAACCGCCGAAGCGATCCGAGAGCCGTGGGGAGCACCACCTCCCTGCGGCTCGCCCTTATTATACAAAAACGACCGTGCTCCGCCAAGAGGATCGTTGCGCAACGATCGGGACGCAACAGACAGGTGAAAAACGCGCATTCCGGAGCCGGGCGAGGATGGCGGGAGGGAGATCTCCCCGTTCCTTCGTCTCTTTCCCACGCTTTCGCCTTGCGCGCGGCCTTGGCTCGGCGCGTCCGAAACGGTGTAATCATGTGGTAACATGGAACCATCTTCTACATCGGCTTCCCCGCGCCGTGCAGGTGGGGTGGCTCCTCTGATGCAAAGGCGGTACGAGCATGGAGCGTTTGGCGGCGGCCTCGAACACGGTGCCGGGCAAGTCCGTGACCGTCTCCATGAAGAACGGCCGAACGACTACCGACTGCATCGTCGTGCCCGAAGACGGCGACCTGTGACGCTCGTCGCGCCGCTTGCGCCCGGAAGCCCTGCCGCGCCCGCAGAGGCGATGCTCCCTCTGCGGGCGCGGTGTCTCGCGCGAGCGGCAGGAGCTCCGATCAGGACAGCGACCTGCGATGACGGGCGCGCGACGCAAGAACCAGCGCGCCGCTTGCGAGGGCTGCGCCCAGGGCGATGGCGAAAGCCGGGCTGTCGCCGGTAGAGGCGAGCGCCTTCGCAGGGGGCGCAGCCTCGCGTTCCTCATGCCCGGCGGAAGGCTTCTCGCCGATGAGCCCCGGCTGGCTTTGGCCGTCTTTCACCAGGTACGCGTACTCGGTCGCGCTGGCCTCGCCGGTCGTGGGCGTCGCTCCCGCAGGAAGTATCGCCACCTGGAACGCCTTGACGGGGTAGCCGTATCCCGACGTGCCGTTGGCGGTGCCGTCATGCGCCCAAGCCATCCAGCCGACGCCTTTCACGTACAGGCGGTAGTAGACGGTGTAGCGCGCAGCCTCGTCGCCCGACAGGCTGACGCGCAGCGCCTGCACGGGCTGCTCCATCTCGCCCGCGATGTCGCCGTTCTCAACCGCCGGGCTCCACCCGCTTCCGTTGTCGACCGCGTAGGAAACGTTCAAGCCGCCGATGGACGTCTCGATGCGCAGCGCGGTCACGTCGTGGCCGGCGGCGTTTCCGCTCGTCTGCCCGTCGATGCTCCAATCGACGCCGGCGTCCTCGTAGGCCCAGCCGTCCTCGAAGCTGTGCCACTGGTAGTACACGGCGGCCTCGGTGGGGGCGAGTGCGATGGCGAAGGTTCCGTCCAGGTTCCTCTCGCTCAGCCCGCTGTAATCGCGGCCGTTCCACGAGGCGACGACCAGCTTGTCCGTCGCCTCGAGCGGCGTGAGGTGCAGGTAGAGCGCTCCTTGGTCGTCGGTCTGGACGTCGCGCATGCCGTAGGTGCTGCCGCCGGTCGGCTCTTCCACGAATTCCGTGTCGAGCAGGCGCATCTGCAAGGAGGAGATGGGCGTGTTCGCCGGAAGCCCGTGTATCGTTACAAGCGAGAGGTCGTCGTTGTTTTCGTTGACGAAGCGCTGCTCGTCCTCGGAGGCAAGAGACGTTGCTTCCTCGTCCAGGTCGGACGCGAGCGCGACGGGGGAGGCGAGCAGGAAGTTCAACGCTGCCGGAGCCGGCGAAGCTGATGCCGACGCCAAAGACGCCGCCCTCGTTGAAACCGCCTCGTTGCATTTTACCGTCCCGCCGGTGATGACGGGCGCCTTGACGGAGCTTGTGATAGCCGCGACCCGGCCGGCTCCATGAGTGCCCAGCCCGCCGACGGCGTTGACGGTGCCCCCGCTGATCTTGATTTCCCCGCACGAGCCGCCGACACTGCAACCTATGGCTGCAGACAGGTCGCCGCCGTGCGCGTTCACTATGCCGCCGCTGATGGTGATGGAGCCGCACGAGCCGTAATGGTCCGACCCGATGCCAGCGACGAACTTGGAGCCTTTGGCGGTAACCGACCCGCCGCTGACGGCGATGGACTTGCTCGCCGTGATCGCTGCGCTTCCACTCGACTGACTGAGCGCTTCGACAGTGCCTCCGGAAACAACGAGCTTTCCTGCAGTAATGCCATTACCGCCCGTTACTCCCGAATGAGCGAGAACCGTGCCGCCCGCTATCGAGATGGTCGTGTTCGGCTCTCCCAGGATGCAAGGCTGACGACCTGTGCCTGCTCCCACGGCATTCAAGGTTCCCTTGCCGTTGATGGTAAGAGACGAGGTACCTCGAACCGCCACCCCCGGCGACGCCTCCAGTCTGTGGCCGCATATGTAATTACTTCCCACCAGCGTGAGCGTCACGTTCGAGGATCCCTCGATTGAAGCCGCAACGCCGCTCAGATCCTGAAAGCGCAGTGCGTGAGTACCTTTCCTTACGATCACCTGATTGCTTACGGGGAAGGAGGTGAAATCTGCGGCTCCCGTGACAGCCAGGTACCCGCTGTAGCGCGTCCAACTCACTCCCCCGTCGAGGGTGTACTGCGGAATGCCCTCCGAACTCACATCGACGATGAGCTTGCAGCCCTTTTTTTCGTGCATGCTGACGACGGGGTTTTCAACAGGCGGGTCGGGAATGGCCAGATGAAGCGTGTATCCGGCTTCGGCAGAACCCTTGATCGTGCCTTCGTACACGTTGCCGGATTCGCTAAAGCTCATCTTGACGGAGCTGCCGTCCTTAAGCAGGTTTCTGTCGAGAAAAAGTCCCAGATCGCCGTCGTCCATCCAAGTGGCGAAGCCGTCTACGATGTAATGCTTGGCATCCACCCACCGATCGCCTCTGACAAAGACAGGGCCTTTCTCATCAAAACTGGCTCCGAGCAGATTCTCGCCTGCCGCCAAGCCCGACACCAGAACATACGCGGAACCGGGGAAGGAGCCGCCCTGATCGACGGCGAGCGTCGTGTTGGCGGGCGGGCGCTGCGAGAGGTGAATGTTGCCGCCGCCGGTGACGATGCTTTTCGCGGTAACGTCGCAGGTGCCTGAGGATTGCAGGGTCACCGTTCCCGAAAAGAAAGACACCGACCCCGTTGCATCCACAGCGCTCGAGGTCGGGTCGCCGAGGGCAGGGGCGCCGTTGCCGCTTCGCGCGGTTACGTTGCCGGGTTGCCAAAACTCGATGGTGCCGCAACTTGAAACCGCGCTGTCCGCACCGATGGCGGGAGCCTCGTATCCTCCCTGCGCTTCCAGACTGCCGTAGAGATCGCCTTTGAAAATCAGATGAGCCTTACCAGGTGCGAAAATTGCGGGATACCCGCTCGAACCGGAAAGCTTGTTCGAGCCATACAGCCAGAGCGTAAGCTGCGCAGCCTGCGTGTCGCTGCCGATTTCAATCGCCGCGTGATTGGCGCGCGGCTCGTTGATGGTAACGCCGTTGAGAAGTATCGTATGGGTTCCGTTGAGCACTTGCACGTTCGTGCCGCTGCCTGCCGTTCCACCGATCGTCACGTTGCCGGAATAGGACGTCCACGTTGCTTCGTCGTCCTGGCTGTATTGGAGGTTCGAGCCGGAGTCCTTCAAGATGATGGAGCCGTTCGCCAGGTCGAGGTGCGGCGCATTCTCTACGGGCGCCAAGGCTGCCACCTCGGGCAGGGCTTCCTCGAGCGGGGCCGCGTCAGGGAGGGTCGCATCCGCCTGAACCGTTGCCGCCGGCTCGTCTTCAGCCCAGGCGTAATGCGCGGGAACGAACTGTGCTCCCGTTATGAGCGCGAGCGCTGCGGCGAGTGCGAATGCGCACAGCTTCCGTCCGGATATTGGCGATTCGACATGCGATGCAGCGTTCATGGCAGCTCCGATCAGGGAAACGTGCGGCGAACCAAGATGGCAAGAAGTATAGCATGCGATCAGGTGAGACTTTGCTGAGGGACGGTCTTGATTACGTCGCGAGAGCTCGCCCGGTGCGTTTTCGCGCGTTCGTCCCGCTGCGTGGAAACGGCGTTGGAACCGCGTGCAAGGCGTGTGGAATCCGCGTTGGAAACGATGGCAAGGCGCATGGAATTCGCGTGGGAGCGGCGTTGGAAACGGGCAAGGTCGGGAAGGTTTTCCACGGTGATGCGTGCCATGGAAACGTGAGACGGCGTCGCTATACTTATAGGTACGGATTCGATCCGGCGGCTTGGTGCCTCTCCCTCTCAATATTCTAGACGATTGGAGGTGATGACCATGACCGTTTTGGATTTGCTGGTGTTGGCTGAAGTGCTTATGAGGCTGATGTCCCGAATCATCGAGATTTTCCTGATGATAAGAGACGCGCTCCAAACCCGCAAGGGAAAGGAGCGCTCACAGTAAACCCAAACCGCCGAAGCGAGTTCGAGAGCCGTGGGGAGTTAGCGCTCCCTGCGGCTCGCCCTTATTATACAAAAACGGCCGTGCTCCGCAAGGAGAATCGATGTACAACAATCGGGGTCGCGCGCGACCTTAGGCAAAGGGTCTCGAAGCGGGCTTCCGCGCACTGCAGCGTTTCTATTCCTGCAAGTCGTTGGGGTCGAAGGACTCGATGAGGTCGAGCAGCTCCTGCTTCTTGTGGATGTCCAGCTTCGCGTAGATGCGCTTCGAGTGCGTGCGGATGGTGTTCTCGGTGACCACGAGATCCTCGGCGATGCGCGCCACGGTGTTGCCGCGCGCGATGAGCTCCATGACCTCCGTCTCGCGCTCGCTCAGACGGTAATGCTGCTGCAACAGCGCCGCCTGCTTCGAGATGCGGTCGAGGTACACGCGCTCCTCGCGCTTGCGTTCGCGCTGCGGCTTGCGGCTCGCGCGAGGCGGCCGATCGCCGCGCTTGCCCGCCTTCTTCGGCACCGCGTCGTCGGGCTTTTCGCCCTCCGCGTTCGCCCCTGCAGGCTTCTTCTCGGGCGCATGCGCGCGTAGGGCGACCAGCTCGATGCTGGCCGCGGCATCGCTGTCGTGTTTGAAGATGCGGCGGAACCCGCCCTGTCCGATGAAGTACATGAGCCCCAGCAGGTACACGGCCACGAGCGCCACCACGGCGAGCGGCGCGATGCCGATGATCATGGTCTGCTCGGCGAACGTGCCGCCGATGAAGCCCACGTCGTGCAGCGCGTACACGATGCCGCCGAAGAACCCGTAGATGAACACGGGGTTGATGCCGCGGTCGCGCGAAGCTTGCGCGCATTGAATCATCATGAGCATGATAGCCACGCTGTACACGGCGTACAGGCCGCCGGCCAGCCAGCGCGCGTACTCCTCGGGCAGAAACGGCAGCAGCAGAAACGAGGTGATGACGAACGGGAAGAAGACGCGGTAGGCGCCCACCACGTTCACGCTGAGGTTCTTGAACTGCCACAACACCAGCAGCGATATAGCCGCGGTCAACGATCCGCCCATCGACAGCACGTTCACGAGCGATCCCGCCGCCGGCTCGCCGATGGCCAGGGAGCGCATGATGCCCGTGCAGAACCCCAGCGCGCCCACGCATAGCGCGCTTCGCCAGTAGTCGTTCACCAGGCGCTGGTACACGAGCGGATGGTCGCGCGGCACGTCCTGGAACATGGCTTGATCGAGGTCGATCTCGCGGCTTTTCAGCACGATGGTCAACCCGAATAGCGGCAGGAACACGAGCGGGATGAGAAACGCCGTCACCGCTTGCGGAATAAGGTACAGCGAGAAGTACAGCACCGCCGCGTATAGGGTACCCTTGATGAGGTCGCGGTTGCCGGTGTCGGAATCCTGGCTGGCGAACAGGCGTTGCCACAGCATGTAGAAACCGGCCGACCCCAGGCCCAGGAGCGCGCCGCCGCCGACGACGAGCGGCAGCGCCCATGCGTCCAGATAGATGGCCGCGATGAGGCAGCACCATCCCAGAAGGTAGGGCATGGTGGCCAGCCGCACGATGAATGTGCGCGTGGGGCCGGGGAAGAAGTACGATCCCAGGGCGCTGGCGAAGTAGCTGAACGAGAACACGAGCGATTGCGCGAGGAAGAACCAGAACACGATCTCGGTGGTTTGGAACTCCATCGGAAGAAACGGGAACACGCCGCCCCATACGCCCGCGGCGTTGATGGCCAAGAACAAGCCGTAGCCGAGCGAGGTGATGTTCGGCTTCATGATGCTGACGATGGTGGCTGCGTTCAAAGATCCTCCCCCGAGACCGCGCGCATATGCGGTTTTTCCGTTCCCGCACACTGTTCCCGTTGCATCAGTATAACGGTATTGTCAGAAGTATCGTGCGACGCATTACCCAAAGTGCTGTCTTGTGACCTGGGGAAACGATAAGTTCGCATATTTTATGTGACACGGCGGTCGCGGGGGAGTGCCACAATGCGAGGCGTTCCGCCCGGGAAGCGGAGCGCCAGACGAGAGAGGAAAGAGGGAGGGACCATGACGAACATGTTGGAGAACGCTCAGGTGTCTCGCCGCACGTTCATGAAGGGCTCGGCGCTGGCCGGCCTGGGTGCGGCCGCGATGGGCACGGGTGCCGTGTCGCTGTTCGGCTGCTCGCCGAGCGCCGACGGCGCGAAGGGCAATGACGCTGCGACGCAGGCCGTCGAGGAGACCACGACGTGGGGTCACTGCGCCATCAACTGCCCCGGCCGTTGCAGCCTGAAGTTCCACGTGCAGGACGACGAGGTCGCCTGGGTGGAAACCTACACCAGCAAGGACGCCGGCTTCGACGAGGTTCAGCCGCGCGCCTGCCTGCGCGGTCGCACGTATCGCCGCTGGCTCGCCAACCCCGATCGCATCAACTACCCCATGAAACGCGTCGGCAAGCGCGGCGAGGGCAAGTTCGAGCAGATCTCGTGGGACGAAGCCGTCGACACGATCGCCAGCGAGCTCAAGCGCATCATCGACGAGTACGGCAACGAGTCCGTGTACATTCCCTACGCGACGGGCGTGAGCTCCACGACGGCGCGCTCGCTGCCGCGTTTCATGAACTGCCTCGGCGGTTTCCTGGGGTCGTACGGCGACTACAGCGCCATGCAGATGGAAATGATCGTGCCCCACACCTACGGCGCATCCGGCTTCAGCGGCAGCACGCTCAACGCCGCCGAGGACGCCGCGCTCATCCTCGCGTTCGGCACGAGCCCGACCGAGACGCGCCAGGGCGGCGCCGTGTCGCACTACGACTGGGTGCATCTGCGCGAGACCACGAAGGGCAAGATGATCTACATCGACCCCCGCATGAACGATTCCGTCATGGGCCGTTCCGCCGAGTGGCAGCCCATCAACCCCGGCACCGACGCCGCGCTCTGCTCCGCCATCGCGCATGAGCTGATCGCGAACGACCAGGTGGACAAGGAGTTCCTGGACACGTACTGCGTCGGCTTCGACGAGGACACCATGCCCGAGAGCGCAAAGGGCCAGAACAAGTCCTACAAGGACTACATCATGGGCACCGGCTACGACATGGTGGAGAAGACCCCCGAGTGGGCCGCCCCCATCTGCGGCATCTCCGCCGACCGCATCAAGGAGCTGGCCGCCGAGATCGGCGAGGCCAAGCCGCTGTACGTCGTGCAGGGCTGGGGCCCGCAGCGCCGCAGCAACGGCGAGCTGAACTGCTGGTCCATCATGATGCTGCCGCTGCTGACCGGCCAGGTCGGCCTGCCGGGCACGAGCAACGGCTGCCGCGAGGGCTCGTTCTCCATCAGCCTGACGTCCCTGCCGGCCGGCGACAACCCCATCAAGGCGAAGATCCCCGTCTTCCTGTTCACCGAGGCCATCGACCACGGCACCGAGATGACGGCGCTCAACTCCGCCGTGATGGGCGCGGACAAGCTCAACCAGAACATCAAGTGCATGCTGAACTACGCCGGCAACTGTCTGACGAACCAGCATGGCGACATCAACTACGCGCACGACATCCTGGCCGACGAGAGCAAGTGCGAATTCATCGTGGTGTGGGAGACGGCCATGACGGACTCCGCCAAGTACGCCGACATCCTGCTGCCCGACCTGTTCCGCTTCGAGCAGGTGTCGCAGATCGGCACCGGCGGCGACAACGCGTACATGATCAGCGGCCAGCCGTGCACCACGCCGAAGTTCGAGCGCAAGACCCTCTACGACGCCCTGACCCTCATCGCCGACAAGATGGGCGTGAAGGAGCAGTTCACCGAGGGCAAGACCCAGGAAGAGTGGATCAAGGAGCTCTACGAGAAGACGCGCGAGAAGGACACCGAACTGCCGACGTACGACGAGGCCATGGAAATGGGCGTCTACACGCGCAAGAACCCGAAGGGCGCGACTATCGCGTTCGAGGCCTTCCGCAACGACCCGGCGGCCAACCCGCTGGACACTCCCACCGGCAAGATCGAGATCTACTCCGAGACGCTGGCCGGCATCGCTTCCACCTGGGAGCTTGGCGAGGAAGACCTCATCTCGCCCATCCCGGTGTACACGCACGGCTTCACCGAGACCGACGTGCCCACCGACGAGTTCCCTCTGCGCTGCAGCGGCTTCCACTATCGCGGTCGCACGCACTCCTCGTGGGGCGGCATCGAGCTGCTCAAGGAAGTGAACCCGCAGGAGGCGTGGATCAACCCCGCCGACGCTAAAGAGCGCAGCATCAAGCAGGGCGACAAGATCCGCGTGAAGAACGCGTTCGGCGAAATCGAGATCCTGGCGAAAGTCACGCCGCGCGTGGTTCCCGGCACGGTGTGCATCTCGCAGGGCGCATGGCACGACGCCGACATGTACGGCGATCGCGTTGACAAGGGCGGCTGCATCAACACGCTGACGACGCATCGTCCGTCTCCGTTGGCTAAGGGCAACCCCCAGCACAGCAACATCTGCCAGGTGACCAAGGCGTAGGGCGACGAGCCGCAGAAAGGGTGATATATCATGTCTCAACAGGCATTCTACTTTGACGGCACGCGCTGCACGGGGTGCAAGACCTGCCAGATGGCGTGCAAGGACTACAAGAACATCGATCTGGGCATCTCGTTTCGCCATGTGTACGAGGTGACCATCGGCGACACCGTGAAGGATGCCGACGGCGCCTTCAGCACCACCTGCGTCAGCTACCCGCTGTCCATGTCGTGCAACCACTGCGATTCTCCGGTTTGCTTCGAGAAGTGCCCGCAGAGCGCCATCATCAAGGACGCCGACACGGGCCTCATGTCCATCGACGAGGAGAAGTGCATCGGCTGCGGAACGTGCGCCATCGTGTGCCCGTACAACGCGCCGAAGGTGGACGAGGAGAAGAAGAAGGCGGTTCGCTGCAACGGGTGCGCCGAGCGCGTGGCCGCGGGCGAGAAGCCGGTGTGCGTCGAGGCCTGCCCGGCTCGTGCGCTGGACTTCGGCGACGCCGAGGAGATGGCGAAGATGGGCGAGCGCGGCAACATCGCTCCGCTTCCCGACCCGTCCGAAACCACCCCGAACATCTTTATCAAGGCATCCGCGGACGCTCAGCCGGTGGGCGCGGCGGAAATCGCCAACCCGCTCGAGGTCGCGTAGCAGGACTGTTCGCGTACGACGCCACGGCCCCTCTTCCCTCCGTGAGGGGCTCGTGGCAATCTGCGGCGCGAGGAGCACGTCTTGGCGGGGTACGCTAAAATACAGCGTACCCCGCTTTTTGGGATAGGGGGAGCGCTTGCGGTTCCGTGTTGACGAGAGGAGGTCGCCACATGTCCCAGCAGGCTTTTTTCTTCGATGGAACGCGTTGCTCAGGGTGCAAAACGTGCATGTTCGCCTGCAAAGACGCCTACGACCTCGACGTCGGCACCGCCTACCGCCGCGTGTTCGAATACACGGGAGGCGATACGGTTCGCAACGGCGACGGCACCTTCGGCTCCACCTGCTTCTCGTACAACGTGTCGGTGGCGTGCAACCATTGCGACGACCCGGTGTGCGTGCGCGTGTGTCCCACCGAGGCCATGCACAAAGACGAGCAGACCGGGCTGGTCAGCGTCAACGACCGGCACTGCATCGGCTGCGGATACTGTCATCTTTCGTGCCCGTATAGCGCTCCGCGCGTCGATCGCGTAAAGGGGCACTCGGTGAAGTGCGACGGCTGTATCGAACGCGTGGCCGCGGGCGAGAAGCCGGTGTGCGTCGAGGCCTGCCCGGCTCGCGCGCTGGACTTCGGGCCGGTCGGCGAGATGAAGAAGCTCGGCGAGCGCGCGGCCATCGCGCCGTTGCCCCGGCCCGAGGCGACCGTGCCGAACCTGTTCGTCAAGCCGTCCGCCGATGCCCGTCCTGCGGAATCGAAGGACGGCGTCGTGGCGAACCTGTTGGAAGTTGGATTTCGGGCAACCGATAAGGAGATCATGGTATGAGCGAAGAAGCAACCGTACCGCTGTCCGAGGATGTGCGCGAGGCCATCGCGTTCGTCGGCGAGACGCTGGGGCCGTTCTACCTGCAAGACCCGGTGAAGGGCGATGCCGGCCCGGCCTTCGCGGCCATGGCCGCGATCGACGTTGCGCAGGCCGCCGTGGAGTGGCCGTTCGTCGACGAAGCCGAGGCGCGGTGCGACCTCGATCTCATGCGCTCGGGGTTGGCGGAAGGCATCGACGCCGACGGCCTGGTGTGGGAATACCGCCGCCTGTTCATCGGTCCCGCGCCGAAGCCCGCGCCGCCTTGGGGCTCGGTGTACACGGATCGCGAATGCGTCGTGTTCGGTGCGACCACGCTGGAGCTGCGCGCGTGGATGCGCTCTCACGGCATCGCGCGTCAGACGGACGACAAGACGCCCGAGGACCATATGGGCCTCATGCTGGTGCTCATGGCCTGGATCGCGCGCAACCAGCCGCAGGATCTAGGCGAGTTTCTGCGGCTGCATCTGCTCACCTGGTCGTCGCACTTCCTCGACCAGCTGATCGAGGCGGCCGGCCAGCCCTTCTATGAAGGTCTCGCGCGTCTCACGAAGGCTTCGCTCGAAGGCATTCAGGCCGAGTTGGGCCTGGACGTCGTCTACCCGAGGTTCTACCGCTAGGATAGCCTGTATGATTTCAGGATTCGATACCGCGCTCGGCGAGATTACGCTCGTGCTGTTCACGACGTTGGCGCCGTCGGGCGTGGTTGCGTTCATCTGCATGGGGCTTCCCGTGCTGGGGCGCGGCGCGTCCGTTGTCCTGCGTCAGCGGCTCAACGTGTTCTTGGGGCTGCCCCTCGTGGTTGCCATGGTGGGTCTCGTCGCCTCGGCCACCCACCTGGGCAACCCCGCTAACGCGCTGTACGTGTTCCTTGGGGTGGGACGCAGCCCCTTGTCCACCGAGGTGTTCTGCGCGGTGGTGTTTCTGGCGCTGGCCGGATTGTATTGGCTGTACAACTTCGTCGAGCATCCCAAACCGCAGTTACAGCGAGCGTGGCTCGTTCTGGCCATGCTGGCGGGCGCGGTGTTCGTGGCTGCGGTGGGCTGTGCCTATGCCGCCGACACCATAGTGTCGTGGTACACGGTGTACGTGCCGCTCAATTTGATGCTGAACGCGCTGGTGGGCGGCCCCATACTCGCCATCGCGGGGCTGCGCGCCGCGGGCTACGAGCCGGTTGAAGGCCGTATGGGACGCGCGCTGACGATGGTGGCCGCTGCGGCGTTGGCCGTGAACGTGGTGACGTTCGGCATGCAGGGTGCGGATTTGGCCTCGATCGAGAACTCGTATCTTACGGCGGCGGAACTGGTGCCCTCGTACGGTTTGATGGTATGCGCGTTCGGCGTGCTTGGCATGGCGGGCATTGGCCTGGACGCCGTCGAATTGTGGCCTCGACGGGTTCGGCTGTCGGTCGGGCGCGCGGCGGGAGCTGCCGTGCTCGTGCTGGCCGGCATCTTCGTCATGCGGTTCGCGTTCTACATGATGCACATGACGGTGGGTCTGGGCGTATAAGTCTAGGAGTCCTTGTCCGCCTCGAAGAAGCAGAAGTGCGCCTTGCCCTTCGATTTCGCTCGATACAGCGCGCGATCGGCGCGCTCGTACACCGTCTTGAACGCGATGCCGTCCTGCGGCACCATGGCGATGCCGGTCGACACCGACAGCTCGATCACGCGGTTGTCGGGCAGCGTCGCGTTCCAAGGGCCTTCCGACAGCTCGACCAGGCGCCTCTCGATATCGTCGCGCTCCATGTCCTCGCAGTACACGACGAACTCGTCGCCGCCCCAGCGGCAGATAAGGTCGCCCTTCCTGAACGCACCGCACAAATGCTGCGCCACGTCGGCCAGCACCGTGTCACCCGACAGGTGGCCGTAGCGGTCGTTCACCTGCTTGAAGTCGTCGAGGTCGATGATGGCGAACGCGCCGCGGTAACCGCGCTGCAGCGTGCGCTCCAGCGCGTTGGCCATGCGCACCGAGGCGCT
Organism: Eggerthella sp. BIOML-A1; assembly: GCF_009875595.1. Taxonomy (NCBI): domain Bacteria; kingdom Bacillati; phylum Actinomycetota; class Coriobacteriia; order Eggerthellales; family Eggerthellaceae; genus Eggerthella; species Eggerthella sp. BIOML-A1. The sequence continues at coordinate 120,312 of NZ_WWRZ01000003.1, read as the reverse complement.
TTGGCGGTTCAGCAGGCCGGTCAGCGCGTCGTGCTCGGCCTTGTCCTCCAGATCGAGCTCGCGACGCTTGCGCTCGTCGATGTCGGTGACCGACAGATAGGCGTACACGTAGCCGTCTTCCTCGAGCTGCACCATGCGGTAGCTCAGCTCCATCCAGCGTTCATCGTCGTTTTCGCCGAGTCGGTACTCGAGGGAGTCGTTGCGCTCTCCGTCGGCGAAACGCTGCAGCATGTCGTCGAAATCGAGGAAGTTCTCGATGGCTTCTGCGTCCTGGCTTGGGCCGGTGTATTTGCCAAGGCGGTCTTCGAGCATGCTGCTCGACCAGTCGTCCAGCGAGATTCCGGCCCAATAGCGCCATGCGCGGCGATCGGCCGAGTTGAGGAAGCTCTTCGTGTTCACGTTGATATACCAGTGATCCACCGCGGCACCCTTGAGGATGTCGAGCAGCCGGTTGTCGTCCGAGCGCGTCAGTTTCGCCCGCGAATCGTTCAAAGGATCTTCCAGGTAGCCGATGACGCGGGCGGGCTTGCCGTTCGCGTCTTGCACGATCTCGCGTTCTATATGCAGCGTCAGCGGCTCTCCCGTATTCGACCATACCTTGATCGTGCGAGCGGCAGGTCTGCCCCATAACGTTTCGCGCGACAGCCTCCGCAGGACATTGCTCACGTCGTCGCCCAGGCTGGCGGTGTCCTCCTCGTCCGCCGAGGCGGCCAAAAGGGAGGCGATGCCGTTCGACGAGAGGTTCTGGAACGACAGTCGGTCGGAAGCGATGTCGTGCACCCACACGTTCAGATCCGATTGCTGAATGATGCGATGCAGGACCTCGTCTTCCAATTCGAGCACCGCCTGCGACTCGCGCAGCTCGTCTTCCTGCTGTTTCTGCTCGGTCACGTCCGCCAGCGAGGCGAAGAAGATGGTGCGGTCTTGCTCGCGGCGCAGGAAGAAGGCGCGCATGCGCATCCACATGATCTCGCCGTTCAGTCGGTACCGACGAAAGGTGGCTTCAGCTCCCGTGACGGGGCGCTCGTACGCTTCGGCAAACATGCTTTGTACGAGGGGCAGATCGTCGGGGTGCACTTGGCGCGAGATCCGGTTCTGTCGTTCGCGCAGATCGATCGAGTTGCATCCGGTGACGTGGTAGTACTCGTTGTTCACTTGCAGCAGCTCGAAACGGTCGGCGTACACGGCGTACACGGCTAAGCCGCCGATCAGGTTGTTTACAGCAGCGCGGCTTACCATGTCGTCGTGCAGCAGCGCGTTCACGTCGATGAGCTCCATGCTGGGGTTCAACACGCCTCGGTAGTCCACGATGCCGTCCTGCGACAGCAGTTGCTCGAGCGCCTCGGTAGACATGGGACGGTAAAAGTAGTAGCCCTGCGCGTAATCGCAACCTATGCCTTGCAGGAAGTCCACCTGCTCCTTCGTCTCGGCGCCCTCGGCGATGATGCGCAGATCCATGAATCGAGCCATGGACACGATGGCCTCAAGGATGCTTTCGCTGCGTTGAGACTGATCCTGTCGAGCGAGGAAGCCCATGTCGATTTTCAAGATGTCGACCGTGATGTCCTTCAGCATGTTGAGCGAGGAATAACCGCTGCCGAAATCGTCCATGAGGATGGTGAAGCCGAGTCCTTTGAGACGGGCGACCGCATCGGCCATTTTCTCGTCTTCTGCGTACGCGCTTTCGGTGATCTCGAGCTCTAGCAGGCGATGGTCGAGGTCGTATCTTGAGACCAGGCCTTCCAGCGCTTCGACCACGTCGATGGCGTACAGGTCGGCCCGGGAGATGTTCACCGATACGGGAATGGGCACACCGCCGCGATCAATCCATGAACGGATATGGCGGCACGCTTCCTCCCATACGTACAGATCGAGGCTGGCGATGAAGTTGTTGCGCTCGAGCACGGGGATGAACGCGCCCGGCATGACGATGCCGCGCGAAGGGTGCTGCCAGCGCACGAGGGCTTCGAGGCCCACGATGCGCTCGGTGCGCGTGTTGCATTGCGGTTGCCAGTGCAGCACGAACTCATGGTTCGTCAGCGCGCGCTTCACCTCGAGCAGGATCTTCGCCTCGGTCTCCATCTCCTCGGTCATCTCGGCTTCGTACCAGGCGATGCGCTTGGTGTAGGCGCCTTTGACGGAGTTCATGGCGATCATCGCATGGTCGCAGGCGGTGACTACGGACACGTCCGGGCTGTCGATGGCGCACACTCCGAAAGCGGGCTGGAACCCGATGGTGTCCTCGGAATCGAACGGCTCCTTCTTCAGCTCGCTTTCCACGCGTTTTTCGTCGATCAGGCCGTGAGGCAGCAGCAGCGTGAAATCGTCGCCGCCCAGGTAGCCGGCTATGCCGCCGTGCTTACGGGCGATCTCCCCGATACGTGAGGCGATGGCGCGCAAGATGGCGTCGCCTGCTTCGCGCCCATGCCACTCGTTGTATATTTTGAAGTGCTCGATGTCGATGTACGCTGCATCGTACGCGATGTCGGGCATGTCGGCTACCAGGCGTTCGGCTTTGTCGTAAAACGTAGCCGCATTGTACAGGCCGGTCAGCTGGTCGCGTTCGCGCAATAGCTGGATTTGCGAGCGTTCTGCCTGATCCGTGCGTCGCTGCATCTCTTCTTCGATGTCCGCGATGAAGCACATGACCACGCGCTCGCCGCTTCCGCCGCGCTTGACGGGTGCCACGGTCAGCGACGTCCAGCTCCATGCCCCCGATTCGAGGTGCTTGCGGAACTCTCCGCGCAGTGCGCCGCCTGCTTGTTCGATGCGGTCGAGCAACGTGTCGAAATCCCAGAACGCATGGAAGCGATCGCGGTCTTCGGGGTGGATCATGCGGTCGCGCACGTCGGGGAACATGTCGCTGATGCGTCCCTCGAGCGGAGGCGTCGTGAATTTTCCGGGCTCATGGTAGAGAATCTTGTATGCATCGTCGGTGAGGTTGAGTTCGAACAGCTCATCGTAAGATGACGGCTCGCTCAACGACGTGAACAAGCTGCGGCTGTGCTCGTCGACGGGATGGCCGGAGAACAGCACGCAGGGGCCTTCGTTGAACCAGTCCAGCTCGAGGCAGGTTATCTCGTACCAACTTCCCGTGCGCGCGCTGTAGATGACGCTTTGCGTCGCGTGCTCGTTCGACTCGGCGTTCCAGGGGCAGTCCTTGCACGGTTCGCTTTGCCCGCGGAAGCATTCGTAGCAGAGTTCGCCCACTCGTCCACCGGGGAATACGCGACGGGCCGCACGGTCGAGATACACGACGCGATACGATTGGTCGATGACATACGTATGGCCCTGCGTCGAGGCGCTTTTTCGTCGGCTGCCCGGCATCGGATCTCCTGTCTCAAGCTCTTTGATCCATTGTAGGGCTTCGGCGACGGGTTGGGTTCGGCAAGCGCAAAATGATGCCATGGCCTCCGGTTGTTCGTCCGTGTGCGGACGCCCACGAGGCATCCGCGCCGGCTTTTCCGACGACGTGAACGGGAAAAGAGGAGATGGTCGGGATCGGGGCATGAAGATGCCCGGCGGTCCGCGATAGGGGGAGGGGCGGACGGCCGGGCCGATGGGTCGATCTGGTTCGCCGCATGAGGGGAGGGGCGGCGGCGCAAGATCGAGGCAAGCGGGGCCGGGGGAGGGGGATCGCCCCGCTTGCCTCGATCGGTTCCGGGAAGGCTGCAGTTTCCTTCCCGGACCGCGACCGGGGTGCCGCCCGGCATCCGAAGATGCCGGGCGTCGTGCGGTTAGTACATCAGGACCACTGGGTAGCCCAGCTGGTAGATCAGCACGCGAAACATCACGGAGGTGGCCAGCGCGCCGATGGCGGCGACGACCATGAGCGTCTTGGAGGCGCCCACCTTCTTCTTCGCCACGAAGGCGCAGGCCGCAGCCACGATCACGGAGACGATGGAGCCCCAGAACATGGGCGCTCCCGCGCCGGACACCATGACGGTCATCAGGCTGTCGACGTGCGTGGGGGCCGTGGTCATCGATGTCGGGTCGGCGTAGTAGCCGAATTGCGCGATCTTCGCCATGGCGCAGGCGATGACGAACACCACGTCGGCCACGATCTGCACGAGGGCCGCGATGAACGTCAGCTGGATGCCCGTCGCCTCGACGGCCTCGTCCTTCTTCAGGATGGAGATCAGCCAGACGGCCGCGGCGCCCAGGAGGCACGCGTTGCCCAGATAGAACGCCACGAGCGCCAGGCCCCACGCGGGACGGGCCGGCATGAGGTAGGAGTGCGCGGTGGCGACCATCATGAGCACGGCAACCGCGAGGGTCGCCCAGGCCAGCGCCTTGGGAACGGGCTTGCCGCCTCGAAGGACCACGAACCATGCGACGATGACGATGGCCAGCGCCACGCATCCGATGAGCTCCTGGGTGATGCCCGACGTGATGTGCCCGAAGCCGTTGAAGATGCGCTCCCAGTGCTCGAGGTGCAGGAAGGCTCCGATGCCGCCTACCACCAGCGAGACGGCGGACGTGATGAGCGCGGTCATCTGCAGGTTCCTGCCCTGGCCCTTGAGCGCCAGGATGGACATGCCGCCCAGCGTGCCGCAGGTCAAGCATACGAACAGCGTGAAGATGACGAGAGGCCACTGCGTTTCCATTACTCATCACCTCCTTCCCAGTGATGGTCGCGTAGGATGTAGGAGTACGACGGCTTGTTGCCCACGTCGGGCAGCTTGTGCACGTCGGCGTCGGTGAACGGCTCCAGGAACTCCACCATCTTGCGGCGCTTGCCCAGCGGGTCCTCGGAGCCCTCGAACGACTCGTAGCCGGCCTCGGTGTCGCCGATCCAGCGGGCGTTGCCGCCGCACTGGCTGACGCACTGGGGCAGCTCGCCCTGCGACAGCTTCTGCTCGCACAGCGTGCACTTCTCGACGACCTTCTCCTCCTCGTTGAGGTAGCGGACGCCGTAGGGGCAGGCCATGACGCAGAACTGGCAGCCGATGCACTTCTCCTTGTCGATCTGGATGGAGCCGTCCTCGGCCACGTGCGACGCCTCGGTGGGGCACACCTTCACGCACTCGGGGTTCTCGCAGTGCTGGCAGCTGATGGGCAGGAAGTACATGTACACGTCGGGGTACTGCCCTGATCCGCCCGGGATGGGGTTCGGCCCCACGCGCACCACTTTGTTCCAGTAGCTGCCGATGGGCACGTTGTTGACCGCCTTGCAGGCGACCGAGCACGCCAGGCAGCCCACGCACCGGTTGAGGTCGGTGATGATAGCCTTCGTCATGGTTTACTCCCTCCCTTCGTAGGTAGGCAGCCATTCCTTCAGACGGGGGTCGTCGGAGGTATGGATGATGGGCGTGCCGGTGGAGTCGCACGGCACGGGGTTGTTGAACGGCGAGTTCTCGGGCGTGGCCTTGTAGATCTTCACCTGGTAGGCGCGCAGGTTGGACGTGCCGGAGTGCGGGTCCTGGGCGTAGTGGTCGATCAGCTGGTTCACCTGGGAGAACTGCCAGCCGTGGCCGGCGTCCTTCACCTCGGGGTACCACCACGTGTGCTCGAGGTTGATGACGTCTTCCTTCACGCCGTAGTACAGGTCAGCCACTTCGCGGATCTTGCCCCACTCGGTTTCGATCCACACCCAGTCGCCCTGCTCGATGCCGTACTCGGCGGCCGTCTTCGGGTTGATCTCCACGCGCGGCACGGGCCACAGCTCGCGGCACCAGGGAAGCTGGCGATGCTCGGAGTGGAAGTACACCGGGATGCGACGGCCGGTGGTGGCGGTCAGCGGGTACTCCTTGATGCGGTCGCCGTCCTTCGGGCCGTGAGGCGGCTCGGTGTAGGTGGGAAGCCTCCACTCGGGATGGTCGGGATGGTGCGATTCCATGACGGTGGACCAGATCTCCTGCTTCATCGTCGGGGTGAACCAGCCCGGCTTCCAGTCGCCGATGCCCTTGCCGGCCGTGTAGTCGAGGCGGCCCCACACGCGGTCGCGTGCGCGCATCGCGCCGGTCTGGTAGCGGCGGTACGTGCCCCAGTTGCGCGGCTCGATGTCCTTCGCCTGCCACCAGCCGTGCTCCTGGAAGGCCTTGACGTACTCGTCCCACGTCTTGTACTTGGGCGTGACCTCGGCCATCGGAACGCCGTGGCGCTCGAACGTGGGCTTGCCGTTCTCGACGTGCCACGTGGTGTAGGTCAGCTCGTCGTCGGTGAGCAGCTTGATGGAGTCGTCCAGCTGCCAGTTGATGTCGGGCCACTCGTTGCCCGGCTCGTCGGTCCACTTCCAGTTCATGCGGCGGGCGAGGTCCATGACGATCTCGGGATCGTACTTGGCTTCCGCGGGCGGCTGCACGCACTTGACCGTGGCGCCCATGGCGCCGGCGGAACCTTGGCTGGCGCGCGGCGAGTTGAGCTCGATCCAATGGGCCACCGGCAGGATGATGTCGGCGGTGTCGTTCTGCGGCGTGTGCCACAGGTTGAGGTCCACGTAGAAGTCAAGCGAGCACAGGGCCTCCCAGGCGCGCGTGGTGTTCGTCTGGCTCATGAAGTTGCCGGACTCGTTCCAGAGGGCGCGCACCGGGTAGGGGTCGCCCGTGATGACGGCGTCCCACAGCGAATGGCTGTCGCACCAGTACTGCCACCAGCCCAGAAGCGGGAACTTGTCGATGCCGATCTGCTTGCGGTTGACTTCCTCCGGCGGGGTGGTGGCGCCGGGGGCCCAGGCGCTGAAGCCCTGGAGGTCGCCGTCGATGGGGACGATGGTCGGGCCGCGGTTGCCGCCCGGGGTGTCCATGTTGCCGGTGATGCCCACGAGGTTGTCGAAGGCGCGGCAGTTCTGGATGGCGCTGCAGAAGTGCTCGACCGCCAGCATGTACTGGATGCCGCCGTTGCCGTAGCCGGTGGACGGGTCGATGCGCGTGCCGTAGGCCGTGGCCGCCGCCTCGATCTCGGAGGCGGGGATGCCGGTGATCTCGGCCGCCACCTCGGGCTTGTACTCGGCGGCGCGGGCCTTGTAGTGCTCCCACACCGGCTTGACCTTCACGGTCTTGCCGTCCTTCAGCGTGATCTCGAACTCGCCTTCCAGCGCGGGGTCGATGGCGGGGTCGAACGGCATGGGATCGGGCAGCCAGCCCTGCGTCTGGCCCGGCAGCAGGTTGTCCTGCGCGGCCTCGCGGCCTTGGCGCGCCTTCTCGGAGTCGTAGTTCTCGCCCTCCCAGAAGCCGCCGGTCTCGTCGATGACGCCTTCCTGGTCGGCGTTGAACCAGGTGAACGCGCCGTACTCGTGCTCGACGCCCTCGGCCTTCAGCTTCTCCCAGTTGTTGTCGTACACGAGGAACTTATAGGGGCTGCCGCCCTCCTTGATGTCGCTTTCCTTGAGCAGCGCGGTTTTCACGTCCCAGTAGGAACCGTCGGTGCGCACGGTGGGGAAGCCGGAGGGCTCCATGTCCTCGCACACGAGGAACGGGGCGTTCGTCCACTTCTTCACGTACAGCTCGTCGTAGAGCTTCTTCTCGATGATGACGTTCGTCCAGGCCAGGGCCAGGGCGCCGTCGGTGCCGGGGCGCAGGTGCTGCCAGTAGTCGGCTTCCTTGCCCATGTTGGCCATGCGGGGGTCGACGCTGATGTGCACGTCGGCGCGCGATGCCACGTCCACCGTGGTGCGGCAGGAGTCGTCGTAGTTGGACAGCTCGGACGCGCCGCCCCACTGCACGTACACTTTCGGGCGCGTGATGGTTTCCATCCACGACATGGCGAACTGCGACACCATGGTGGTGGCGAAGTGGCGCGGGCCCTTGCAGATCTGCCAGGCCTCAACGTTGTTCGGCGTTTCCAGCATGTTCTTCAGGATGGACTCCGAGTGCATGCACCAGATGCGCGACGTGCCCACCTGGCAGGCGATGGCCTCGCCGCCGTGCTTCGCCTTGATGTCCATGAAGTTGTCCACGATGGACTGCATGGCCTCGTCCCACGAGATGCGCTGCCAGCCGGGCTCCTCGCCCTTCGGGTTCGTGCGCTTCATGGGATAGTGCAGACGGTCGGGGTGGTACGCCGCCTGGATGGACGACTGCGACTTCGTGCAGCAGTTGCCCATGGACTGGAACGCTCCCTCGTCGCCCTCGACGCGTATGGCCCGCCCGTTCTGGACGATGACCTTGACGCCGCACTCCATCTTGCCGCAGCCGCGGCAGCACGTTTTCACGGCCACGGTGTCGTTGCCGGACACGCTGCTGTACGTCTCTTCGGCCAGCGCGGTGTGCGTCGAAGCGCCGAACGCCGCGGCTGCCGCACCGGTGATGGCGGCGGTCTTGACGAACGTGCGTCGTGACATGGTCAGGTTACCCATACTCCTCCTCCTTCTTTCTCCTCGTTCTCGTCTTGCTCGTCTTCGTTCGTGCGATCGGGGAGGGGGGCTGCCGGGTGAAGCCTCGGGCTCCGAACCGGTGCAAAGTCCCCGTGTCGCTTGGGCCGACCATACGGATGCGAGGGGGTGCAGAGCATCGTCCAAAGGTTGGAAAGCAGGTTCGACCGCATCATAAATTCTTATGATCTTGTGATCATGAAAAATTCGATAGTGCTTTGAACTGGGGAAACTTTAACCGTAGGTCATAAATTATTCTGAAACTAGAATAGTTTCCTCAAAGAGGGCCGCTCATCTTTTCCGTATAATCGAACCCGTCGACAGAGGGGTCGGCGCGAGCGACGTTATGTACGGGCTCACAGGGGGTGGGGCATGGAAAAGCTTCGGAGTGCATGGGATACCGCGTTGGGGACGAGCCTTTCCCTCAAGCGCATCGCGGGCGCGGCCTTGCAATGGCTTTGGATGCTCATGATGTTCTACAGCATCGTGCCGTACGGCTTCTCGTCGGACGTGCGCGGCTCGCTGTACGTCAGCCTGATCATATCGCTGGTGGCCATGGTGGTGACCATGCTGTTCGTCTCCGTCATCGTGCGGCGCGAGCGGGTGAGCGGCAACCGCTCCATCGTGCTGGGATCGGCCATCATGATGAGCGCGGGCAGCGTGCTCACGCCGTTCTCCGATCCTACCACGCCCGTCGGCATGCTGGTGCTGGGCCTGAGCGCGGTCATGACCGGCACGGGCTCGGCCGTGCTGTTCTTGTGCTGGATCGAGCTCGAGTCGGGGCTGGGAGGCCGCTTGGCGCTTGTGGAGCTTGCCTCGTCGCTGTGCATCGCGTTCGTCGTGGGGTTCTTGCTGATCGTAGGGCCGGCGATACCCGTCATCGTGCTCATCGTTGTCATGCCCGTGCTTTCGGCGGCAGCTCTCAGGCGCAGCGCGCCCGATACGCCGCAGCTGCCGCGCGAGCCCGAGCAGCCTTTGTCGCGCCATACGGCGACCCTGTTCGCGAAGGCGCTTCTGGGCGCGGTGCTCATCGGCATGTTGATGGGGTTCTTCGACGTGGTGTCGGGGTTCAAAACCTACGAGGTGCAGGACATCTTCGGCACGTACCTGTTTCTGGCGGGCTTCATCGGAGCGTTGGCCATCTGCCTGATAGCCGTGTTCCTGCAGCGCGACAGCGTGTTCTTCTCGTACCGCGTCTCCATGCTGATGCTGTGCTTGGGATGCTTGTCCACGCCGTTCATGGCCGACAACAACACGTATTCGAGCGCGCTTATCTTCGGCGGCTACCACTGCTTCGTGCTGGTGCTGTGCGTGGTGTGCATCGACGTGGCGTCCAGCTTCCGCGTGAGCCCGGCGCGGACGATCGGCCTGGGGTTCGTGGCGCTGTACGGCGGCGAGACCGCAGGCCAGCTGTTCGCCCATTCGCTGGAGGCGACCGGGGTCAGCATGTTCGACCTCACGCTGGTCACGCTGGTGGCCGTGTCGCTGCTGTTCATCGCGCATTTGTTCCTGTTCACGGAGACCGACCTCATCAAAATCGGCATCGGCGAGGTCAGCCTGATGGGCACGGTGCCCGAAGAGGCCGCCGACGACCCGGCCGACCCGGTGGATCCGTGCGCGCTGATCGCGGAGCGCTTCGCCCTGTCGCCGCGCGAGACCGACGTGCTTCCGCTGCTGCTGGAGGGCCGCACCATCTCGCGCATCCAGGAGACGCTGTTCATCTCGGCGGGCACGGTGAGCACGCATATCCGCCACATCTACCAGAAGACGGGCGTGGACAATCGCCAGGAGCTCATCGACCTGGCCCACGAGACGGCCGCGCAGGACGAGGCGGTCTGAGGCGATGGAGACGGCGTATCTGCACGAGTTCGCGAAGGTGGCCGATTGCGGCAGCTTCACGGCCGCCGCGCGCGAGCTGCATCTGACGCAGTCGACGCTGAGCAAGCACGTGGCCTTGTTGGAGCGCGAATTCGGGGCCGACCTGTTCGTGCGCGACCGCAGCGGCGTGAGCCTGACCGAGGCGGGCGGCGTGCTGTACGCCCAGGCGCGGCAGATGGAGAAGCTGCTGCGCGCCACCGAGCTGCTGGTGCGCGCGGCGCGCGACGGGCAGGGTTCGGCGGGCGCGGGGGTTGCGGGCGCGACGGCGGGCGCAGCGGCGGGCGGGGGTGCCGTCGACGGCTCGCCTGCGGCCGCGTGCGACACGGCGCTTCGCTGCAAGTGCCGGCTCGCGGCCGAGCGCTGCGGGCTCGACCGGCGCGAGCTGGGCGCGCTCATCCTGTACGTGGAGGAGCGCGGCTTCGAGGCGATCCAGGGCGAGCTGGCGCTGACGCGCGACGAGGTGGCCGACGTGCTGGGCAGCGTGTACCGCAAGCTGGGCGTGGGCGACAAGCAGGAGGCGCTCGATTTCATCCATTCCGTTTCGGAATGATGGTAGACGCGCCCGCGGCGGTTGGGCATACTGCGTAGAAGTGAAAGCGCTATGAAGCTGGGGGGCTTCGAGCAAAGGGCTTCATCCGAAGAATGGATGGAGACCGAATATGAGTGCTTGGACTGCTGCGTCCGTCGAAGACGCGGCGAACAATCTTCTTGAAGAACTGAATAGCGGCGCGATGCGCTTGTGCGTGGAGCATGACGCGTCCGACGACGTTGCGCCGGCGTTGCTGCGCGCGGCTCGCGCTCGCGTCGAGGCGGGGTCGAACGTGCGCGTCGTGTGCGCCGACGCCGTTGCAGCTGCGCGCTTTCGGGCGCTTGCGGCCGACGATCCGCTGCTGGGCGCGCTCGACGTGGTATCGGTGCGCGAGCTGGCCCTCTCGATTCTAGGCGACGCGCGGGTCGGCGATGCCGTGGGACGCGACGCGCGCGTGCTGGACGAGAACGAGCTGGCCGTGCTCATGGAGGACGTGAAGGTGAGCGGCCTCAAGCCGGGCCGGCTGCGCGAGATGCTCAAGTTCTTCTACAAGAGCATCAGCGACTGCGCCGACGATGACGAGCGCTGGCTGATCACCGCCGAAGAGCAGACCGTGCACGCCATCCTCACCGAGAACCTGGAGGCGCGCCGCGCGTTGCTGCCGTGCGAGGTTTCGTCGCTGGCGTATCGCGGCCTTGTGAAAGCCGGGGTCGAGCGCGAGCCGCTGACGCTGGTGGCAGACGACTTCGGGTCGCTCAGCAAGGCGTCGCAGCGCCTCGTGCGCCATCTGGCGACGGACGGCCTCGTGGCGGCGGGCCGCACGCTGGCCTCGTCCAGCTCCGAGGAGCCGTATCCGTGCTTCGACGGGTTCCGCGCGCTTGCCGACGAGGCCGACTGCCTGGTGACGCTGGCGTGCGAGCGGCCGGCCGCGGCGCGCGAGTCCCGCGCGCTGGACGACCCGGCGGCCGAGTTCGCGTTCGCGGCGGCGTCCGTGGAGGAGTGCCTGGCCGACGGCTTCCGGCCAGGCGACGTGGCTGTGGCCGTGCCGAACGCCGCTTGGGGCGAGCGCATCGCCGCCGAGCTGGAAGGGCGCGGCATCGCCGTGGAGCGCGGGTTCGACAGCGGGAAGATCAAGGGCGACCCGCGCACCGAGGGCCGTTACGCCGACCTCAAGCTGGCCGCGTTCCTGCGGTTGTACCTCGATCCGCACGATTTCACGTCGTTGCGCTCGTGGCTGGGGTTCGGCGATTGGCTGCTGCGCTCCGATGCGTTTTTGGAGCTGATGGCGTACGCGCGCGACCATGAGACGACCGTGCCCGAAGCCGTGGCGCAGCTGCGCACGCAGCGCGACGCCGATCGCTCCTCGACGATATTCGGGAAGTTCGACGGCCCGCTCGACGAGCTGGACGAGCTGCTGCGCGCCTGCGAGGAAGGGCTGACGCGCGAGGCCGCCGTAGCGCTGTTCGAAGCGCACGGAATGCCGTTGTCCCCGCGCCACGTGGAGCTGCTGGGCGACGACCCTGCGCATGCGGACGTCGAGCGCTTGGCGCGCTGCGGGTTCGCGAAGCCGGTGGAGGATGTCGCGCGCGATGCCGTGCATGTGGTCTCCTACGCGCGCTGCCACGGGCACCATGTGCGCACGGTGTTCGTCACCGGCCTGGTGAACGGCTTCTTGCCGGCGAGCGACGCCGTGGACGACAAGTTCACCATCGACCATCGGCGCGTGGCGCTCGAACGCGAGCGCGCGCTGTTCCTGGACGTGCTGTCCTGTGCGAGCGAACGAGCGGTATGCACGCGGTTCGTGCGCGACCTTTTAGAGAACACCGCGTTCACGAAGGTGCAGACCTCGCGCGTGTTCGTGCGCGACGGCGAGCGCTTCGCGCGCGTGACGCCGTCGGAGTTCGCGTCGCTGACCGACGAGGTGCTCTCTCCCGCGCCCGACGCGCCTCGCGAGCTGCCGACGAAGGTGCTGTACGCGTCTTCGACTTTGTAGCTCCAACGGTCTGACGACCGCGCGAACCTTCGCTGACTTTTCCTGACCGGTGATTTTGAAATGATGAAAGGACTGATAGATATGAGCGATGTTGATGTATTCGTGATCGATGACGATTTCGATCCCCTGGCCGACCTGAGCCTGGACGACGGCGAGCGGGACGATGCCGAGGCGGATTACCTGCCGCCCATCCCCGATGCCGACAAGAGCGTGGTGCCTCCCGTGGTGCCGTTGTCTGCGACCGAGCGCATCGAGAAGCTGCTGGCGGGCATTCCCGGCCAGCAGTTCCGCCTGCTGCACGCCGTGGAATTCTGCACCGAGCCGAAGACGATGGACGAGGCCGTGGCCAATTTGGACGCGGCGTATCCGAACACGACGAGCGTGTACGGCTCGGCGCAGGTGGTGCAGCTGCTCGAGCGCGACGGCGCGCTGGAGCGCATCGTGGACGAGGACGCCGCCCATGCGGCCGCCGGCGACGCTGCCGATACGCCCGCCGAGGACGAGGGCTTCATCTCGGTGACGCCCGCTCCGCCGTGTCACTACCGTGCCACGCAAGCGGGCCTCGATGCCGTCGCGGCGCACGTCAACGAGGGCCTCGTGGCGGAGCGGATCAGCGAAGACGAGCGCTATCTGCCCATCTTCCAGCGCGTGCTTGAGATGTGCGCGCGCGAAGGAGGCTGCCCCACCAAGGAGCTGGACCAGGCGGTGGACGGCGACCCGCTGTGCCAAGAGCCGCGCCGCTTCTGCGGGTTCTTCCGCGGCAAGCTGGAAGAAACAGGCGCCATCGAATGGCGCGACGCCTGGACCATCACCGATCTGGGGCGCAGCGTGCTCGCGTCCGGCTTGTTCGCCGCCGCTTCCCCGTCCGAACGCTAGAGAAGGAGCCACCCATGTCCCACGATCAGGAAACCACCATCGCCGACGTGCTGCGCGGCCGCATGGCAACCTACCAGTTCCTCTCGCGCCTGTTCCGCGTGGAGGTGGACCAGGAGCTGTACGACACGCTGATGTCCATGCGCTTCCCGGCGAACACCGGCAACGCGCTGGTGGACGAAGGCTACCGGATGATCTGCGGTTATCTGAGCCAAGCCGACGGCACGGTGCTCACCGAGCTGGCGGTGGACTACGTGCGCGCGTTCATCGGGTCGGGCAACGACGGCTTCTCGGCCGCGTACCCGTACGAGTCGGTGTACACGAGCCCGAAGCGCCTCATGATGCAGGACGCCCGCGACGAGGTGCTGGTGCTGTACCGCGCCTTCGGTCTGGACAAGCAGGAAAGCTGGAAGGAGGGCGAGGACCATATCGCGCTGGAGCTGGAGTTCGAGCAGATCCTATGCGAGCGCGCTATCAGGGCGTACGAGGCCGGCGACGAGGACGAGTGCCTGAAGCTGCTGCTGTCGCAGCGCAACTTCCTGGAGGACCACCTGCTGGCGTGGTACCCCATGATGGCGGCCGACTTGCAGAAGTTCCCGCAGACCGACTTCTACAAGGGCCTGGGCAAGCTGACCGACGGCTTCCTGCGCAACGACCGCGAATTTTTGGACGCCGTGCTGTCTGAGAACGAAGCGGATTGCCATCCAGAGCGGAGGCCGCAGGCCGAAGCCGAAGGATCCCGTGCGGCGTCGGCCGAAACCGAAGTCGAGGTTGCATGATGGACGAGCACGGCATCGAGCCCAAGCGCGATACGGGCCCCTGCGTGTCGCGCCGCACGTTCGCCCTGGGAGCCGTGGGAGCGTGCGCCGTCATCGGGCTGGGCGGCGTGAAGTACCTGCCCAGTGCCACGTTGCTGCGCCCGCCGGGCGGGCAGGACGAGGAGCAGCTGGCGCGCGGCTGCCTGCATTGCGAGAAGTGCCGCGAGGTGTGCCCGAAGCATGCCATCGCTCCTGCTCATCTTGAGGACGGCATCTTGAACGCGCGCACACCGCGCATGGACTTCAAAAGCGGCTGGTGCGATTTCTGCGAGAACGAGCCGGGCGGGCCGAAGTGCGTCGCGGCGTGTCCGACGCATGCGCTTTCGTGCCCCGACCCGTCGCAGGCGATCATCGGCAAGGCGGAGATCAACCGCGACTGGTGCCTTGCCGCGAAGGGCATGGGCTGCCACGAGTGCGTCGACGTGTGCAACTACGAGGCGCTCGAGCTGGGCGCCGACAACGTGCCGGTGGTGGACGTGGATGCGTGCAACGGCTGCGGCGCCTGCGAGCTGGCGTGCATCTCGCTGTCGGCAGGTTCCATCACGGCCGGCGCCACCGATCGCGCCATCGTCGTCCGTCCGACCGAAGAAGTGGAGGCGTGATCAGGATGAAGAAGCTCAAAACCTATCGGCTGCGGTTCCTGATCATGCTGGCGCTGCTGGCCGTGGTGGCCGTGGGGTACTTCACGGCCGGCGGCATCGGCAACTTCTGCGGCATCGGCTTCGAGTCCATCACGCTGCTGTGCCCCCTAGGCGCGCTGCTGGCCATGATCGCCGAGCGCACAGCCATCCCGATGGCCGTGATCAGCGTTGCGGTCGTGCTGCTGGTGTGTATCGTGCTAGGCAAGGTGTTCTGCGCCTGGGCGTGCCCCGTGCACTTCCTGTCGCGAGGAAGGAAGAAGGGGGATAAGGGGGACAAGGAGGGTAAAGGGGGCAAGGTTGCTTCCCCTTGCTCCGCGTGCGCTTCCCCTTGCGGCAAAGCCAAGGGCATCAAGATCGACAGCCGTCACGGCATCCTCGCTGCGGCGTTGGGCTCCACGCTCGTCTTCGGCTTCCCGGTGTTCTGCCTCGTCTGCCCGATCGGCCTCACGTTCGCCACGGTGCTGCTGGTCATGCGCCTGTTCGCGTTCGGCGACGCCACGTGGACGGTCGTCGCCTTCCCGGCCATCATCGCGCTGGAGATCCTGCTGCTGCCGAAGTGGTGCCAGCGCTTCTGCCCGTTGGGCGCGTTGCTTTCGCTGTTCAGCGGGCTGAACCGGACGTTCCGCCCCCAGGTGGACGCCGAGAAGTGCCTGCGCGAGGGTCGCGGCAAGGCCTGCAACCTGTGCGAGCAGGCATGCCCCGAGGGCATCAACCTGCACGATGTCGCGGCGGGCGAGACCACGCTCAACGACTGCAGCAAGTGCCGCGCGTGCGCCGACGTGTGCCCCGAGCGCGCCATCACGTTCCCGTTGCTGCCGAAGAAGCAGGCGCAGGCGACGCCGCTGCCCGTCGACGACGAGATCCCGGAAAGGGGATAGGCCATGTCCCTGATCAACGGCCTGCTGGCCCTGTTGGGCGAGATCGAGAGCGATGCCATCGCCGTGCATGAGGAACGCTGCATCTCGGTTCGCAACCGCAACGCCGACTGCCTGCGCTGCGTGGAGGCATGCACGTCGGGCGCGCTGGCGTACCGCGCGGGCGAGCTGCTCGTAGAGCCCGAGCGCTGCATCGGATGCGGCACGTGCGCCACGGCGTGCCCCACCTGCGCCATCGAGCTGCGCAACCCGACGGATGCCGAGCTGACGGCGCAGCTCAAGCACTCCATCGTGGCGACGAAAGGCCATCCGGTCATCGTGTGCGAGCAGGCGCTCGAGGCGGCCAACGTCGCGGCCGACGATGCGTCGGCCGCGTGCGCGGTGCCGTGCCTGGGGCGCATGGACGAGTCGGCGCTCGTGGGGTTGGCGGCGTACCGCGCCTTCGACGCGACGCTGGCCTGCGGTTCGTGCGAGACGTGCCCACATGCTCCGGGCGGCGCGCTCGTGCGCGAGGTGGTGGAGGGCGCGCGCAACCTGCTTGAGGCGTTCGGATCCTCCATGCCCATCGACCTGGAGGAATGCGTGCCCGAGCGCGTGTTGGAGCCCGGCGGGTCGCACGGCCAGGCAGGCAGCGACGGGGTGGGGCGGCGCGACTTCTTCCGCTCGGCCAAGGACGCATCGACCCGCGCAGCTGGCGCGGCGGTGGCCGAGGAGTTGGGGATGGTCGAGGCCGAGCCCGTTCCTGCGGCGCATCGCAAAGTGGGCGCAGATGGGACGCTGTCGCAGTTCGTCCCCACGCGCCGCGTGCGGCTGTACAACTACCTGCAGCACGTGGGGCAACCGACGGCCGACGAGGTGGAGACGCGTGTCATCGGCGCCGTGTCCATCGATGCCCAGAAGTGCAGTTCGTGCCGCATGTGCGCGGTGTTCTGTCCCACGGGCGCCATCAAGAAGCTCGACGAGGGCGGCGTGTTCGGCATCGTGCACCGTCCGAGCGCCTGCATGCAGTGCCGCCTGTGCGAGCACATCTGTCCCGAGCAGGCCATCGCGGTGAGCGGGCGCGTGCCCATCAAGCAGTTCATGGGCAAGGAAGCCGTGTGCTTCGCTATGAAGCGTCCAACCTGGACCCCGAACAAGCCCTCATCGATGTACGATAAGCTGCACGCGACGCTCGGCGAACACTTGGAGATGTGCATGTTCTAGGGAAGTTCCGGCGGTTTGTCGGCCGCCGGAACTGCTCGACGCTGCGGAGCTCCCTGGCACCCGATCTCGCGGCGAGGCCGAGGACTCGCGTACCGAAGTACGCTTCGCCCTCGCCCTCCCCACGATCTCGGGCACCAGGGAGCCCCTCGCTGACGCTACGAACGACCGGTGATTTTGGAGGAACGAACGCATGATCAACTACACGCTGCCGGATTTCACGGTGGGGCTGGGGCTCAACCTGTTCTTCATCCGCTTGCTGGAGCAGCGCCCGGCGCTGTTCCAGGACGGCGTGCGCATCGACAGCGTGTACGGCTGCTTTCCCGCGTGCGACCTGAACGGCGGCCGCGCGTTCTTGCGCGAGCGAGCCACGCCTCGGCAGATGGAGGAGGCGTTCTCGCTCTTGGCCGAGCACGGCGTGAAGGCGCGTCTCACGCTGACGAACATGCTGGCCGACGAGGACGACCTGCACGACGAGTACCTGAACGCGATGCTCGCCATCGCCAGCCGCTACGGCGTCGAGGCCATCGTGTACGCCGACCTCGTGGGCGACTACGTGCGCGAGCGTTACGGCATGCGCTGCGTGCTGTCCACCACGCGCGCGCTGGCGGACGCGGCCGAGGTCAACCGTATGACGAAGCGCTACGACTACGTGGTGCTCGACTACAACCGCCACAAGGATCCGGCGTTTCTCGCGGCGCTCGAAGACCGCGACAAGGTGGAGGTCATGGTGAACGAGTTCTGCGCCTACCGGTGCCCGCATCGCGCGCAACACTACCTGCATAACAGCGAGGATCAGCGGTCGGGCACGATGCGCCCCTTCGAGTGCGTCGCGAAGCGCGCCGATTTCTTCGACCACGAGCCGGGCCACCCGGTGATCTTCACCGATCGGGAGGTGCGCGACCTGCACGACGAGTACGGCATCGGGTACTTCAAGATCGTCGGCCGCGGCGTGGCCTTCCAAACCGTGCTCGAGGCCTACGCGTACTACCTCGTGCGCCCCGAGTACCGTGAAGACGTCAAGCGCATGGTCATGCGCGCCGCGGGGTGATAGTCGGCGGGGAAGAGCTGCTGGTTTTGCATGGGGTCAGGCGTCTGTTGCACAAAAACCCGCGACGTGCGATCTGAACCGATGTTTTCTTGTCGCCCACTCTGATCGGTTTTGAAGAATCCCCAGGTCGTTGAATCGCCCTCGATTGCAGTGCGCGGTGCATTCGCGAGAGACGGCCGTTCAACGGCCTTCAAGTCTCGTACGTCGCCAATTTTTGTGCGCTGAAGGGCGAATCACGTGCAGATGCCGTTCGCCGAAACGCTTTCGCGCTTTAAGCGTGGGACTTAGGCAGTTGTTCGCTTCTTGTGGAAACGCATTCGCGTCCACGCAGGCAAATCCGCGGCATCAGCTTTCAATCGGTTCGAGATCCACTGCCTGGTCGTCGTCGAACGCGTCACCCGTGGCAACGGCGGTGACGCCTTCGCTCGCTTGCAGTTCGAAGGCGATTTCGGCACTCGCATGCGCCCCGACGGCTTTGAGGGCGTACTCTCCCCGGTCGAGCGTGAAGACGCGGCTTCCGCGAGCCGTTCCTTCGCAGACGGTATCAACGTTCTTCTCATCGACGAATACGATCTTGAAGTCGCCGTCCGATACGGTCGCATCGTAGTCGACGCGAAACTCCCCGCCTTCGTTGGGGACGGAGATCCGAAGCCATGTTTCCAGGCCGGTCAGTCCGCCGATCTTTCTGTCGAACAGGGAGCCGGTTCTGTTCGCAACTGTGTACGTGTCGAATCCTTGGGCGATGCGGGCATCGTCGCAGTAGATCGATTCCTGCATCAGATTGAGGGGTCCTGCGCAACCGGCCAGAACCAGACACGCCGCCGCGAACGCCGTCGCCATGCCGCGTTTCCTGGTCATACGGCACCTCCTTTGCCGGGATCTGCCACTGTCTGGCATTCTAGCAGCTCGAAACGCGTCGGGGGGGGGGGCACTTTTTGCCAAGCGGGGCTTCCTGTGGTACAAATGGCCGAATGGGATGACGGTGGAAGGGACGGGCGGATGACCGGGAAGACGACGAGCGCGCAGTGCGATCGCGAGCGGTCGCTCGTGGCGGCGGTCGAGCGGTTCGCGCCGCTGCGGCGCTTGGGCTGGGCGTTTCTGCTGGCCTGGGTGTTCTGCGTGTTCTACACCAACGCGGTGAGCGGCTACACGGGTGCGAAGGCCTCGACGTTGGCGGTTGGTGCGGGCTGGGATCTGTTCTTCACGGGGCTGCCGGTGTCCATGTCGGTGGTCATGCTCGTGCTCATCGTGGTGTTGGAGAAGCGGCTGGGCTCGCCCGCCCAGCATGCGGCGCTGTTCTGGATCGCGCCGCTGGCCACCGCGGTTTCCACGCCGCTGCTGTTCTGTGAGCTGCCCGATTTCGGCGCGACGGCTGCGCTGTTCGTGATAGGTGCGGTGCTCACGGGATTCGGCAGCGGCTTCATGTGGGTGATGTGGGGCGAGTACTACGCGAAGGTGACGCAGGAGGAAGTGGAGTTTCTCGCGCCGTCGTCGGCTGTGGCGGCCGCCGTTCTGGTGCTGGTGGTGTCGGCGATGCAGGGATGGATGGCGCTCGTGGTGGTGACGGCGTTTCCCCTGATGTCGGGCTTGTGCCTGCTGCTGTCGTGGCGGGATGCGCAAGGGCGCGACGCGACCGCCGAGTACCGGGGCGCCGCCGAGCAGCGCGCGTTCGCCGAGGCTCACGACAGCGCGCGGAAGGGGCTGCCGCGCGTGCTGAAGTCGATGGGGCGCGCCGGGTTCGGCATCCTCGCGGCGTGCCTGTTCGTGTGCGTGGAGGGGTCGTTCTGGTCGGGGTCGTCAGGGCAGGATGCGACGGCCGCCCAGGTGGCGCTCGTGGTGAGCATCGCGTTCATGCTGATGGTGGGTCTTTCGGCCACGGCGGGGCCGCGTCGGGTGTCGCTGTCGTTTCTGTACCGATGGATGTGCCCGACGCTCGTGGTGGGCTTCGCGGCGTTCATCGTGCTGGGGGAAACCGCGGGCGCGTACGTCGCCTACGTGGTGGCCATCGCCGCGCGCTTCGCGTTCTGCCTGATCACGCAGATGTATTTCGCGCGCTACGCTGTGCAGGGCGCGGCCACGCCCGTGCAGTCGTACGGTTTGGGATGGATCTTCGTGCACTTGGGCGATCTGCTGGGCGTGGTGACGCTCGTGCTGGTGGAGTCCGGCATGGCGGCCGGGGTGTTCTCGCTCGACCAGGTGGCGGTCGTGTCCATCGCGCTGCTGGTGGGCGCCACCATGTTCGTGCTCAGCGACGGCCGCGCGTTCGCGTTCGGCGCGCGCAACGAGGATGGCGTGCTGCACGATGCCGCTTCGAAGCGGTCGATGCCGGCGGGCGCGGATGCGGGCGGCGCGAACGCCGACGAAGCTGCATCCGCGCCCGCGCCTGCAGCCGATATCGACGAGCTGACCGCCCGCATCCTCGAGCTTGCCGAACGCGGCGGCCTCACCCCGCGCGAGACCGAGGTGTTCGACCTCCTGGCGCGCGGCCGATCGATACCGTACGTGCGCGACGCTCTCGTCATCTCGCGCGAGACGGCCGCCACCCACGCCAAGCACGTCTACGCCAAACTCGACGTGCACTCCCGCCAAGAGCTCATCGACCTCGTGCATTAGGCTCCGTATCGCCGCGTGTGCAATATTTTGCACACTCTTGCATGTGCAAGATTTTGCACATCGCCTGTTCAATTCTCAAGCTGAGAAAGGCCCCTATCGGGGCCTTTCTTGAGGGAGGGAGGGTTGGTTCGGGTTCTGCTTACGCCACGTCGAGGGCGTGCTTGGCGGCGATGCGGGCGAAGGTGGCGGTGCGGCCCGCGTTGATGCCCGTGAAGTTGCTGGGATAGTTGTGCGGGTAGAAGCCGCCCTGGTCGTTGCCGCAAACGTAGAGGCCCTCGATGACGCTGCCGTCCTTGCGCAGCGGCTGCGAGTCGGCGTTCGTGATCACGCCGTGGATGGTGACCAGCAGCTCGCCGGCGATGCGCGCGGCGTAGAACGGCGGCTCGTCGACGGCGCTCAGGCGGTAGGCAGGCTTGCCGAAGTCGACGTCCTCGCCTGCAGCGACCAGTTCGTTATAGCGTTCGATGGTGGCCTTGAACGTGGCGGTTTGGTCGGCGTCGAACTTCATCGCTTTCGCCAGCTCGTCGAGCGTGTCGCACTTCTTCAGCGCGCCGCTCTCGATGCGCGGCTCCAGCCAGAACGAGTCGAGGTGCTCCTTCGTGATGGCCTCGCAGTCGTACACGTCGGCGTTGAACGCGGTGCCCGACGGCGCGGGGAACAGGCGCGAGCAGCCGCAGGTGTCGAACCGCTCGATGTCTTCCCAGTAGCTGCCGTCCCAAACGATCCACGAGAAGTGGCCGGGCTGGTTCGCGCCGCCGGCGTAGCTCATGGGGTAGCACTGGTCCTCGTTCATGAAGCGCTCGCCGTTGGCGTTCACGTGGAGGAACGGCTGGCTGCCGGGAAGGAAGATGTCGCCGCCCTGGTAGGAGCCGTCGAACTCGGTGTCGTCGAACATGATGCCGCGGTTCCAGATCATGCAGGCGCCGCCCGCTTCCAGCTCGGCTCCCGCCCACAGCGCCATGCGGATGCCGTCGCCCTCCTCGGTGACGCTGTCGCGCAGCACGCACCAGTTGGAGTTGCCGGGGCACAGGTCCTGCAGCATCTCGTCGTTCGCGCCGTAGCCGCCCGTGCACACGATGACGCCGTTCTTCGCGTTGATCTGGATGACGCCCTTGTCCTTCGACTCCGCGATGACGCCGCACACCTTGCCCGACTCGTCCTGCACGAGCATCTTCGCGGGCGTCATGAACATGACTTCGCCGCCCAGCTCGCCCAGCACCTCGTTCATCACTTCAAGGTGGGCGTACGCGCCGTAGTTCGGGCCGTCGGGGTTGTACTCGCCCATGCAGGGGTTATAGCACATGGCCGGGTAGTAGGCGTGCGGGTCGTCGGGCTTGTGCCATTCGAACGGGAACAGCATGCCCTTGGGCTCAAGCGTCTCCTTCATCCATTCGATCATCTCGCCAGACTTCTCGGCCCAGGTTTTGTACAGCAGCATGTTGGCATCGCCCGCTTGGGTCTGGTTCGCATGGTTCAGCAGGGTGGGGACGTCTTCGACATGGTCGGGCTCCAGCGCGGAGTTGAGCGCGCCGATAGCCTCGCGTGCGGCGGCGATGTTGCCGCCCTTTTCCAGCACGATGACCTTCGCGCCGTGCTGCGCGGCCGTGGTGGCGGCCACGAGCCCGCCGTTGCCGGCGCCTACCACCACGAGGTCGGCTTCCAGCGTCTCGGCGATGTCGGCGGGCATCTCCGGCTTGTCGCGCCAACTACCCTGCGCGTCGGCGTCGGCCTTGCCGCTCTTTCCGCCTTCGGCCTGCGCTTGCGGCGCGCATCCGGCCAGCGCCCCGGCTGCGGCCAGCGCGCCCGTCGCGGTGATTCCCGCCAGGAAGTTGCGGCGGCTGATGGTTCGTTCTCCCATGATTCCCTCCTCGGTCGTTCGGTTTCAACGAGGTGCATGCTACGCGGGTCGCGGAGCCGCATCATCGCGCGGATCCGGGTATATTCGCCTGTGTCCAGGCAAAACGACGAAGATACCCGAAAACGGGGGAGGGCTGCCGAACGCGGTTTGCGAGGTCGGGCGGCGCGCGGCGCCATGCGCGAGGTGCTATCATGATGCGTTGCATGCGACGGGCAGGGCGAAAGGGAGTGCTTCATGGAGCGGACGGACGAGCGATACGGGCGGTACGTGGCCATACTCGAAGAGGAGCTCGTCGCCGCGATGGGATGCACCGAGCCCATCGCCATCGCGCTGGCGGCCGCGCGGGCGCGCGAACTGCTGGGCGCGGAACCTGCCCGCGTGGAGGTGGAGGCCAGCGGAAGCATCATCAAGAACGCGAAGAGCGTGGTGGTGCCCCATACCGGCGGCCTGAAGGGGATCGAGGCCGCTGCGGCTGCGGGCATCGTGGCGGGGCGCGCCGAGCGCAGCCTCGAAGTGATCGCCGAGGTTTCGCCCGAGGAGATTGCGGGTATCGCGGCCTATGTGGAGCGCGCGTCCATCGCGGTTGAGCGCGCCGCATCGGAGCTGGACTTCGACATCGTCGTGCGCGTGTTCTCGGACGCGGAGGCGCAGGCGGCGGACGCGGAGGCTGATGCCTGCGCCTCTCCCGCTCGCAGCGCGCTCGTGCGCATCGCCGACTTCCATACGAACATCGTGCGCGAGGAGCGCGACGGGGAGGTGCTGCGCGACGTGGCGGTGCCGTCCGAAGGCGGCTCGGCCGACGGGATGACCGATCGCGGCGTGCTGTCGATGGAGGGCATCTGGGACTTCGCCATGACCGTGGAGCTGGATGACGTGCGAGACCTGCTGGATCGCCAGATCGCCTGCAACGGCGCCATCGTCGACGAGGGGCTGGCGGGCGACTGGGGCGCGAACATCGGCAGCGTCATGCTGGGCGCCTACGGCGACGACGTGAAGGTACGCGCGTGCGCGTGCGCCGCGGCGGCGTCTGACGCGCGCATGAGCGGCTGCGAGCTGCCCGTGGTCATCAACTCCGGCAGCGGCAACCAGGGCATCACCGTGTCGGTGCCGCTCATCGTGTACGCGCGCCACCTGGGCTCTTCCGACGAGCAGCTCTACCGTGCGCTCGTGCTGTCGAACCTCGTGGCTATCCATCAGAAGACGGGCATCGGGCGGCTGTCGGCGTTCTGCGGCGCGGTGTGCGCGGGCGCGGCGGCGGGCGCGGGCATCGCGTATTTGGATGGCGGCGGCTACTGCGAGGCCTGTCATGCCGTGGTGAATGCGCTGTCCATCGTGGCCGGCATGGTGTGCGACGGCGCGAAGCCCTCGTGCGCCGGCAAGATCGCGTTCTCGGTGAACGCGGGCATCCTGGGCTACGTCATGTACCGTGACGGCCAGCAGTTCTACGGCGGCGACGGCATCGTGAAGAAGGGCGTCGAGAACACCATCGACAGCATCGCCCGCCTCGGCCGCGACGGCATGCGCGCCACCAACGACGAGATCATCAGGATCATGCTGGGAGCGTGAATCGCGGGACGAGCGAAGGGAGGTAATGAACTGTCAACCCCGTCCCTTCGTCTCGTCACAGGGAGTCAACGGGAATGAGTCAACGTCTCGTCTCGAACCGGCGAACTTCGCTCGAATTCTTCGAACGTGGGCGCGAATCGACAGCCATGACATTTTCTCTCTCGCCTGAAGCCGCATATCGTCGTAGGCTCGAAATGCGACCAGGCCTTTTGCGCGCGCTTCTAGCGAGAAGCGCATTTCGAGCACTTGAGAATTGTCATGGCTACCGTTTTGCGTCCACCCGGGACGAGGCCGGAGCGGCCGAAGCGAGGGGAAGAGGTGTCGACCCCGTCCGTCCCCTCGGCTCACCTCTGTTTTTCTTCGTATTCCCAGATCAGCGGCATCACCCCTGAGGTTTGATGCGCGTTTTCGGAAGATTGCGCTCGGTTCAAACCTCTGCGGCGATGCGGTGGGCGTCCTTCTCGATGTAGCATCGGCCTACCGAATCGGGATATTCGGGAGAAGCGAGCACCATCACAACAAGGAGGGCGTCATGTCGAATCTTTCACGTAGAAATTTCATTACCGGTGGAGCTATTGCTGCTTTGGGCGGGACGCTGGCGATAGCAGGTTGCGCCCCGAAAGGCGAAAGCTCGTCGACGGTCGCAGGCGCTGCGGGGGAGGGCGCGCAGGCATGGACCGGCACGGCCAACGGCAAGGGCGGCGAGCTTACTGTCGAGGTCATCACCGAGGGCGATTCCATCGCCCGCATCAACCTGTTGAAGTCGCGCGAGTCCTACGGCGTGGGCACCGCCGGCATCGACGTGCTTTCCGATCTCATCGTGAAGAACCAGACGCTCAACGTGGATATGGTGACGGGCGCCACGGTTTCGTCTATGGCCTTTCTCGCGGCTGTCTCCGATGCCGTCGACGCCTCGGGCATGAAATCGAGCGAATGGAAGAAACGCGAAAAGGCCGTGCCGCAGGCTCCCGAGGGCCTGACGACCGATGTGGATGTCGTCGTAGTGGGTGCCGGAGGCGCGGGCTACGCGGCCGCGCTGACCGCGGCCGAGGCCGGCAAGAACGTCGTGCTGTTGGAGAAACTGGGCATCGTCGGCGGCGATACCATCCTGTCCGGCGGCGCCATGGCCGTGCCGAACAACTGGTTCCAGAAGCGGGACGGCATCGAGGACAGCGTGGAGAAGATGGCCGAGGACATGATCGTCGGCGGCGATCACGTGGGCGACCCCGACCTGGTCAACGTCATCTGCGAAGGCGCGTACGGCGCCATGGAGTGGCTCATCTTCAACGGAGGCGTGGCATGGCAGCCCTACGAGCGCTTCTTCGGCGGCCACTCGGTCATCCGCTCGCTCATCCCCGAAGGCAACGAGGGAAGCGGCATCATCTGCAAGCTGGACAAGCGCGCCGAGGGTCTCAAGAACCTCAAGGTGTGCCGCAACACGAAGGCCGACGAGCTGGTGCAGGACGCCTCGGGCGCGGTCGTGGGACTGAAGGCCACGAACACGGCCACGGGCGAAACCTACGACTTCAAGGCGAAGGCCGTCATCCTCGCGGCCGGCGGCTTCGGCTCCAACGTCGAGATGCGCATGAGGTACAACCCCGAGATGGACGAGAAGATACTCTCCACCGACTCGGTGGGCGCGACGGGCGACTGCCACGTCATGGCCGAGAAGATCGGTGCGAACCTCATCGACATGCAGTACATCCAGACGTATCCCACCTGCGACACGCAGACGGGCGCCCTCTTGTACGTGGGCAACATGCGCCTGGAGAATCGAGCCATCTGCATCAACAAGGAAGGCGACCGCTTCGTCGAGGAGATGGAGCGCCGCGACGTCATCTCCAACGCCATCAAGGAGCAGACGGACGGCATCGGCTACATGATCTTCAACCAGGACGGCCTCGACCACACCGACATCGCCACGGTGAACGCGGCCGAGATGGACGGCTTGTTCGGGCGCGGCCAGCTGGCGAAGGGCGAAACCATTGCCGAGGTGTGTGAACCTTTCGGCATCGATGCCGCTGAGCTGCAAAAGACCGTGGAGAAGTGGAACGGCTACTGTAAGGACGGCGCCGACCCCGACTTCAACTACCGCGCGGCGCTCAATCCTATCGAGGGCGGCCCTTACTACATCTTGGCGTACAAGCCGTCGGTGCACTACACCATGGGCGGCCTGCACATCAATACCGACGCGCAGGTGCTCGATAGCGACGGCGCGCCCATCCCCGGCCTGTTCGCGGCCGGCGAGCAGGCCGGCCATAAGATGGGTACGAACCGCCTGGGCTCTTGCTCCATCACCGACGTGTTCGTGTTCGGCCGCGTGGCCGGTGCGAACGCGGCGGCGCTCGCATAACGCTCGCCAGCCTTGACGTTCCTCCCTCTCCCAGAACCCGTTCGACGGCTTTGCGCTTCGGACGGGTTCGCCTTGTGCGAACGCGTTCCATCGGCTAGTATGTGCCGCATGCGCAGCAACGCTTCCATAGCGGACGATACGACGAAAAAGACCTCCCGGTCAGGCGGTGCCGTGCCGTTCCCCAAACCCAATCGCGCGATGCTGTTCGACAGCGCGGGGCTGGCTTGCTACATCGCTTGGAGCTTCGTGTTCTGGAACGGATCGGTGCTGTTCGGCGACCTGCGCCATGAGGCGCCCGTGGGCGAGGCGCAAATTGTGCAGGCGGCGCTGACGGCCTTGGCCGCGCTCGTGCTCGTGCTGCTAGCGCGCAGGACGGCTCCTCTTAGGCGACGCACCGTGCTGTTGGCGGTGTTCGCCGCCGTGTCGAGCCTGGCCATCGTAGTTGCCGCGCTTGCCGGTTTCGGGCGGGCGCCGATGGGCTGGATGCTGATCGCCTTCGCGCTGAGCGGCTTGGGAAGCACGCTGCGTCTCGGATGGGAAGAGCGCATGAGCGTGCAGGGCGTGGAGCGCACCGCCGTGTGCGCAGGGACGGCGTACTTGCTCGGATTCCTCTTGTTCGCCCTGATCTCGCTGCTGCCCGCCCTGTCGGTGCTCGCGGTCTCCGTGCTGCTGCCGTTCGGCGCGTTCGGGCTGCTCGCAATCGCGGTGCGGGGCGAACGGGAACGGGGCGCATCAGAGGTGCGGATGCTGCCCGCTTCTCTGGACGGCGACAGTCTGCGCGTATCGTTGTCGCGCGTTCCTTGGAAGCCGATGGCGGCTATTTCGCTCGCGTTCTTCGGCTACGGGGCGACGCGGGCGAACGGCGTGATCGGCGGTTTCGAGGTGTCTTCCGAGTTCCACGGCGCGCTGGCCGGCGTGCCTGCGCTTGCGTCGTTCGTCGCTATCCTGTTGGCGTACCTTTTTTATCGCAAGAACGCCATGTTGGCTTTCTACCTGGCGTTTCCTTTGATGGCTATGGCTTCGCTGCTCCCGGCATCGCTTGATCCTTTCGGGGGCGGCACTACGTTCAGCGTGGCGCTGGTGGGGGCGGAATTGGTTAAGTACCTGGTATGGTTCCTGCTCATCGACTCCTTCTTCAAGGACGGCCTGTCGGCGCTGCTGTGCCTGGCGCTTATGCGATTCGCCCAATGGGGCGGCAGCTGTCTGGGCCAGATCGTGACCGATGTGCTGCCCACGTCCGAATCGGTGGCCATCGCCATCTTGCTGTCGCTTATGGCGGCATTGCTGGTCATCATGGGATCGCCTCTGTCGCTCAAATCGCCTGCCGTCGTCGAAGAGGACGCGGTCGATGCCCTCGCCCTCCGCGTAAAGCGCGTGGCCGTGCAATGCGGCTTATCGCCGCGCGAGCAGGAGGTGTTGGCCATCTGGGCAACCGGCCACACGGGCGCCTACATCGAGAAACAGCTGTTCATCTCCAAGAACACCGTGAAGACCCACCTCAACCACATCTATGCGAAAACGAAGACCGCTAACCGGGAGGAGCTGTTGGAGCTGCTGGAGAGTGTGGATGCCGGATAGCTCGCCCCGACCGATCCTCGCTCGAAAAACACGCCTCGTTCGCTGAGGCGTGTTTTTCGAGATCGTCAAATCGGCGGGTCTGCGAAAGCCACCCCGGTTGCGGCTACTCCTGCGCTGCGATTTGCTCCAGGAATAGGCTGGGCTCTATGGTGCAGGTGCGGATACCGTTCTTGAGGCGGATGCGACTGATCTTGAGCTTCAGCTTGCCGGCGCTTTCGAGGTCGGTGGACGTGAAGTACGACAGCGCCACCGCGCGGCCGGCCTTTCCTGTGAGCGCGCGCACGCGTCGTTCGTCGACGGCGCGCATCTTCTCCTGGCGCTCGGGCGGGGTCACCGTGGCGTCGAAATAGTCGCGGGAGGGGACGAAACCGTTCACGAAGCCGGCGACGACCAGCAGGCTGGGCGAGAAGCCGCAGGTGAGGTCGTAGGGGACGACGGCTACCGCGTCGGCAACCTCCAGCGTGGGCGCCAGCAGGCGCTCGGCCATGCGCCGCGCCATCGCCGCAGCATCGGCATCGTAAAGGCTTTCCGGGTTTTCATCGGCTGCGTTGCCGTGCTCGAGGCAGAGCTCGCGCAGAACGGCGGGCGCTTGGGATTCCGCTCCGTCGGTGACGATGCGCGTCAGCTCGTCCAGCAGTGTCGTGCCCCGCAATCCTCGTACCTGCTCGATGAGCGCGCGACCGTCCTTGTAGGCGGTCGCCACGCGTTGCGCGCCCACTACGTGCTCGCAATCGTTTTCGCTTAGCATCTCCAAAGCGTCTACGAGGCCGATACTGCGCTCCTTCGCGCAAGTCCGCAGGCTGGCGAAAGCCGCGCTGTTCACCAGGTAGTCGCCGAATCCGCACCAGCACCGCCAAGCCGCGGTGTCGTCTGGGTTCGCCACGAGGTTGAGGGCCGTGGCGATGCGCGCAGGCGTGCAGCGGGCGTTGTCCCGCACGTCGCCGCGCAGGGGCTGCGAGATGGCGAGCGCTTCAGCTGGCACGCCTCGTGCGTGCAAAGCGGCTGCGATGTTGCGCGACCACACGCTGTTCGGTACGGCCACGACGATCTGCCGCGCGGGCGTTCCTGCGGCGACGGCTTCGGCCACCGTGCGCGCCACCTGTTCGAACTCGGCTTCGGGCGTGTCGCTTGCCAGAGCAACCTGTTCGACGGCATCGGGCGCGTCGGCGTCCAGGTGCTCGCAAGCAGCATCGGGATGCGTTGCGAGGAATTCGTCGATTCCGGCGGCGTAGGGGTACGAATCGTATGTCTCGATGCAGGTTTCCGCGTCGCCCGCCACGGTGATCGAGCAGGTTGCGACGAGATTCGCCAGCGTCTGCGAGGCATGGCTTGCGCAGGCGTAGTCGTCCATCAGCACGTGCGCGTAGGAATGCGCCGCCCGCGCTTCGTCGTGTTCTCGGAGGTAGCGCGCAGCAAGGTTCGCCGCTTCGGGTTCTACGACGGCGCGCATGAAGGCCAGGCTCTCTTTCAACAGCGTATGGACATCGGTCTCCTCGCCCGGTAGCAGCCAATCGGGATCGTCGTCCGCCAGCTCGGTCCACGAGCGGTAGAAGAACTTGAGCATCTCGCGCAGCCGCTTCGGCCGCAGCCCGCTCACCTTCATGTCTTCCATGAGGAACGTCTCTTCGAAGGCGGTCAGCAGTCGCGGCTCGCGCCCCGACCAGCGGCGCGCGCCGTCGTCGGCCAGCACGTCGAGCGCTAGGGCACGTGCGGTGGTGACGGTTGCGCCGGCGGCGCGCTCGGCGCCGACACAGGCTGCCAACCGCTCCGAGAACAGGCGTGCGGCCTGGGGCGTCGCGCACAGCACGAGCACGTTGCCCGCGGCGGCGTTTTCGGCCAGCAGCGCGGCAGCGCGCTCGACGAGACGTTGCGTTTTGCCGGTGCCGACGCCTCCGGTGACGAGCAGGGCCTCGGTCGATTCGCTTGTCGTTTCGTATGCCATGGGTTTTCGTCCTCCCACGTCGTGGTTGTCAGATGAAGGCCGGAAGCGGCATCCCTCTTTTCGCAGGGAGGGGGAGCGGGGATGTCGCTCCCGGGCAAAAGGCGGCTTGTCCCCCAAAGCCCTTGCCAAGCCGCCTTTTGCCCGGGGTCGGGCTCAGCCCGATTCCGGATGCGCGATCCGACCGCTGCAGCTGCGAATCGGGTCGCGCAGGAGGGGGCTTACGGAACGGGTTGCGTATCCTCCGCGTCGACCTCTGCAACGTTCGTTGGTACGGCGACAGGTTCTGTGGTAGACGGCGTTCGCCGCGGCAGCAGCGGCATGGTGATCGCGTTCGCGGGGCATGCGTCCACGCAGGCGCGGCACTTGGTGCACTCGCTCCATGCGGCCCGTGACAGCTGAGGATGACGCGGGTCGATGCCCTCCTCGCAGACGCGTCCGCATGCGCCGCACGCGCCGCCCTTCGCCGTTTCCAGGCACTTCGCATCGTCGATCGTGGGCACGAAGGTCTTGTTCGCCTTCGCGATCAGGCTCATGAACGCCGAAAGCGGGCACAGCTTATGGCACCACTTCTTGAACAGCAGCACCTCGGCGATAAGCAGCGCGGGCACCACGATGAGCGACCAGGTGACATCGCCGTGTGAGAACAGGTTGATGACCAGCAGGATGGTGGCGAACGTGAGTCCGATGGGGCAGACGAGGCAGAACACCGGGAATCCGAAGACGAAGGTGGACGCCAGCGCGCCGCCCAGCACGAAGTGGCGAGCATCGAGCGCGGCTCCGCGCTTGGAGGCGCAGGACGCGCATCCGCCGCCATCCTTCGACCCCTTCGAGCATGAAACGCCCAGCGCGTCGATCTCGACTTTCGTGAGCGGCGCCGCGGCAGGATCGGCAGCGTCGCCGCGTTCGACGGGTTGCTTCTTTGCGAACAAGCCGCGCAACTTCTGCACGAGCGGCACAGGGCACATCCACCCGCAGAACGCACGCGCAAACACGACGATGAGCAGCACCATCACGACCAGCGAGACCACGGCGCGCGGCACCATCATCTTGGAGGCGAGCATCGTTCCCAAGGCGCCCAGCGGGCATAGGATGGAGATATCCCAGATGCCCGGCGCCGACATGGTGCCGATCCCGACGTTCGTGACGAAGCCGACGGTGACGACGGCCACGATGGCCAGTGCGACGAGGGTGCGCAGCTTCTTGGAGTTCTTCTTCATGAGGACACCTTATCCTTCGACTTCTTCAAGCGGGTGAACGACGATAGCGCGCGCCGTGGCCCCTTCGGAGATGGAGCCGTTTTGCAGCGATACGCACACGCTCTCGCATGCGCCGCATCCGTTGCATTTGTCCTCGATTACGACGGGGCGGTTGTTCTCGTCAAGCTCCATGGCCTCGTAGGGGCAGGCATCGTAGCAGAACCGGCATCCGATCAGCTTATATGCCAGGCACCAGTCGGTGTTGATGACCGCCTTGCCGATGATGGTGTTCTCGGCTGTGGCCCCGTCGGGCAGCTTGAGCGCTTCGGTGGGGCAGGCGCTGACGCACAGCGGGGTGCCGCCGTGCTCGTCGGCGCACCAGTCGCACCAGTTGGCAGAGAAGTCGAACGTTGGCGTGCGCATGTTCAGCACGCCGTCTTCGAGGTGGGCGGGCGCGATGACGTTGCGCGGGCAGATCTCGTAGCACTTCTCGCAACGGATGCAGGCGGAGACGAGGCGCTCTTCGTCCTGTCCTCCCGGCGGGCGTACGATGGGCTGCGATCCTACGTACTTCAACCCGCCCAGGCCCAGCATGACCGCTGCGCCGCCTGCGCCCAAGCACAGCGTACGTCGCGTCATGCCGGCGTAGGTTTTATCCTGCTTGTTGTCCATTGCTCCTTCTTTCGGTCCCGCGCGGTTAGTCTTCGGCCAGCACGTCGTCAAGGAACGTCTGATCGGTTTGGAGGAATCCGTCCGTCAAGTACGCCAAGCCCCGGTAGAGGTCGGTTTGCGCGAAGCGCTTCATGTCGGAGGTCATCATGGGGGCCCATGCAGCCAGATGGTCTTCGAGGAAGTTCTTCTGCGTGGTCAGCAGCGCGACGGCCTCGTCTTCGTCGCCTTTGCGCAGCGCTTCGACCGTGCGCGTGGCCATGATCTGCTCGAACTCCAGCTCGAGTGCAATGTGATCCTCGCCCTCTTTCCATGTGTCCTGCTTGTCGAGGCCTGCGCTGCGGTAGATGGCCAGCACCTCGTCGCGTGCTTCCTGCATGAGCAGGCGCTTCTCGGAGGTGTACACCGATTCGAACGGGTAGGCGGCCGAGAACGCGTCGATGCCGTGTCCGATGAACACGCGCACGTAGTCGATGGCGAGGTCGGTGACGCTGTTGTCCCAGGTGTTGCTCAGGTACGTGGCCAGCAGGCGGTAGCCCTCGTCCACGTTCTCGTTGCCCGTCTTGGCGGGGAAGCGCATGCTGCGCAGCTCGTCGAGAAGGGGCTGGTCCACCTCCACGCGGTACAGGCGCGACAGCAGGCCGTACGTGGCGGCGCGCTGCTCGTTCAGTTTGATGAGCTCCTGCATGGTCGCTTCGTCGACGAGGGCTTCGGTTGCGGGTGCGGTTGCTTCGGTCATGGCTAGTCCTCCTTGGATGCGGCGGGAGCAGGGACTTCGGGGGTTTCGGGCTGGGCGGCGGCGGGTGCGCCCTCGTCTACGACGTCTGCCAGCATATCGAGGCCGGCGCGTCCGATATCGGTGATGCACCACGCCTTCCTCCAGGCCAGCGCGTCGCATTTCTCCAGCCGGTCGACGAAGTGGGGCGCGTAGAAGCGCGGCTTCTGCACCAGCGGGTCATGGTCGACCGCGTTGTTGATGGTGGGCGTCGTGGTGCCGCCGTCCGCCGCGCACAGGCGGAGGATGCGCTGGTAGATGGGGGCGTAGGCGGCGTCTTCGTCCAGGAGGGCGCGCAGGCGCTCGAGCGGCTTGTCGGCCTCAAGCGCCGCGCGGCCCGGCTCGGTGATGCGCCAGTAGATCTCGACGGGTTCGCGGGCTTCCAGGTATTCGACACCGTCGACAACGACGGTCTGCGGCTCGGCTTCGATGTTCTCCGCGGGTTCGCCCTCGGCCGTGACGCGCTCGATAGCGCCCGCCTTCTCCAGCAAGGAGCACAGGTTGGCTGCACTGTACACCGAGAAGTTGTTCTCCTGCAGCTCGTCGACGCGAGCGTTCACAGCGGATGCCGGCTGCGGCTCGTCGCAGGCGGTCAGGATGCCCAGCAGCACCGTGCGGCGCGGTGCCATGGCCTTCAGCAGGTCGGCGATGCGCTCTTCGGCGGGCTTTTCGCAGGTGGCAGGCGCGACGGGCTTGTCGTCGTCGTGAGCGAGCGCGTCTTCGGCGGCGCTCACCGTGGCGACGAACTCGTCGGCGCGGCCTTCGGTCTCGGCTGCATCGTCTTCGAAATCTTCAAGTGGATCGAACCCGTCGTAGTCGGGTTCAAGAGAAAGATGCTGGTTCGTGGAATCGTGAGTCATGTTCCGCCCCTCGTCAGACATTGTTTGCAACTTACGGCGCACGGCACCGCGAAACCTCACCCCTGAGGTTCCCACTTTTGCAAACAATGTCCGCTTCGCACGCGATCGGCGTGCCGGCGGACTCCCCAAGGCCACATGATAGGGGAGGCTCGCCGAAGGTGTCAAGCGCGTTTTTTCTCGCGTGAGACGGCGAAAGTGGTTATACTGTGCGGTGCAAGGGGGTAGACGAGAAAGGGTGAAGTCATGGCTCACGTGACGAATTTCCTCGGTCTGCTCGAACAACTTCAGAGCGCCGACATTACGGTTCATCAGGGCCGTTGCGCTGTTGTGCGCAATCGCAACGCAACGTGCATGAAGTGCGCCGATGTGTGCACGAGCGGTTGCATCTCCTACGACGACAACGAGCTGGTCATCGAACCCGAGCGGTGCATCGGGTGCGGAACCTGCGCTACCGTGTGTCCCACCTGCGCGCTCGAAGCGCATCGCCCGAACGATGCCGAGCTGTTGCAGGCGTGTCGTGCGGCGGCTGACCCGGCTGACGGCCAGGTGGTTATCGCCTGCGATCAGCTGCTTGCCGCGGCCGACGGGTTGTACGACCCCGAGAAGGTGGTGGGCGTCACGTGCCTGGGGCGCGTGGAGGAGAGCCTGCTGGTCACGCTGGCGGCGTTGGGCGTGCGCCGCGTGAGCCTCGTGCAGGCGCGCTGCGCGCAATGCGAGCATGTCTCGGGTTTCGAGATGGCGCGGGTTGTGTGCGACACGGCAAGCGCGCTGCTTGCAACCTGGAACAACGATATGCGCATCGACCTGGCGGAAAAGCTTCCCTCATCCGTGCGCCGGGCGGGCGACGAGGGCTACGACGCGAGCCGTCGGAGCTTCTTCTCCAGCATGAAGGACGAGGCTAAGAACGTTGCGGCGGTGACGGCTGACTACGCCGTCAAGGACGCATTGGGTGTGGAGGAGCGGCGGGAGCCGAGGTTCGTGAAGGTGGGCAAGGACGGCACGCTGCCTCACTTCATTCCCGACCGCCGCGAACGTTTGCTGGCCGCGCTCGATTCGTTGGGGCAGCCGCAGGATGTGCTCATGGACACGCGCTTGTGGGGCCATGTGATCATCGATCCCGAGAAGTGCTCGTCGTGCCAGATGTGCGCCACGTTCTGCCCCACCGGGGCCATCGCGAAGTACGCGGGTGAGGACGGCTCGATCGGCGTGACGCATCGTCCGGTCGATTGCGTGAAGTGCCGCTGCTGCACCGACATCTGCCCGGAAGGCGCGCTCGAGTTGTCCGACGAGGTGTTCGCCGTCGATCTGCTGTCGGGCGCGCAGGAGCGCTATCCGATGAAGCCGCTCAAGAACCCGCCGGGCAACCCGCACCAGATCTGGCACTCCATGAAGGATCTGCTCGGCTGCGACCAGGTGTACGAGCGCTAACCCTCGTGCGCGATGTCGGGGCCGAAGCGTCGGGCTTCTTCCTCGAGAGCGTCGGGGAAGAAGCCGATGGCGCTGGTGCGCTCATCGGCTCGGAACAACGCGTAGTAGGGAAAGCGCGCCTCGGCGTCCGCGAAGGGGAGCGCGCAGCTTCCTTCCGACTGCGCCAAGGCGACGCATCTAAGACTTCTCTACGCTCGACATCGCGGACAACATCCTGGTGGTGGAGGAGCCCATCCGGAAGCGGCAGCCGCAGTCGGGCGCCCGGCTCGGTACGCCCTTGGATCTCTGGCGGCCGCCTCGCTTACGCGACTTCTTCCTCTGAGCCCTCCACCAGGTCCATCAGCTCTTGCTGGGTGTGGATGTCGAGCTTTTTGTAGATGTGGCGCATATGGGTGCGGGCGGTGCCCTCGGAGATGTAGAGCTGCTCCTGGATGTAGGCGGCGTTGCGGCCTTTCGCCAGCAGGAACAGGACTTCTGTTTCCTTCTTCGACAGGAGGTAGCGGTTAGCCACCAGCTCGCACTTGCGCTTGAACCGCCCGGCGCGCGCTTTTTCGGGGGACTCGGCGCGCTCGCGCCCGCGGAGCATCTCGCCTGCCGGGTTGTCCGATTCACCCACGATGAGGGCGCGCAGCTCGCTGCCGCGCGGCAGGGCGCCGAAGCCGAAAATGATGCATGCGAACACGATGATCAGCGTGTTCGCCGGATTGGTTGCGGAGTCGAGCGCGGGGATGGCGAAGGAGGCCGTCATCCCGATGAGCGCGCCCAGCGCGAGTGCCCCGCGTCCGAACCCGAACACCACGAACGACGTCAGGCGGAAACGCTGGGTGATGTCGGCGTAGCTCACCCACATGGTGCCCTCGAACAGGAGGTAGCACAGCAGCAGCGCGAACGTGGTGAAGGGCGTCGCGTCGGCGATAAAGTAGACCGCGACCAGCGCGATCGCGATGAGGGGCAGCAGGGGGCGGAACATGAAGTTGATGTGCTGGCGCTGCGTTAGCATGACGGCGATCATGAGCGCGCACGCCGTGAGCGCGGCCGCCCCGATGCAGACGACCTGCGTTCCCAGGCCCCCTACCAAGTGCATGTCGGCGATGGCTTGCGTGCGCACGGCGCCCAGCGCGAACCCGAACAGCAGGCTGGGCGCGCACAGGCGCAGCGCGAACGGGGTTTTCCTCACCTTGAGCGTGATGGCGGCGAACTCGAGCTTGTCGACGAGCACGGTGCTGCACCGGTAGAGGCACCAGCACTCGAGGAACGGGATGAGGGCCGCGGCCAGGGCTCCCAGCGGATGGAGCAGGTCCAGGTTAGACACTGCCGTGTACAGCGCGATGCCCGCCACCAGCGAGAGCGCCGTACTGGTGACGATGGTGGCGATGTCGCATTGCCCGAACGACACGCCGTAGCTCATCAGGAGGATGGCCGAGCCGATGCCGGTGGTCGCACCTCCCGCCGCGAGCGCGGCGATGCCCGCTGCGCTTCCGACGTCCGCCAAGCACATGAACAGCGTGCCGGCGAAACCGAGCGTCGCGCCGATGAACCGTAGGCGTGCGCGTCGGCGCTGCGTGGCGAACAAACGGCGGTATGCGCGCGATAGCACGCCGTAGGACAGCAGCGTCATGACGAAGAACACGAGCGACACGGGGTGGAAGAGCCCGGCCGGCACCGCCGGATCGGCCGCGTTCCAGAAGAACAGCTGCTGGCCGTTGAACATCGTGAGGTAGACCCACGCCCAGTGGGCACCGAAGCCGACGATGAGCGCTGGCGACAGCTTTCCCAGCGAGAACCCCTCATCCTCGCGCACCTCCACTTTGACCCGCGGAAGCTTGATTTCCATCAGGTACCCGCTTTCCCCCTCGTCTGCGAACCCTTGCTGTTCATCATACTGCACCGTCATCGGGTTGCTGCTCCGCACCTGCCACCTTTCCCCTTTGTCGATGGCTGTTTCCTGGGGTTTTGCGAAAAATCATAGCCACGGTATGATGCCCCGCCACTCCGTCTCGACGCAAAATCATAGCGCTGCTGGGAGGGGATGCCCGCCTTCACCGCTTAGGATGGCTCCATCGTTTCAGGTATGAAGCGAGAGACGAGAAAGGAAGGTGGGGATCAATGACTCAGCTCACGCTCACGCGCCGCAGCTTCATGAAGGCGATGGCGGTCACCGGTGCCGCTGCGTCGCTCACGGCGGTCGCCGAGCCGATGCAGGCGCTTGCCGAGGGCGTCGATGCCGATGCGGGGGAAGTCAAGCGCGTTCGCTCGTGCTGCCGCGCTTGCGGCAAGGTGGAGTGCGGCGTTTGGGTAACCGTGCGCGACGGCAAGGTCGTCAAGGTGGAAGGCGACGAGTCCGCGCCGCAAAGCCGCGGGCACTGCTGCTCGAAGTCGCAGTCATCGATGCAGGCGCTATATCATCCCGACCGCCTTCGTTTCCCGGTGAAGCGTACGAACCCTAAGGGCGAGGACGATCCCGGTTGGGTGCGCATCACGCTGGACGAGGCGTTCGAGATATGCGGCGAGAAGCTCAAGGAAGTGAAGGAGAAGTACGGCGGGGAGTCGATCTTCGTGATGTGCGGCACGTCGCGCGTGTGGTCGCTCGGGCCTTATCAGGGCATGAAACAGCTGTTCGGCACGCCGAACGCGCATTTGGCCTACCAGGTGTGCAAAGGCCCGCGCCACTTCGGCGGCATCATGACCGACGAGATGGGGTCCCCGTGGATGGAGGTGGAGGCCGAGCCCAGCGTGTACGTGCAGTGGGGCACGGCGTGCGAGTATTCCAACTACGACTCCACGAACCGCACGGTCACCGACGTCGCGCATCGCGCGTCTAAGCATATCGTGGTGGATCCGCGCGTCACGCCGCTGGGCAAAGAGGCCGATATCTGGCTGCCTCTTCGTCCCGGCACCGATGGCGCGCTGGCGCTGTCGTGGCTCAACTGGGTCATCGAGAACGAGGCCTATGACGACACCATGGTGCGTCGCTGGTCGAACGCATCGTTCCTCTACGTCGACGACAAACCCGAGCTCACCGAAGGCTGGTTGGTGGAGGGCAATGGCGGCATCAACATGAAGACGAAGCTGCTGACCGAGGCCGACCTCAAGGAAGACGGCAAGTACCAGCGCTTCATCGTGTGGGACGAGGCGAACGAACGTCTGACGTACTGGGACGCCGAGCTGGGCAAGTGGGAAGGCGAGGAGCACCGCATCCCTACCACCGGCACGTGGATCGAGCATCCGTACAAGCCGCTTGTGGCCGACGCGTGGCTGCCCGACCAGTCGACGTTCGCCGATCCGGCCACCGAGCCCGACCGCTTCCCCGACGGCTCGGACGCATGCAATCCCAAGGGCTTGCCGAAGCGCCCAGCGCTACTTCCCGGAGAGGTGGAGGTAACGCTCAAAGACGGCTCTGTGCACAAGGCGCGTACGGTATGGGATGCTTTCCATGAGCTGACCAGCGAGTATACGATGGAGAAGGCGGAAGAGGTCACCGGCGTTCCAGCCGCGAAGAACGAGGAAGCCGTGCGCGCCTGGACGACGCGCATCAACCCGCTGCACGGCAACGGCGGCATCCACTTCCAGCTGGCCACCGACCAGAACGGAAACTCCATCCAGAACGTGCGTGCGCTGCAGATCCTGTCGTGCATCACCGGCAACTCCGACGAGCCGGCAGGCAACCGCGGATCTTCAAAGGCTCAGTTCGACGGCAACCCCGGTCGCTCCAATATGCAGCTAGGGGCGCCGTACGGCGATGCGGCGAAGACGTGGGAGGGCCGCGATGTCGACCTCGAAGGGCTCGCCGCAAAGATGCAGGATTTCGTGCGATACCTTATCGACAACGACTCGCCTTTGGTCGAGCGCTACGGCAACAAGGTTCCTTCCGATGCCGAAGCTCTCGTCATCGCCAAGCGCATGGGTGGTGCGTTCCGCGCGTCGCAGGCGTGGCCGAATCCCAAGACCGTGTTCGAGCGCCAAGCGAACGAGGTGGATGCCGAGCGCTTCCCCCTCAATCGCTACTGGGCTCGCTGGGCCGACTCGAACGCCATTTGGGACGGGTGCCTCGACAACAACGTGCCGTACCAGCTGCACGCGGGCGTGTGCCAGTCTGGCGACTTCATGAACATGGGCAACATCGATGTGGCGTGGGAAGCTATGACCAAGCTCGATTTCTTCACCGACATCAACCTGTGGTTCTGCCCGAACAACGGCAACGCCGATGTCATCTTCCCGTGTTATCACTGGCTGGAGGTGGACACCACGCGTGTCAGTCAGGGCGCGGGAGGATTCTTCGGCTGCGGGTGCGCCGCTGTCGAGGCGCCGGGAGAGTGCATCTACGATCCCGACTGGAACGTGGGCATGTACAAGGCCATGGGCGTGCCGTGGAACACGAAGGACGAGTCGGCCGAGCCGTCCGAGATCCTCAACTTCGGCGAGAAGACCGACTACCGTTGGCCGAACCGCAGTCGCGTGCTCAAGGACAACGTGGACGCGTGGAAGACAGCCGAGTTCCCCGACGGTCCCACGTGGGAGCAAGCGAAGGAGCACTTCCAGAAGAACGGCTGGATGGATTGCCGCACGTGGCATCCCGAGCGTTGGGGCACGTACCGCCGGCACGAGATGGGCTGGCGTCGCCAGCAGGGCGGCTTCAACCTGTTCCCGTTGGTGGACGACCATCCGGGCTTCATGACGCCGTCGGGCCTCATTGAAATCTGGTCGCTCGTGTGCGAGGCGTACTTAGGCGACGAGGACAAGTTCCCCGTGTACCGCGAACCCACGAACTCGCCGGTGACCACGCCCGAGTACTTCGACGCCGCGAAGGTTGCCGACATCGATGAGTCGAAGCTGCGCAACAT
Source organism: Eggerthella sp. BIOML-A1 (assembly GCF_009875595.1). NCBI lineage: Bacteria > Bacillati > Actinomycetota > Coriobacteriia > Eggerthellales > Eggerthellaceae > Eggerthella > Eggerthella sp. BIOML-A1. The sequence goes on along the minus strand of NZ_WWRZ01000003.1, from coordinate 80,464 downwards.
GGATTATCCCGCCAGCCTGCAGGAGCACCCCGATGCGACGTTCCTCATGACCACGGGCGCGCGCCAGCCGGTGTACTTCCACAGCGAGCATCGCCAGCTGCCGTGGTGCCGCGAGCTGTGGCCCGCGCCGCGCCTGGAGATGAACCCGAACGACGCTGCGCGTCTGGGGCTCGAGCAGGGCGACTGGGTGTGGATCGAGAGCCCGTGGGGCAAGGTGCGCGAGGTGCTGGATCTGTACTACGGCATCAGCAAGGGCGTGGTGAACGCGAACCACGCGTGGTGGTTCCCCGAGATGGACACGGCCAGCCACGGCTACGAGCTGGTGAACATCAACTGCGTGATGGATCCCTACGGCCAGGATGTGGTGTGCGGTGCAGCAACGATGCGCTCGGTTCCCGTGCTGGTGTACAAGGCGACCGAGGAGAACTCGCCGTTCGGCAACCCGGTGCCGTGCGACCCGCAGGGCAATCCGTGCATCTGCGACGCGAGCGACCCGCGGTTGAAGGAATGGATGGGAACGGGGCTGCGTTCCCGCGTTGAAGGCGAAGAAGCGTGGGCCGGAGAGGGGGCGTAAACGATGACGCAGTACTCAATCATCACCGATTTGAACCGGTGCGTCGGCTGCCTTGCCTGCACGGTCGCGTGCAAGGCAGCGAACGGCGTGGGCGTGGGATCGTTCTGGATCAAGACGCTGCGCGTGGGGCCGAACCCGATAGAGGGCGGCAGCGGAGACTGGCCTGACGTTGAGATGTACTTCCTGCCCATCCAATGCCAGCATTGCGCGGATCCCGAGTGCGTGAAGGTGTGCCCCACGGGCGCCTCGCATAAGGCGGCCGACGGTACCGTGCAGATCGACAAGTCGAAGTGCATCGGCTGCCAGTTCTGCGCGATGAGCTGCCCCTACAACGTTCGCTACCTCAACGAAGAGGAGCGCGTGGTGGAGAAGTGCACGCTGTGCGAGCAGAAGATCGCCCAAGGCGAGCTTCCGCAGTGCGTGGCGCAATGCGGCTCGCGTGCGCGCTTCTTCGGCGACTTGGAGCAGGGCGTGGACGGGTTCGAGGCACCGGCTCCGCCTCAAGCCTTGTCGTGCGACTACGCCGAAATGCAGCAGACGCGCGTCACGCTGAAGGAGTACGTCGAACCGTATACGGAAGACGAAATCCATCGTCTGCCCGATGTTGGAAATGGCCCGGAGCTCATGTACCTGCTGCGCTCCGACCGGAAGTGGAGGGGGTAGACCATGGAATTGCAGTGGCCTTTGATCGTGTTCACCACGCTGGTGGCGTGGAGCGCGGGGCTGTTCGGGACGCAGGCCCTGATGGCCGCGTTCGGGACGGGCAAGCGCGCCCAGGTGCCGGCCTGGATATGCTCGGCGGTGCTCTTGGCCGCCGGCGGGATCGCGGTGTTCTTCCACCTCGAGCACTGGGAGCGCATCTTCAACGGCTTCGGGCACCTGACCTCGGGGATCACGCAGGAGCTGATAGCCATCGTCGTGCTGGCCGCGGTGGCCGTGGCCTACCTGGTCATGCTGCGCAAGTCCGACGACGGCGCGAGCGTGCCGAAGTGGCTGGCGTGGGCCTCGGTCGCGCTGTCGGTCGCGCTCGTGGCCGTCATGGCGCACTCCTACACCATGGCAGCCCGCCCCGCATGGGACAGCGTGCTCTGGATCCTCTACGTGCTGGGCAACGCTTGCGTGCTGGGGCCTGCGACGTTCGCGTTCCTCATGGCCGCAGCGCCTCCCGCAGGTCAGCCCGCCGAGCGCGCGGCCGACGCCGGGGCCCCCGCAGGCCTCGCCGCCCTCGTAGGCGCCGCCGCGAACGCCCTGGCCGCCCTCGCCTTCGCGATCTTCCTCCAGCTCTCCGCCGGCTCCTTCGCCGACGTCGGCTACTACTTCGACCCGACGCACCCGACCAGAGCCATGGCCGACGCCGCGGCGACGGTCGGCGCGCAGGCGCCCCTGCTGTGGCTCGGCGCGGTCGCCGTCGGCGCTGTCGTCCCGCTCGCGGCGGCCTTCATGGGCGGGCGCTCCGGCAACTGGAGGCTCTGGGCCCCGGTGACGATCGTCGCCGCCCTCATCGGCGCGGTGTGCATGCGCGCGGCCTTCTACAACCTCGGCCTCAGCGTGTTCATGTTCTACTAGGATGGCTCCGCCGCGCCGCCGGTCCGGGCGGCGCGGCCTCCGGCCCGCCCGCGGGAGCGCTGCTTGGCCGCATGCTTTCTGCAGACGTCGCCAGCCCTCCTCGAGCGCGGTTCGTCTCCCCAAACCCCCTTGCAAACGACGGATCGCCCTCGAGGAGGGCTGGCGGCCTCTTCGTCTCACGATATCCCTATCTAAAAACAGGATTCGATGCCCTTTCTGCAACTTTTTCGACTTCGTGGCAAACGTGCTCCTGAAGTCGGTTCCCCCATCAGGTGTTTTTGCGGCAGCAAGGAAGCGCGCAAGTGGAAGGCGACAGCGAGGCGCGTAGAAATCCCTGGTGGCGCTTCGTCCTGCTTGCCATGAAGTCGAAAAAGTTGCAGAAGTGGGTGCGATTCCTGCTTCGCGATCGCTTGTGAGTCACGAAGTTAGGGAAATGAGACATCAGCCCCGTCCCCTTGTCTCATTCTGCCCGCATCCGGATGCGGGCAGAATGAGGGTTGCAAGTTGCGATCACGCTTTCCGGTGCGTAAGCTATTCGCGTCCTTCGATCACGTCGAGGAACTCCTGCTTGCCATGAACGTCCATCTTCTGGTAGATGTGGCGCAGGTGCGTGGTCACCGTGCCGCGCGACAGATAGAGCTCCTCTTGGATGCGGGTGCTCGAGCGGCCCTTCGCGAACAGGATCATGATCTCGGTTTCCTTCGGCGATAGGCCGTACTCGCCGGCCACGTCTTTGCAGCGATCTTGAAAACGCTGGCGTTTCGGTTCGGCTACGTCCTTATCCTCGTCGCCCTTCGCCAGCGCGATGAGGTCGTTCTCGTTGAACACGAACATGTACGAGATGAGGATGGCCAGCGTGGCCATGAGCGCGATCAGGCTGAGGCTTTGCGGCGAGAACGGCGCGAACGTGCACACGAACTGTCCCAACGACGAGCCCAGCAGCACGCCGAGCGTCACCATGCCCCAGCCGATGCCGAACACCATGATGCCCGAAAGCCGGTACGTGAACGAGATGTCGGCAAGGAGTATCCAGATAAGCACGTTGAACGTGCCGTAACCCGCCAACGCGATGGTGCTCTCGATTTCGGAGAAACCGGTGAACACGGGCAGAAGCATGAAGAACACGGCCATGACCAGCATCACGGAGCGGTACACGGGGCGCAGGCCCGTCTTGCTGGAGAACAGCACGCAGCCGTAGATGATGGCGATGGTAAGCAGGCTCGACCACAGCAAGGGGAAACGGTAGAAGGTGTCCACGGTCGCGGCGTTCGCGGTGATGAAAACCGCGCGCACTACGCCGTCGGCCATGCCGATGAGGCATGCGCATATGCCGATCTTCCAGGAGAACTTGCCTAAGTGGATCTCGAAAGGCTGCACGACGGGTTCGATTTTCGACGACCACGTTTTCAGCTTCACGAACAGGATCCAACCGGAAATCGCGGGCAGCAGCGCACAGATCACGCATGCTCCAACGGGCGGCAAGGCGAGCACGGCGGGGAAGAGGGCCGCCGCGATGAGGAAGGCGAGCGGCGTTTCGAACGAAGTGCGACGAGGATCGACGTTGCGGTACAGCTCGCCGTACCCCAGATCGATCAATCCCGATCCGGCACCGGTCAAGATCGAGCCCAGCGCGCATAGCTCGATCGACGGAGCATCTGGCAGCGTCGCGTAGGCGAGTGCAAGCGTGCCGACGGTGGTGAGGGCCGGTCCGAGGAACCGGAAGGCGCGGCGATTGACAAGCGTCGCGAAGCGCCGATGGAAGATCGCGCTCGCGAACAAGGTGGCGCATAGCACGAGCGTCGACCCCAGATACGCTCCTCCGGGCAGCGGTTCGCCGTTCCAGGTGATGGAGCTAGTGGCGGTGCCCAGGAACATGAGGTACACCCAGGCGCGCGCCAAGGCGAAGCCGACCATGCGCAGGTTCAGAAGGCTTCGCGGCGACGTTTCCCGCAATCGATCCCGAGCGGTTGTCAGCGGTTTCGGCATGTGCGTCACGAGAATTCCCCCTCAAGATCTCGATCCCCTGCGGCTCATTATAGCGTGCTCGATCCTTCCGGCTTGCGTGGCCCGCTATGTTGATTTTTGAAGTCATGCTTTGTTTATCAGGGGTTTCTCCAAAATCATGGGAAACGCATGATGTCGCAGCGGCTGCTTCGCTCGACTTTTTGCAGAAATGCATGATGCGCCTAACGGCATCGCGGCGCATGCTCGAACAAAGCAGCGGGCGCGGAAGCCGCGGCCGCCGCGAAGGACGAGACGGAGAAGGAGGAGGAATGGGAGAGCTCAATCTGACGCGCCGTGCGTTCACGAAGCTGGCTGCCGTGACGGGCGCTGCCGTGGCCTGCACGGCCGCCGCCCCGAACGCGGCGCTGGCCGAGGATGCCGGCGCGGCTGCGCGCGGCGACGACATCAAGCGCGTGCGCACGTGCTGCCGCGGCTGCGGCAAGATGGAGTGCGGCGTGTGGGTGACCGTGCAGAACGGTCGCGCCGTCAAGGTGGAGGGCGATCAGTCGTCGTTCCAGTCGAGCGGTAACTGCTGCGGCAAGTCGCAGTCGTCCATCCAGGCGGCGTACCATCCCGATCGCATATACCATCCCATGAAGCGCACGAATCCCAAGGGCGAGGACCCCGGCTGGCAGCGCATCACGTGGGACGAGGCGATGCAGACCATCGGCGAGAAGTTCCAGCAGATCATCGACCGGTACGGCGGGCAGTCCATTTTCAACATGGCGGGTACGTCGCGCCAGTGGGTATACGGCCCCTATGCGTTCTACAAATGGTTGTTCGATACCCCGAACGCGCATGTGGCTTCCGAGATCTGCAAGGGGCCGCGCCGCCTGATGGGGTGGATCAGCTCGGTCGACGGCGCCCCGTGGATGGCGTTGCGCGACGGGCCGCGCGTGTACGTGCAGTGGGGAACCGCGCCCGAGAACTCCAACTACGATGACAGCTGCCGCAACCTGGTGGACAAGATGGCCGAGGCCGACGTGCACATCTGCATCGACCCGCGCCTGTCCGGCTCGGGCAAGGAGGCCGACTACTGGCTGAACCTCAAGCCCGGCACCGACGGCGCGCTCGCGCTGTGCTGGCAGCACATCATCATCGAGCACGACCTGGTGGACTGGGAGTTCGTGAAGCGTTGGACCGATGCGTCGCTTCTGGTGGTCGAGGACATGGAGCCTACGGGCGGCCGCTACATCGACCTGTCATCGCCTGTCCAAGTGCCGCCTTTGGAGGACCTCATCGGCACGAAGCTGAAGACCCGTCTTCTGAAGGAGAGCGACCTGAAAGAGGGCGGCAGCCCCCACAAGTTCTATGCGTGGAACAAGAACGCCAACGACGGCGCGGGCGGCCTGGTGTATTGGGACGCCGATGCCACGCAATGGGAAGGCTGCAACCACGTCGCCCCCACGCGCGATCAGATGGAAGTCGTGTACAAGGGAACGTCGCAGGAAGGCTATCTTCCCCCGCTGTCTTACTGGGAGCTGGAGGAGGCCGGCATCGACTTCGATCTGAAGGGGACGCACGAGATCGAGCTGGCAGACGGCACGAAGCACGTTGCCAAGCCCGTGTGGGCTTACCTGGAGGAATCCGTGAAGGAGTGCACTACGGAGTGGTGCCAGGAGAAGACGGGCCTCGATCCGGCGCTCGTGGAGGAGGCGTGCCTCGCGTGGGCGACGCGTCCTGAGGGCCAGACCTACGGCAATGGCGGCATCCATCTGAACCTCGCTCCCGACCAGGTGGGCAATTGCGCTCAGACCGTGCGCGCCGTTCTGCACCTGTCCTACATGACCGGCAACTTCGACGGCCCGGCCGGCAATCGCGGCCTGACCCGCACGCCGGTCGACGAGCAGGCCACCGCCGCTCCCGGCGTCAACATGCCGCAGGAGGTCAAGTGGACCCTCAAGGGCATGGAGGCCATCACGGGCGAGCCGCAGTGCCCGCCGTTCTACCTGCCCGACGTCAAGCTGGAGCCGACGAACATCCCCGACCGGCGCGAGATCCTCAGCAACATGGTGGGCGCCGAGAAGTTCCCGATCCTGCCGTACTACAACGAGTGGGCCGATGCCACGTGCATCTGGGAAGCATGCATCAACGGCGATCCGTATCCGCTCAAGGGCGGCATCAACGAATCCGGCTCGTTCATGAACATGTCGAACGCGACGCTGGCATGGGAGGCCTTGTCCAAGCTGGATTTCTGGGTTGACATCAACATGTTCCATCATCCCGGTACCGAGATGGCCGACATCATTTTGCCGTGCCAGCACTGGACGGAGCTGAACAACATCCGTGTGAGCCAGGGCGCGTCCGGCGGCATCGGTTTGACGCAGCGCGCCATCGAGCCGCCGGCGGACACCAAGTTCGACTACGACATCAACCGCCTGATCTTCGAGGCTCTCGAGAAGCAGGGTAATCCCAACGGGACGTGGATGAGCATCAAGGGCGATGGCCCGGGCGCATACCACCACGACGACCGCCTGGAGGAGTGGTTCCAGGCCCACAACGAGAAATCGGGTTTCGACACGCGGTATCCGGGTTGCAAATGGGAGCATTTCGAGGACTTCAAAGAGGATTTCCAGGAGAACGGCTGGATCAACGCGAAGGAGATCGAGCCCGACCGTTGGGGAACCTACCGCCGCTTCGAGACCGGTTGGATGCGCATGGGCAAAGACGCCTGCACGGCTGCTCCGTGGTCGGTCGACGACTCGGGCCAGCCGGTGAACAACTTCGGCTGCCCCACGCCCAACGCGCTCGTGGAATTCTGGTCTATGGCGTTCGAAACCTACTGCATCGACATGGCCAACGAGTTCGAGCCGGGCAAGTTCGATCCCATCAAGGAGATGATGCCGAACTACGAGCCGCCCGCGTCGTCCGCCGACGGCGGCAAGATCGACCTGGAAGAGTATCCCATCATCCTGACCACCGGTCGCCGCATCCCCGTGTACTTCCACTCCGAGCATCGCCAGCTGCCGTGGTGCCGCGAGCTGTGGCCTGCGCCGCGTCTGGAGATGAATCCGGCCGACGCTGCGGAACTGGGCTTGGAGCAGGGCGATTGGGCTTGGATCGAGACCGAGTGGGGCAAGGTGCGCCAGAGCGTCGATTTGTACCATGGCATCGCGAAAGGCTGGGCGAACGCCGAGCATGCCTGGTGGTTCCCGGAGCTGCCCGCCCCGACGCACGGCTGCATGCTGTCGAACATCGAATGCATCTGGGATCCGCACGGCCAGGACAAGTTCATCAGCTCGCATCACATGCGCGGCGTGCCGGTGAAGATATACAAGGCGACGCCCGAGAACTGCCCCGACGGCAAGGTCATCCCCTGCGCGCCCGAGGACGGCACCGAGATCATCTACGATGCCTCCGATCCGCGCCTGAAGGAATGGCTGCCGAACTACGAGATTCGAAAGGAGGCGTAGGCTATGACGCAGTACGCGATCGCCACCGATCTCAACCGGTGTGTGGGCTGCCTGAGCTGCATGGTGGCCTGTAAGGCGGTGAACAACGTTCCCATCGGCAGCTACTGGAACAAGGTGCTGCGCATCGGTCCTTCTCTGAAGGAAGGTGCTACGTCGTCGCATGACGTTGAGATGTACTACCTGCCCGTGCAGTGCCAGCATTGCGCCGACCCCGAGTGCGTCAAGGTGTGCCCCACGGGCGCCTCGCACAAGCTTGAGGACGGCACGGTGCAGATCGACAAGGCGAAGTGCATCGGCTGCCAGTTCTGCGCAATGAGCTGCCCCTACAACGTCCGCTATTTGAACGAGGAGGAGGGCGTCGTGGAGAAGTGCACCCTGTGCTCGCAGATCGTGGGGCAGGGCGGGTTGCCGCAGTGCGTCATCCAGTGCGGCGGCCGCGCGCGTTTCTTCGGCGATTTGGAGCAGGGGATCGAGTCGTTCGAGGCTCCGGCCGTCGGCTACAGCGCCGACCGTTCGTACGATGGCTTGTACGCGGGCAACCGCGTGACGCTGGGCGAGCTGGTGAAGGACTTCGACGCCGGCACCGACGTGCACCATCTGCCCAACGTAGGCAACGACCCGTGCTTCGCGTTCATCTTGCGCAACCGCGACTGGAAGGGTGATGAATAATGGAGCTCCAGTGGCCTTTGATCGTGTTCACCACGCTGGTGGCGTGGAGCGCGGGGCTGTTCGGGACGCAGGCTCTGATGGCCGCGTTCGGCGTCGGGAAGAAGGCGCAGGTCCCGGCCTGGATCGCGAGCGCCGTCCTTCTGGCCGTCGGCGGGATCGCGGTGTTCTTCCACCTCGAGCACTGGGAGCGCATCTTCAACGGCTTCGGCCACCTGACCTCCGGCATCACCCAGGAGCTGATCGCCATCGTCGTGCTGGCCGCGGTCGCCGTGGCCTACCTGGTCATGCTGCGCAAGTCCGACGACGGGGCGAGCGTGCCCACATGGCTCGCCTGGCTGTCGGTCGCGCTGTCGGTCGTGCTGGTCGCCGTAATGGCGCACTCCTACACCATGGCCGCCCGCCCCGCGTGGGACTCGGTGCTGTGGATCCTCTACGTCCTGGGCAACGCCTGCGTGCTCGGCCCCGCGACGTTCCAATTAATCATGGCTGCAGCGGGAGCCGGGGGCCAGCCCGCCGGGCGCGCGGCCGACGCCGGGGCCCCCGCAGGCCTCGCCGCCCTCGTAGGCGCCGCCGCGAACGCCCTGGCCGCCCTCGCCTTCGCGATCTTCCTCCAGCTCTCCGCCGGCTCCTTCGCCGACGTCGGCTACTACTTCGACCCGACGCACCCGACCAGGGCCATGGCCGACGCCGCGGCGACGGTCGGCGCGCAAGCGCCCCTGCTGTGGCTCGGCGCGGTCGCCGTCGGCGCTATCGTCCCGCTCGCGGCGGCCTTCCTCGGCAAGCGCTCCGGCAACTGGAGGCTCTGGGCCCCGGTCGCCATCGTAGCCGCCCTGGCGGGCGCGGTCTGCATGCGCGCGGCCTTCTACAACCTGGGCCTCAGCGTGTTCATGTTCTACTAGGCCCTTCGCCGCGCCGCTCGGACCGGCGGCGCGGCCCCCCGGCCCGCCCGCGGGGGCGCCGCCCGCCCGGGCGGCCTCCGCGGGTGGGGGTAGCCCCTCCCTCCCGCAAAATGTTCCACGTGAAACATCGGCAGCAAAAGAACGGATGTTTCAAGTGAAGCATCCGGGTTCCGCCCTTTCCGCACCCCTCCGGCCTCGAAGCCCCCTCCGAGCGCGGTTCGTCTCCCCAAACCCCCTTGCAAACGACGGATCGCCCTCGAAGAGGGCTTCGGGGTCCCGGGGTTCTTCGGCATAGGCGCAAATCGATACCCTATGACAATCCTCGCATCGTTCGAGATCGCACGTTGCCGAAGGTTCGAGACGCAACCAGGTCTAATGCGGGCGATCTGGCTTAGAAGCGCGTTCCAAGCGTGCGCAAATTGTCATGGCTGCCCATTTGCGCCCACGTGGCGGAGGAGGAGCGGAGGCGAGCCGTCACACCGCCTCTTCGCCACGTCGATCAGCCCCGTCCCCTCGGCTCGTCCGCGCTGCTCTCGCGTTCCAGCAGATCGATCAGCTCTTGCTGCGAGTGGACGTCGGCTTTGCGGTAGATGCTCTTGATGTGGCTCTTCACCGTCTCGTCTCCGATGACCAGCTCCTCGCGGATGTAGGCGCGGTTGCGGCCCTTCGCCAGCAGGAAGAACACCTCGATCTCGCGCGGCGACAGGCGGCAGCGGCGGGCCAGACGCGTGCCGGCCTTCTCGAAATCGGACGCGGCGTCGGCTTCCTCCATGGGCTTCACGAAGCCCCAGCCCGTGTTCGCCGAACCGCTTCCCATGGCGAACAGCGCGATGATCAGGATCGCGAAGATCACCCCAGCCGACACCATGGCCAGCCCCAGGTCGCTCTGGACGAACGTGAGCGCGATGGCGGCGGCTACCGATCCCACGAACTGGCCCAGCTGGATGCACAGCAGCCCCCAGCCCACCACCCATCCTGTAGGCACGCTGCCGCGCGAAGCCAGCACGGGCCACAGCGCCCACAGCACGATGTAGAAGTACTGGTAGCCGAGCTGATGCACGGCGGTGCCGATGACGTTCCATGGCTCGTGCATCGGCAAAAACAGGAACCCCGCGGCCATGAGCGGAAGCGCGATCTGGTACGTCAGGTGGTCGAAGTCCATCTTGCACACGCTCATCGCGACGAACGCGGCCAGCGCCCCGCCCGCGATGGCGATGATGTTCAGCTGGTCACGCACGCCGATCCATTCGTCGCCCACGGGTGCGATAAGCCCCTTCATGACGCCGAACGACACGCCGAAGAACACGGCGATCACCATCATGCGCATGGGTGGCACCGCGCGCACGCGCACGTTTCTCATGGCGCGCGGCGGCCGCGGCACGCTGCGCTTGAAGTGGACGAAGCACCCCATGCTGATCAGGGGGAGCAAGGCTACGATCATCTGCGCCGCGTCGATGGGCAGCAGGCTGATGACCAGGTACGTCACGGCTGCGAGCAGCAGCGCCGCCACGCTGTAGTTCACCGTGCGCTGCGACCCCAGCGAGGCCAAAAGCTCGGCCCACAGCACCACGACGATGCCGCTGCCCACGCCGGTGAGCAGCGAACCGGCCAGGTAGACGGTCGAGGCGCCGCCGCCCGTCATCACGAGCGACGGATGGGAGATGGCCAACGTGCCCAGCGCGGTGAGCGCAGCGGCGAGCACGGGGAGGCATCTCACGTCGGAAAGAGGGTTCCTCAAGTACGAGAGCAGCAGCAGAAACGCGATGGTCACCACGTTCGCCAGCAGCGAGGTCACCCACAGCGGCTCCAACGCGATGGTCGAAAGCCCTGCGGCCGCGCCGGCAGATTCCGACGAGTTGAGCAGCGTCCCCTCGGCGTAGAACAGCGAGCTCCAGAACACGCACCAGATCCAAGTCCAGTGCGCCGCGAACCCCAGCAAATCAGGCGTGCGCCACAGCTCCTTGCGCAACGATGGTGTCATCCGCATCCTCCCCTGCATGCATCGGCCGCCTCTGCCGCGCGGTGCGCGGGCGGGCGGTTTCGGCAGCTTTCCCCGCCAGAGATTATACGCGCAGACATCACCCTTTCCGCCTCGCTTGCGCGAAAAGGCATCCCCCAGGTAGGGGGAAATCGGGCGGGGGAGGCGAAGTTCCCCCGGCCAACGGGATGATGACCTGCAAGGTCGGGCGTACAGTCGGGGCAACGCGGCGACAAGGGGTCGCGGGTAGGCAACGGAGGAGGGAATACTCATGGAGGAAGAGAAGAAGCAGGGTCTTTCGCGTCGTGCGTTCTTGGGCCTGGGCGGCACCGCGCTCGCGGGTGCGGCGGTTGCCGGGCTGGCGGGATGCGCTCCGCAAAGCGGTGGCGACGCGGCAAAGGCGACGACGGAGGGCGCGACGGGTGGCACCACGGGCGGCATGCCGGTCGCCGAAAGCGGCGCCTCGGCCGGTCCCGACGTGGCCGGCATGCACAGCTGGGAGATCGCGCCCGAAGCCATCCCCGCCGACAAGATCACGAACACCGAGGACTGCGACGTGCTCGTCATCGGCGCGGGTCTGGGCGGCTGCTGCTCCACCATCGCCGCGCTGGAAGAGGGCGCGAAGAAGGTCATCACCATCGACAAGAACCCCGAAACGGTGGTCGCGCGCGGCGTGCATATCGCGGGCTTCCATACGAAGGTGCAGCAGGGCCTGGTGGATCAGGGCCTGCTGGAAGAGCCGAACTACAACAACGTCGTGCGCCGCTGGATCAACTGGGCGCAGGGCCGCGTGAAGGAGCCGCTGCTGTGGGAGTTCGCGCATAAAAGCGGCGCGTGCTTCGACTGGCTGTACGACTTGGCCACCAAGAAGGGCCTCGAAGCGCTTCTGTGGGACGGCTACTACAAGGGCCCCGACTACACCGAGTACCCGGTCACGCACATCTTCTACCAGGCCGACAAGTACGAGGAAACCATCAACTTCACGTTCTACCAGGGCTCGGGCGTGGGCGACGTGTACGGCAACGCGGTGCTCGTGCCGGCGCTGTACGAGACGATCGCCGACCTGGGCGGCGAGATCCGCTGGAGCACGAAGAGCGAGCGTTTGGTTCGCGACGGCAACGGCCCGGTGACCGGCGCCATCGTTTCCACCGGCAAGGACGAGTACACGCAGATCAACGCGAAATCGGTCATCATCGCCTCGGGCGACTACGCGGCCGACGACGAGATGTTCCAGTACTACTCGCCCATGACCGCCTACGCCATGGACGGCCGCTTCTACAACCCGCCCGACTGCGACACCGGCGACATGCACAAGCAGGCCATCTGGGCGGGTGCCGCCATGCAGAAGTCCGAGCCGCACGCAGCCGTCATGCACCTCGACTTCGGCGCGGCCAGCTACGGTTTCCTGCATGTGAACTGGGAAGGCAAGCGCTTCAAGAACGAGGACGTGAACACCCAGTCGAAGAGCGTCACGAAGGCGCTGCAGACGCAGAAGGACGCCTGGACCATCTACGACTCGCACGGCTTGGAGCAGGTGAAGGCGCAGATGGACGCCGGCCTCGGCGGCGGCTTGCAGTGGGGTCAGCTCACGCAGCCCGTGGGCGGCGAGTACAACCTGGAGGCTCAGCAGATCGTGCTCGAAGGCGAGATCGAGAAGGGTCAGACCGTGAAGGCCGACTCGCTGAAAGAGCTCGCGCAGAAGATGGGCGTGCCGCCCGAGAACCTCGAAGCCACGGTCGCTCGCTACAACGAGCTGTGCGATCTGGGCAAGGACCTCGACTTCGGCAAGCGTCCCGAGGTCATGGGCAAGGTGCAGGACCCGCCGTTCTACGCCGGCAAGCTGGTGGCCAGCCTGCTCACCATGTGCGGCGGCCTTCGCCAGAACCTCGACTGCCAGGTGCTCGACGCCGAGGACCAGCCGATCGAGGGCTTGTACGTGTGCGGCTCGGCTGCCGGCGAGTTCTTCGGCGCGGGCGACTATCCCACGTACGTGCCGGGCATCGGCCACGGCCGCTGCGTGACCTTCGGCCGCATCGCCGGCATCAACGCCGCCGGCGGCGACGCCGAGGCCAAGATCCCCAGCCTCGACATCTAAGCATACCTCTCGCAGGCGCCGCCATCCCGCGGCGCCTGCATCCCCGAAGCCGTCGCCCCCTCCCTCCCTGGGCGGCGGCTTTTTCAGCGTCCTGAAGGGGTTTGCGCCGTTGCTTTCCCTTCAATGAAAGGGTCGCAACGGTTGCGCAACGCGCGCGCGTTGCGCGGTGCTCGCACGACGGTATGGGCGACAATGCGCGGATACTGAACATTCCGCCGAAGCGCTTCGGCCGCCTCGGGCGCGCCGACGCTCGGCTTGCGTCGAAAGGAACCTCCATGCCCGCATCCATCCATCCTCCCGTGCAGTTGCATATCGTCCTCGACGAGGACAGCTACCAGGGCGGCGACAGCGTCGAGATGGCGCGCCGCTTCACGGCCGTCGCTCCCACCGAGGTGGTGCGCGCCGCGAAGGGCTCGCAGCGCGCGAACGTGCTGCGGTTCGACCTGGGCGACGACGCGGTCACCGCCGAGGCCGACGACGACCCGCTGTGGCGCGACGCGCTGGCTACGTGGCTCGACGAGGAGTTCGCCGAGACGTCTGCCCTGGTGGCGCGCGAGAACGATGCCAGACAGAACAACGGCGAGCAGCCGGTGCCGTTCGCCTGGGCCGAGGTGAAGTTCGGCGCGGGGCCGGTCATCGCCATCCGCATGAAGGATTCCTCCATCCCGCCCGAGGCTGCCGGCTTCGTCGCCCGTGCGCGCCAGCTGCTTGCGGGGGGTGCGTTCGGCGCGGATGCCATCGCCGCCATCCGCATTCCCGCGTGCGCGAGCATCGAGGCGCAGGTAGCCGACGCCCACCGCGCAGACTACTTGGAGTTGCAGCAGTACGAGGCGGCGCATCGTCCCGAAACGCAGGAAGTCGACCGGTATTCCGAAGAGGTGGACCTTGCGACGGGCGAGGGGTGGACCGACGAGCTGCAGGGCTCGCAGTCGAAGCGCGATGCGCCCACGGACAGCGAGCTTGCCGAAGCCGTGGCCGAAGCGGAGGCCGCGCTGCACCAGGGCGTCGATCCCTCGGACATCGCCGCCGAGGAGCGCGCGGCGGACGCCGAGGAAGGCGATGCCGTGGCGAGCGTGAAAGACGTGGAGGCAGACGATCGCGGGAAAGACGAGGCCGTTACGTCGGGCGAAGGATGCGCGATCGATGGCGGCAGCGTGCCCGAGCATCTCGACTATCGCGTGTGGAACGTGGCCTACGCCGACGGCACGTCGGTGCGCTTCGACTCGGTACTGGGCGAAGCGCTGCTGGACTAGCGCGGCGCGCCCTACCAGAACAGCTCCGGCTCCTTCCGCTCGAGGCATTTCGATTCCAGCATGGCTATCACCGCGTCGGTGGATTCGCTCGAGAAGTATTTCGCGTCTTCGGGGCAGCTTTTCACGCAGGCGCAGCAGTGGAGGCAACCCTCGCCGATGAGCGCGGGATCGTCTTCGTCGATGATGCCGAGCGGGCAGCGCGCCGCGCAGATGCCGCAGCTCGTGCACGCGTCGGTGGTGATGGGGCGCACGTCGGCGCCGGGCTTGAGCTCTTTGTAGGGGCGGTTTCCCTTGATGGCGGGTTGGGGCAGGCGGCTTCCGCGCGCCAGGCGCTCGCCCAGCTCTCGGCCGAAGCGCTGCGCTGCGGCAACGTCCGCGTCGTCGGGGCGGCCGCTTCCCACGCGGGCCGTCAGCGAGTGCTCGCCGATGAACGCGCCCGCCGCCACCACGTCGAACCCGCGCTCGCCCAGCAGGTCGGCGGCTTCCAGCAGCGCGTCGTCGAAGTCGCGGTTGCCGTACAGCCCCACGATCACGGCGGGCGTATCTTGGCCGATCAGGTGTGCGAACTCGTCGCGCAGCAGCACGGGCACGCGCCCGGCGTACACCGGGAAGCCGAACACCAGCACGTCGTCGGCGCCGCACGAGACGTCGGCCGGACGATGCCCCGGCAACGTGAGATCGACGATCTCGACGGAAGCGCCAAGCGGCGCAGCCAGCGCGCCGGCCACCTCTTCCGCGACGGTTTTGGTGGTATGCGTGGGGCTGAAATACGCGACGCGAACGATCGACGGCATAGCGGTTCCTCTCTTCTCCAACAACCTCACGATGATACTCCTTTTTGTGTAGATGCGCAGTCGGGGTCGTTCCCGCCTCGCTCTTCGGCAAAATACGATGCTCCATCTGATGCAAGGAATCGGGGCGCGGGTATCATGGGAGACGCACAAGGTTCGACATACACAAGGAGGCATTTCATGGGACGCATCGTTCTGCCCGTATACACCCCGTACTATATTCCCAACGGCAACGAGGTTGCCGTCATCGAGACGTCGCGCGGCACGATCCGCGTACAACTGGCCGGCAAGGACGCGCCCGTGACCGCGGGCAACTTCATCGAGCTCGCCGCACGCGGGTTTTACGACAAGTTGAAGTTCCACGCGCACAAGCCGGGCTCCGTGGTGCTGGGCGGCTGTCCCACCACGCGCACGCTGGGGCCTGCGCAGGTGGACGCGGCGGCGCGCGGCATGATCCGCGGCATCCATCCCGGCACAGGCGACGCGCGCTACACCATCGTGGACGAGTGGGAGACCAACCCGAACAACAAGCACGTGCTGGGAAGCCTCTGCATGGCGCACAAGTCCGAGCCGAACTCGGGTAGCTGCCAGTTCTACTTCTCGCTGTCCGAGCAGCCTGAGTTCGACGAGAAGTTCACCGTGTTCGGCCAGGTGATCGAAGGTATCGATACGGTGCAGGAGCTGGGGGTGGGCGACGCGATCAAAAGCATCGTCATCGAAGGCGCCGACGAGGAGGCGCTGGCCGAGGCGATCTCCCACGAGCTGCCGCGTCCGAAGTCGCCGAAGGAAGTGCTCGAGGAGCTCGATCGCGAGCGCGAAGAGCGCAGGAAGCAGGCCGAAGCGGACGCGGCCGCGGGGGAGGAAGAGTAGCGGGTTCCCGCCGGGCGAGGGCGGCGTCGCCCTCGCCTATTCGTACGTCTCAACCAGATCGATCAGCTCTTGCTGCTTATGCACGTCGAGCTTGCGGTAGATGTTCTCGATGTGCGTGCGGGCGGTACCCTTTGCAATCTGCAAGTCGCGGGCGATGATGGACAGGGTGCGACCGTACGCCAGAAGCACGATGACCTCGCTCTCGCGCGGCGTCAGGCCGTAATCTCTCGCCACGCTCGCGCAGTGCTGCTCGAGCCGCCCCGCGCCCGCATCGACAACCGCGACGGCGGGTGCTTCTTCGACGTCCTTTTCCTTGCGGCTTGTGCGCATGGTTTGCGACAGCTGCGCCACCACGCCCTCGGGCAATACCATGAACGCCACCACCACAAGGCACAGCGTGGCCAACATGGCCACGGCGGAGATCTGCATGTCCCCGCTGGCGATCATCGCGTCGCACGCCCTGCCCGCCATGGTTCCCGCTCCCATTCCCGCGAACATGAAGGCCACGCCCAACCCGAAGATATGCAGCGCGTTCTCGTTGCGTCGACGCGATACGTCTACGAACAGCACCCAGGTGAGGATGTCGAAGAACTCGTAACCCGCGTTGATCAGCAGGATGGACATGGCGGCGTGCGTGTCGAAGAACAGCGCAATGGCGACGAATCCCGCCACCATGATGGGCAACGACAGCCGGTAGGTGAGTGCGGCGTTGAAGCGCTCGCGCAGCTTCGCCACGATGACGAGGAACACCACGCCCACTACGATGAGTCCGAATATTGCGCTTCCGCCGACGAACGCGAACGGGTCGTCGTAGGCGGGTATGGCATCGAACAAGCGGCACAGGAACGAGAACGTCATGATAGAGAACATGAGCTTGCCCACGCCGAACTTCGCACCCGGTTCTTCCTCGGCGTCCCTCTGAGACGTCGAGCGGGCCGAGGGGTTGTCGGCATTCGCGTTCTCGACCGCGAGTTCCTCTTTGGGCTTCTGCGTGAGGTCGCTCCACGACAGGCCGGTGCGGTTCGCTTCGAACAGCAGCAAGCCGAACGATAACAGGGGTATCACCGCGAAGCCGATGAAGCTCGTATGATCGTTCGACATGCCGGCGACGAGCGCGGTGACGATGGCCGCCGCGGGGGAAGCGACGGCGGCGAACAACGTGGCGTGGCGGGCGAAGCGGTCGCCCCACAGCACCTGCAAGGGCCCCGCTCCCAAGCCGCCGGCTACGAACCCGACGATCATGAGCGCCTCGCTGTTCAGGGCTAGCGCCACGGGGATGATGATGCCGCTTGCGGCAAGGGCTACCGGAGTTGCGCGGAACAGCGCGACGCGCACGACGCCCTCGCGCTTGCCGCTTCGATTTGCAACGAACGACACGGTCAGCGCGCTGAGCGCGCCGAACAAGAGGTAGGCCCAGGTGAAGGATGATGCTGCGCCTGCGATGAGCGGCGCGCCCAGGCAGAACACGATCCATGCGCGGCACAAGCCGAACCCTATGACGGTTATCAGGTAGTCGAGCGTGCGCGAGTCGCGTTCCGCGGAGGTCGTTTCCGCGGCCGCCTCCGCCGCCTGGCCGCCCTCTCCTCCGTTCGGAAGGCCGCCGGTAGCGCCGTCCCGGCCTTCGCCCTTGGTTCCGTATTGCATGTGCATCTCTCCCCAGCGTTCATGCCACGGGCCGCGCCGAGCGACGCGGCTCCCTCCCGTTTGCAACAAAACTCATAAGTAGCATCATACGCAATTTCATACGTCGATCAAATCGGATGGAGCATCCGATAGGGGTCTGATCTGGAAAATCCTATTCAACGTCAGATGTCCTGCGAAAAATCCGACCGCCCATCAGATGTGCCGGAAACGTGCCGAGCGTAAGGTTCGAAAGGCAAGAACGGATGCTTCCAAGGAGGGGCATCTCTGCTGGGAGAGAGGCAGGGGCCGATGTTCGATGCTCGCGAGCTCGATAGCTGCGCGGGTGCGGGAATCGGTTCGTTCATTCAAGTAGGAGGAAGGAACACTATGAGCAAAGGCATGGAAGGCGGAGTTTCCCGTCGTTCGTTCCTGAAGGGCGCGGGCGTCGCTGCCGCAGCCGTGGCGGGTTCCGCCGCGCTGGCCGGCTGCGCGTCGGGTTCGACGGGCGCGGCTTCGGGCGATTGGCTGCCGAAGAGCTGGGACTACGAGTGCGACCTCTTGGTCATCGGCTACGGCGGCGCGGGCATGTGGGCGTCGCTCATCGGCGCCGACGAGTGCGGCCAGGAAGTCATCGTGCTGGAGAAGGCTCCCGTCGAGGGCGGCGGCAACAGCCGCATCAACAACGGCGAGTGGACCATCGTCGAGGAAAGCGACAAAGAGCGCTTCAAGAAGTACATCAAGGCGTTCACGCACGGCAAGACCCCCGAGCCGATGATCGACGCCTGGGTCAACGAGTGCGTTCGCAACACCGAGTACGCCGACAAGTACGGCATGACCTACGAGGTGTCCGAGGTCGCGCTGGCCGGCGCCATCCCCGAGTACTACTTCCTGGACGACAACGCCTACGAGGGCTCCTGCAAGCTGTCCTCCGTCGACGGCTTCGGCATGCTGTCGTTCCGCGAGCTCGACGCGCAGCGCGAGAAGCTGGGCGTGCAGGTTCTGTTCGACTGCCACGACGAGCGTCTCATCCAGAACCCCGAGACCAAGGAGATCGTCGGCGCGTACACGATGATCGGCTCCGAGGAGAAGACGGTCAAGGCTCGCAAGGGCGTCATCATGACCACGGGCGGCTTCGAGTTCAACGAGGATCTCAAGAACGCCTACCTCAAGTGCTACCCCTTCAAGTTCGAGGGTTGGCAGTTCAACACGGGCGACGGCATCAAGATGGTCGAGGATGTGGGAGCGAAGCTGTGGCACATGGACATGGCGATCTCCATGTACTCCATGTGGACGCGCGATCCTGAGAACGACTTCTCCATCCTGTACTTCATGCCCGCCAACAGCTACTTCAATGTGAACCGTCTGGGCAAGCGCTACGTCAACGAGAACAACATGGGCTCGCCGCACAACGGCTGGCACACGCTGCTGTCGTTCGACGACTCCATCGACGACTTCGACCGCATCCCGTCGTGGGGCATCTTCGACCAGACCTGCTTCGACGCCGGCAAGCTGTCCACCAGCCAGGGCGATTTCTTCGAGTGCGGCAACTTCGCCAGCGACCTGCCCGACGAGATCCGCGCATGGAACGGCTGGAGCCAGGACAACAAGGCCGAGCTGGAGAAGGGCTGGATCCTCAAGGGCGACACCATCGAGGAGCTTGGCAAGAAGATTAAGGAGTTCGACCACTGGATGGACGTCGACGCCTTGAAAGCCACGTTCGACGAGTACCAGGCATTCTGCGAGGCAAAGAAGGACGCGCGTTTCGACCGCTCCGAGAAGACGCTCGAGAAGCTGGACGACGGCCCGTACTACGCCATCTCCATCTACCCCGGCTCCTGCTCCACCTTGGGCGGCCCGATGAAGAACGAGCACGGCCAGGTGCTGGATCCCGCCGAGAACCCCATCCCGCGTCTGTACGCGGCGGGCTGCTTCGGCAACTTCCAGAGCCACAGCTACGGCATCACCGGCGGCAACAACGCCGAGAACCAGGTGTGGGGCCGCATTTCCGCCCGTCACGCCGCGGGTCTCGAGCCTTGGGACGCCAAGTAGCATCCTCCCTTCGCTGATCGGTTCGGCGCTGCGCTCCCCAGCGGCGCCGGATGCGACTCAACCCCCGCGCCCGCCGCTCCCTCGGCGGGCGCATCTGGCGGGAAACCGCCTTCCGAACTGCAATACGACTGATAGGAGAAGCGCATGACCGTGCAAGCACACACCGCCGACCGGCGCCTCGTCGTGCTCGCCGTCCTCGGCGTCGTCCTCGCGCTCACGGCCGCGATGTGGACGCTCGCGGGCTGCGCGCCGAAGGCGGAGCCCTCGGCTCCGGCGGCGTCCGAGCAGAAGGACGGGAACGGCGGCTCTTCGGCCATGGACGGCCAGCCGGTGAACTGGACGATGGACTCCGACTGCTCGATGTGCCACACCGTCGAGGCCGCGTCGGCGACTGACGCGTCCTGCCCGCAGGCCTCGGCCCACGAGGCCGAGGGCGTGACCTGCGTCCAGTGCCACACCGACGAGGCCGTGCTCTCGACCGAGCACGCCGACGTGAAGTTCGGCGACAAGGCCGCCACCAAGGCGACCGTGGTCACGGTGGACCCCGAGACCTGCATCTCGTGCCACGGCACGATGGAGGAGATGGCCGCCAAGACCGCGGACTCCACGGCGCTCACCGACGACAAGGGCACCACGGTGAACCCCCACGACGTCCCCTCGAACGAGAAGCACGACGCCAACCCGGCGACGTGCACGAGCTGCCACAACAACCACTCGAAGGACCAGGCCAAGGACGCGATGAAGTACTGCGCCCAGTGCCACCACCGCGGAACCTTCGAATGCGGCACCTGCCACGAGCTCCGCGAGCGCTAAGAAGCAACGAACAAGCATACCCGCCCGAGACGGAATCCCCTCCCTCCCTTTCCGTTTCGGGGCCATCGAAGACCCGGCCCCTCCCTCGGCCGGGTCTTTCGCGTTGGGATCTTCGCGACCTGGCCTTATGTCGGGCACCTGACAGCGTCAGCTCCTGACATTCGTTGGCGTTGTCGCCCGAAAGCCTCGTTTTCGAGCGCGATTCCGCGTTTTTCGGGCGACAACGTTCCCTGTGAGGCCTCTGCGTCTTCGCTATACTGGGTCGAACGACGGAAGGGGACGGCATGGAGCGGGAACCGCGCTACTTCGAATACGGCGAAGCGGAGGTCGCGTACCTTGCGGCGCGCGATCCGAGGCTGGGCGAGGCGATGGCGGTTATCGGACGCATCGAGCGCGAGGTGCACCCCGACTTGTTCGCTGCACTCGTGAACTGCATCGTGGGTCAGCAGATAGCGACGAAGGCGCAGACCACCATTTGGAACCGCATGCTGGAGCGGTTCGGCGAAGTGACGCCCGAGGCGATGGCGGCGTGCTCCGACGACGAGCTGCAGCAGGTGGGCATCTCGTTTCGCAAGGTGGGCTACATCAAGGGGGCGGCCGCGCGCGTGCTGTCCGGCGAGGTGGACCTCGAGGGGCTGGCCGAGCTATCCGATGACGAGGTGTGCCGCACGCTGTCGGCGCTGCCGGGTATCGGCGTGTGGACGGCCGAGATGCTCATGACGTTCTCGATGCAGCGACCCAATATTCTGAGCTGGGGCGATCTGGCCATCCATCGCGGCTTGCGCATGGTGCACCACCACCGGCGCATCACGCCCGATCTGTTCGCGAAGTACCGCCGCCGCTACACGCCTTACGGCTCGGTGGCCAGCCTCTATCTATGGGAGGTGGCCGGCGGCGCCGTGCCCGGCATGAAGGACTGGGCCCCGAAGGGTGGGAAGAAGTAGGTAGGGCGCCGAATGCGCGTGCGCGCGTCCCGCCTCGGATGTTTCACGTGAAACATTGGTTCGTCCGAGTTTTGCTTTCAGTAGTCGTCGTCGACAATGAAAAAGAGGCCCGCCGGAGCATCCGACGGGTCTCTTCGTATCCCGTGGTGGGCGATGAGGGATTTGAACCCCCGACCTTGTCCTTGTAAGGGACCTGCGCTCCCGCTGCGCCAATCGCCCGGTTTTCGTCGCCTTGCGGCGAGCACCTATTCTCGCATAGAAGGCGCGTTCGCGCAACGAATCCCCAGGAAAGCCGCATCTAATCTGCCGCACGTTGGAGCGGCGTGGGATTTTGCGGTGCGGCGCGTGGAATTCGCGTTGGAAACGGAGGTGCGAAATGTGTAATCGGCGTTGGAACGACGTCGCAAACGGGTAAGGTCCAAGCGGCTTTTCATGGTGAACTGTGCCATGAAAACGTGAGATGAGCTGGTCATACTGAAAGGAGGGAAAACGGCGGAGAGGACGAAATGAAACGGAGCAGAACAACCATCATCGGCATTGCCTGCGGGCTGGCATGCGCGGCATGCGTGTTCGCCTACGCCCAGGGCGTGCGGGGAGAGGCCGACGCGGCGCGCGCGGAAGCTCTGGCGCGCTACGGGGGCGAGCAGCTGGAAGTGTGCGTGGCTAAGCGCGACATCGCAGCGGGGGAGTCGGTGGACGCGAGCGCGGTGGAGACGCGGTTGTGGGTGGCCGACTTGCTGCCCGCGGAAGCATTCCGATCGTCCGACGACGTGGTGGGCAAGAAGGCGTCGTCGACGATCCTTGCGGGCGAGGTGCTGTCGGAGCGCCGCTTCCGCGATGCGGGCAGCCGCCTGGACGTGCCCGAGGGCCTGACGGCGCTCAGCGTGCCGGCGAAGGACGTGCAAGCGGTGGGCGGCGCCGTGGCGGCCGGCTCGCGGGTGGACGTTTACGCCACCGGCGGCACGTCGACCGATGTGCTGGCGAGCGGCGTGCTGGTGCTGGCGACCAGCGCAAGCGCGCAGGAGTCGACAACCGACGCGAAGGTGTCGTGGATCACTGTGGCCGTCGCGCCCGAGTCGGTGCAGGAGATCGTCGCGGCGGCGCAGAAGACGGAGCTGTACTTCACGTTGCCGGGAAGCGAGGGAGAGCGATGAGCGGATCTTTGGTGGCGCTGTGCGCCGATACGACGAGTTTGCAGCATCCGGAGTCTATAGGGTTGGCGGGAGAGAACCTGGCTGCACAGGACTGGCTGCGCATTTTCTCCTCGGCAGAGGAGGCGCGCAGGTTCCTGCGCACGGATCGCCTGGTTGACGAGGTGTGGGTGGCGTCGAGCGACGACGTCGCTCCCATCAACCTGGCGGCCACGCTCAAGCGCGACCGCAGCGACCGTTGTGTGTGCATGCTGTCGTTCGAAGACACGGGTTCGCTGAAGAGCCGCATGAGCGCCACGGGCATCGACGCCTCGCTCACGCGCCAAGCCTTGGCCGAGCGCTACGCGCGTCGCAAGCAGGCCTTCGCCTGCCCATGGCCCATGGCGGCGCCCGCAGCCCCGCGGCAAGCGCCGATGCCGGCGGCGATGCCCGTCTCGGTTGCTCCGGCGACCGCGCCCCAGCCGGCGCGGTGCGACGAGCGCCGCCCGGGCGCGCGGGCCGGGTTCCTTTTCCCAGTGGTCAGCGGAAGCGGCGGCGCGGGCAAGAGCACGGTGTCCGTGCTGTCGGCGCTCATCGCGCAGAGGATGGGCTACAACACCTTGCTGCTGGATTTCGACCTGCAGTTCGGCGACGCCCCGGCGCTCATGGGCGTGCAGAACCCGTTGGCCGTCGATGACGTGCTGGCGGTGCCGTCGCGCCTCGATCAGCTGCGGTCGGACGGTCGGATGCCGGCGCTGCTGGCCGCGCCGCGCCATCTCGAAGACAGCGAAGCGGTGGTGGAGCGGGCGCCCCAGCTGCTCGACCAGCTGACGGCCCGGTTCGACGTTGTGGTGGCGAACACGGGAGCCGCCTGGGCCGAGCAGCATGCCCTGCTGCTGGAGCGCAGCTCGAAGGCGCTGTTCCTGATCGATCAGCGGCCGTCGTCGCTGCGCGCCTGCCAGCATGCGCTCGACCTGTGTGCGCGGTGCGGCATCGCGACCGGCCCTTTCCTGTACGCCGTCAACCGATGCTCCAAGAACGCCCTGTTCACGTCCATCGACGTGTCATGCTCGCTGCGCGGGGCTCACGTGTTCGAGCTCAAGGACGGCGGCGGCGAGGTGGAGGAGCTGCTGGGCGCGGGGCTTCCGTTCGATCTGCTGGCGTCGAGGAACGATTTGTGCGCGAGCCTCGAGCGCGTGCTGTCGGGCGTGCTGCCGGGCGATAGGCGCGCGGCAGCCCCGCCCGAGGAAGGCGCCTCTCGGGGACCCGGTTTCCGCTTGCCCGTCGGCAAGAAGCCGCGCCGTCGCCGGAAGGAGGCCCCATGTCTCTGATGAGCCGCGTGCGCGACATCGACGACGTGCCGACGCTCGCCGCGAGTGCGGACGACAACGCGCTGGAACGGCTCAAGGAGCACATCCAGCGGTTCGTGTCCACGGACGATATCGCCGCCATCATGGCCGAACAGCCCAGCCGCGCCCGCAACGAGTTGAAAAGCGCGTGCCGCCAGGCGTTCGAGGACGCTTCCTGGGCGGGCGTCTCCCAGCGCGAGCAGCAGCGGCTGACCGACGGGCTCATCGACATGGTGTTCGGGTTCGGGCCGCTCGAATCGCTGCTGGCCGACGATTCGGTCACCGAGATCATGGTGAACGGCCCTTCCGACGTGTTCTTCGAGCGCGACGGCCGGCTGCATCGCAGCGAGCAGCGGTTCGCCGACGAAGGCCAGCTGCGCGCGCTCATCGATCGCGTGCTGGGGCCGTTGGGGCGCCGCATCGACGAGGCGTCGCCCATGGTGAACGCGCGGCTTCCCGAAGGGCACCGCGTGCACGTGATCATCCCGCCGCTTGCGCTGGACGGGCCGGTGATGACCGTGCGCAAGTTCGCGAAGCGGGTCATGACGTTGGACGACATGGTGGCCACGGGGTCGTTCGACGAGGCGATGCGGACGTTTCTGGTGTGGGCGGTGCGCGCTCGCAAGAGCATCGCGGTGTCGGGCGGCACGGGAAGCGGCAAGACCACGCTGCTCAACGCGCTGTCGTGCGAGCTGCCGCCCTCGGAGCGCATCATCACCATCGAGGATTCGGCCGAGCTGAGGTTCTTGGAGCATCCGCACGTCGTGCGCCTGGAGGCGCGTCCCCGCAACGCGGAGGGCACGGGCGAGGTGACCATCCGCGACCTCGTGATCAACGCGCTGCGCATGCGCCCCGACCGCATCGTGGTGGGCGAATGCCGCGGCGCCGAGGCGCTGGACATGCTGCAGGCCATGAACACCGGCCACGACGGGTCGCTGACCACGCTACACGCGAACTCGCCCGCCGACGTGGTGTCGCGCCTCGCGACGATGGTGCGCTACGCGGTGGATCTGCCGGTTGACGTCATCGAGTCGAACGTGGCAAGCGCCTTCGAGGTGGTGGTGCAGACGGCTCGCGCGCTGGACGGGTCGCGGTTCGTGTCGGACGTGGCCGAGCTCGTGTACGACGGAGGAAAGCGCTGCTGCAAGGTGCGCCCGCTGTTCATGCGGGGGCTGGCTGAGCGTGTGGGACGCTGGGTGGCCCTTCCGGCTTGGATCGACGAGGTGGCGGACATCGGCGTTGCCGAGAGAGAGGAGGTGGAGCGATGGAAGCGCACGTCGTGCTTGGCGGCGTAGGCGTGCTCGCCGCGTTCGGATGCGGCGCGGCGGCAAGCGCGTCGGTGGCGGGTCGCGCTCGGCGTCGGACGGCCTCCCTGGTCGGCGAGGGGGACGTCGGATCGTCGCGCGTCGCCTGGCTGCTGCGCAACGGGGTCGGCTGGACGCGGCCGGTGACGCGTGCCCTGCTGGGCAATCGCGCGCTCGCGGCGCTCATGCGCGAGGCTGTCGGCGTGGTCGATGCGCGCGGGTTGATGACGACCGAGGAATCGCTCTTGTCGGTATGGATTGCGGCGATGGTCGGGGCGGGGATGTGCGCGGGCGCAGCGGCAGGCTCGGTCGTGTGCGGCATCGCCGTAGCCGTGTGCGCGTGCGCTTGCGCGGTCGTGTGGCTGCGCACGGTGCAGGACAAGCGCCGCGACGCCCTGCGCGAGGGCATCCCCGACGCCCTGCGCTCCATGGCCGTGTGCTTCCAGGCAGGCTTGTCGCTGCTGCAAACGTTCCAGCAGGTGGCAAGCGAGGTGCAAGGCCCGCTGGGCACGCTGTTCGCCCGCGCGGCCCACCAGCTGGAAACAGGGGAGGGCGCCGGGCGCGCCTTGGAGGTGCTGCGCAGGGGCTCGTCGGTGGCCGAGCTGGCGTTCGTCGCGGTGGCGCTGGACGTGCAGCATCAGGCGGGCGGCAGCATGAAGCAGGTGCTGGACGCGGCTCGCGACACGGTTCAGAGCGAGATCGAGCTGCGACGCGCGCTGCGCGTGCAAACGGCGCAGGCGAAGCTGTCGGCGCGCGTGGTGAGCGTCCTGCCCTTCGTGCTGATAGCGGTGTTCTCGCTGGTGAGCGAAGGTTTTCTGGATCCGTTCTTCGCCAGCCCGATGGGCATGGCGCTGCTGGCGATCGCGCTGGGCATGCAGGCCGCCGGCATCGTGGCGGTGCGCCGCATGCTGGCCGTGGAGGTGGGCTGATGGAGGCCGTGCAGGCGCCTTTCCTGATGGCTGCGGCCGTGGCCGCCGCCGGGATCGCCGGAGGGCTGGCGGGCTCAACGCTTCTTCGGAGGCGCGACGCGACGGCGCGACGCGAGCGGCTGCGCAAAGCCGCCGACGTGCGCGACGCGCAGGAGGGTTTCGACGCGGGCTCGCGGCTCGTGCGGTACGCGACGGCGCTCAGCCAGCGGATCGCCCTCGGAGCGACCGAGGCGCTTTCCCGTCGGCTGCGGCTTTCGCGGGCGCGAGCGTGGTTCTGCGCGCGGGCGAAGCGGGCGGGCTTGGAGCAGGCCGTGTCCCCGGAAGGGTTCTGCGAGGCCTCGATGAGGCTCGCATGCGCCGGAGGGCTGGCGGGCGCGCTCGTCGGCTCGGTGCTCTCCACGGAGCTTGCCGTACTCGGCGCCGTCGCAGGGGTTGCGGGCGGCGCGGCGGCGATGCCGCGAGCCGTCAAGCGGGCGCAGCGCGAGCGCGCCGACGGCTTGGAAAGCGACCTCTCGGAGATGCTCGAGGTGGTGGCGCTCGGTCTTCGCAGCGGGCTTTCGTTCGACCGCGGGTTCGCGCTGTACGGGTCTCACTTCGATTCGGACTTGGCGCGTGCGTGCGTCGGCGCCCAGCATGCCTGGTCGCTGGGCTTGACGAATCGCGAAGACGCGTTGCGCGACCTGGCGGCCTCGTACGACTCGCCGCTGTTCGCGCGCGTCGTGGAGAGCATGGTGCGCTCGCTGCGCTTCGGCTCGTCGCTGGCCGAGGGGCTCGAATCGGCTGCGGCGGAGGCGCGCGCGGTGCATCGGGCGCAGGTTGAGGAGCGGGTGGCGAAGGCTCCGGTGAAGATGATGGTGCCCACGGGCACGCTCATCCTGCCGGCCATGCTGCTGCTCGTGCTGGGGCCGGTGCTGCTCGAACTGATGGAAGGAATGTAGGAATGAGGAGGTTCGCACATGGAGACGTACTGGAGATGGATGGCGAAGGCGACGTGCCGGGTTCGGCGGGTGCTTGCTCGAGAGGATGGGCAGGGCACGACGGAGTACGCCATCCTCGTCGGGGTTCTGGTGGTGATCGCCATCATCGCGATCACCGTGTTCCGTCCGAAGCTGCAAGAGCTGTGGGATGCCATCGCCGAGGGCATCAACGGGCTGTAGGACGCCGTGCCGGCGCTGCGATCCGTGCGGACGCGTTTGACGAACGCGGTCAGGGAACGGTCGAGTTCGCGCTGGTTACGGCCGCGTTCTTGGCAGCAGTCGTCGCACTGGGCGCCCTGTGGCGCAGCTTGGAGGCCGGCATGTTCGTCGATCATGCGCTGATGTCGGCTTCGCACCATATCCAGATGACGATGCCGGGGTCGGTTGCCGATGTGTTTTTGTACTGACGGGTTCGGAAAGGAGGGAGCGGACATGCGACGGACGTGCGAATCGGGCCAGGCCACGGTGGAGGCGGCGTTTCTGCTGCCGGTGCTGTTCGTCGGGCTCCTGCTGCTGATGCAGCCGGGCATCCTTTTGTACGACCGGCTGGTGATGCAGGCGGCCGCGTCGGAGGGGTGCCGGCTGCTGGCGACCAAAACCGCTGCGGTGGGCGACATGGCCGAGAGCTGCGAGGCGTTCGTCCGCCACCGCCTGGGAGCGATCCCTCCCGTCTCCTGCTTCCACGTGCACGAAGGCGCGTGCAGCTGGGATATCCGGTTCGAAGGCGACGAGCGCTCGGACGTGGTGCGCGTCACCATCGCGAACGAGGCTCGTCCGCTGCCGCTGCTGGATGCAGGCGGCGCTTTGCTCGGCATCGTGAACGGCAACGGCAACCTCGAAGTGCGGGTGACGGCGGAGCAGTCGACGCAGCCGTCGTGGGCGCGCTCGTTCGATGCGGGCGGCGACCCGGCGGGATGGATCGGGGCGTGGGCGTCATGATGTTCGATGCGTTCCACGACGAAGAGGGCATGACGACGGTGGGCATGGTGCTGGCGCTGCTGGTGACGCTTGCGCTCGTGTTCTCGGCGGGGCAGGCGTACCGGGTGGGCTCGGCCTCGTCGGAGGTGCAGAACGTGGCCGACGCGGCGGCTCTGGCCGCGCAGAACGAGGTGGCCGAGTTCATGATCGTCGTGCGGGTGTGCGATGCGGCGGTGCTGTCGCTTTCGCTGACCAGTCTCGTGGCGACGGGGCTGGGCGTGGCCGCGCTGTGCACGCCGGCCACCGCCTCCGCATCCGAGACCCTGCTGAAAGCGGGGCGCGACGTGGCCCATGCGCGCGACCGGTTCGCCGAGAAGGCGGCCGATGGGCTCGACCGCCTGCAACGGCTGCTGCCGTTCCTCGTCGCGGCGAACGCGGCATCGGTGGCGTCGGCGAACAACGGGGCTTCGTCGAGCTACGTGGCGCTCGCGCTTCTCGTGCCCGCTTCGGGGAAGAAGATCGCGGTGGACGGCGCGGCCGAGCTCGAAGACGTGGCCGAGGCGGTGGGCGACGAGGCCGGCGAGGTGCGGCAGGCGGCCGACGAGGCCGAGCGCGCCGCCGAGCGGGCCAATGAAGCGAAGCGCCGTGCATTCGAGCACGACTGCGGCCTCGATCCGTCCTATTGCATGTACGAGCGCGCCTCTGCATTGGCAGGCATGAGCGGATCGGAGAACCCGCTGTTCAGAAGCGTTGACGCCTGGTCGTTCTCCGTGGCGCTCAAGCGCGCGCAAGCCTACTATCCGCGGCGACTCGCCGTGGAGGCCCCGGCGGACGGCTCGGTGGAGGAGCAGGCGCGCTCGGCGCTGCGCAAGCGGTTCTACGCCTTCGCCGCCGACGAGGTGGGGCGCGGGTACGTCCATGAAGGCGCCGATTCCTTCGACGCGTGGTTTCCGCGCCTTCCGAAGAACACGGAGGAGATGAGGTCGACGGCGCTGTACACCGAGGCCGCGTACCCTTGCACGGTGGACGAGGAAGGTCGAACCACGGCTCATGCGTGGGTCGGATGTCCTGCGGCGGCCGGGGCGGGAAGCCTCGTGTCGATCGCTCAGACGGAGGCGGAGCCGTTCGCCGAGTGCGCGGAATGCGGCTTCTCGGCGGCCAGCATGGGCAAGGTAGCGGCCGCCTCGTCGTCCATCGACAACGGCTTCGAGTACCACTACGAAGCCGTGGCGAAGGCGGCCGGCGAGTACGAGGAGGCCCGGGCTGAGCTGGATCCGCTGGCGGACGAGGTGAAGCGGCGTGCGGGCGGCTTGTTCGGCGAGGTGAAGGACGCGCTCGCCAAGGTGGCGGGCAAGCGCATCTCGGCGCAGCCGCCGGGACGCTACGGCGTGGTCGCGCTGGTCGCGAACACGGCAAGCGTCGCCGCATCGAGCGGTTTCGACAGCTCGTTCGTGCGGGGAGGGGGCGCGCTCGGCGTGCGGGCGGCGGTTTCGGCCGCCACGCTCGTCGCCGACTCGTCCGACGAAGGCGCCACCGTGGTGTCGTCGCTGCTGGACGGCGTGAAGGGCCAGGGAGGGGCGGCCGTGGGTGCGCTGGGAACGGTGCTCGACTGCTGGTCCGGCTTGCTGGACGCGTACGCGCAGGGCCAAGAGGCGCTCGACGATTCCGTCTCGTCGGCGTTGGATGGGCTGCCTCTCGCGGGGGCCAGCGGGTTGGGCGCGTGGGCGGCAGGTGCCCTGCGCGAGGCCGTGCGGGCCGCGGGGCTCGCTCCGGCCGAACTCGACGCGCTCAAGCCGGTGTTGGTGAATTCGGCGCATGTCGCCGAGCGCGACGAGGGGGCGTTCGGCGCGCGGCTGCTCTCGCTCAAGGAGCAGGCGATCGAGCATCCGCTCGGGTCGAACGACGTGTTCGCCTCGATCGTGGGAACGGTGGAAGCCGAGGTTGTCGAAGGCATCCAGGGGTTCGACGGCACCATCGAGATAGCCGAGATCGAGCTGTGGGACGGCGGCCCGTCGTTCCCGGTGAAGGTCGCGTTGCCGCAGACGGCGAAGGACGCTGCTGCCGACCTGGTGCAACGGGCGGCTGACGGATTGCGCGGCGTATACGCGCAGGTGACGGGGGTGCGGGTATGGGAGTGATGCGAACGTGCGACGAACGGGGTCAGATGACGGTCGAGCTCGCGGCGGCGTTTCCGGTGCTGATCATCGTCGCGGTCATCGCGGTGAACGCGCTCGCGTTCTTCTCGGAATGCGCCGCGTTCGACAACGTCTTCCGCGACGCGGTGCGCGTGCATGCGACGTCGCCTGCCGCGGGCCAGGGTATCGAGCAGAGCAGCGCCCTGGTGCAGACGGCGCTGTCTGCCGCGTTCGATGCGGAGAACGAGACGGTGCGCGTGTCGGCGGAGGGGGTTTCGGGGGGTCATACGCGCTTCACGGGCACCCTGGAGTACATGCCCACGCTGTTCGGTTTGGGGCTGCGGTCGACGGTGTTCGGGATCGCCCTGCCGCCGCTGAAGCATGCGGCCAGCATCGCGGTCGACTGTTACAAGCCGGGGGTGCTGCTGTGAGCGGGTCGACGGTGGGCGCCCGTCGCCGCAGGCGCGCTTGGGCGGTCGTGGCTGCGCTCGTTGCGGGGTGCGCGCTGGCGCTCGCGTTCGCGCAAGCAGATCGGCCGAGCGTGCTGCACGAAGCGATGCGGACGACGGCCGAATCGAGCGGCGCCGGTCCTCCTGCGGGCTTCGAGGACGAAGCGTTGCGGCTCGAAGGACGACAGGACGTGCGGGTCGACGAGCGCAGCGGCGTGCTGGGCTTCACCCGCTCGGACGACGTTGCGGACGCGCTCGCTGCGATCGAGGGGGAGTTGCTCGCCAAAGGATGGAGCGGGGTGCGCAGCGGAAACGAAGGAAGCGAGTCGTTCGTGAAGGATGACGGCCGGTATCGATGGATGTTCGTCGCCTGCGTGGACGCAGGCGGATCGACCAGCGTCGTCGTGCGCTACACGACGGAGGAAGGAGCGTGACGTCATGGTGGAACCGAAAGATCCGTCGCTCGGTGCGTCTGGTCCCGAAGGGGACGCGCGCGTTGGGCGGCCGTTGCTGATAGCCGCACGCTTTCGCCGCAAGGCGAAGGGGCTGCTGTTCTCGCCCGAGCATGCCGGGGCGCTGCTGCTCGCGCCGTGCAACGACGTGCACACGGCGGGCATGCGCCATCGCCTCGACATCGCGTTCGTCGACGCGCAGGGGCTGGTGCTCGAAGCCCATCGCGACGTGGGACCGTGCCGGAGGCTGCGCAACAAAAGCGCAGAGGCGGTTGTGGAGAGGTTCTCGTCCTGCGCGACCCCGTGGTTCACGGCGGGCGATCGCGTGGGAGTGGTTTGCATGAAAGGAGATCGGAAATGAAAACGTGTCCGACTTGCGGGGCTCGCGCGTTCGACGACGCCGAGGTGTGCTTCGGCTGCCTGCATCGCTACGGGGAGGAGCCCGTCCGTCCGAACGTCGCGATGCCGACGATGCCGTCGTCGCCTGGAACG
This sequence comes from Eggerthella sp. BIOML-A1, assembly GCF_009875595.1. NCBI lineage: Bacteria > Bacillati > Actinomycetota > Coriobacteriia > Eggerthellales > Eggerthellaceae > Eggerthella > Eggerthella sp. BIOML-A1. The sequence goes on along the minus strand of NZ_WWRZ01000003.1, from coordinate 48,788 downwards.
GGGCACTGTCCGACGCTTCGTCCCAAGGCGGCTCCCGCTGAGCCGAAAGCGCCGCCGCGCGACGGGGCGGGGTGGACCGTTCGGTTCGAGTTGCCGGGATATGCGCCCGTGATGGAAGCGGACGGTCGGGAAGGCGGAGTGGTCGTGCGGTTCCAGCCGAGCGACGAGGCGGGAGGGGCCGGCGACGGCGGGCGGCGGGTTCCGCGCGGCACCCATGCGCGCGATGCGCCGTCGGAGAACCACGCGTCGGCGAGCGCGGCAGGCCGCTCGTGACGGCCCCGATCGCGCTCGTCCTCGCGGCCGGATGCGCGGGCGGGCTGATCGGCGCGTTCTTCGTGCCATGGTCGGCTTCCGTGCTCCTGGGACGCGCCTATCGCCGCGCTCGCTCGTGGTGGTGGGATTCGCTCGACGCCTATCGGGCGTTCAAGCAGGCGCATCCCCTCCGGGAGCCTTCGCCGCGCGCGGCAGGAGCCGAGGGGTCGCTGGGCCTGTGGCGGGCTCAGGCGCTGCGCGACGCCCAGGCGGGGAGCCTTCCCCGCGAGCGGCTGCAGGCGCTGATCGAGGCGGGATGCGCGGCTGGCGCGTCCGAGCCTTCGCGCAGCGAGGCCGATCAGGAAGCGCGCTGCTCGTTTCGAGCGAAACGATGGCATCGCTGCCTTGGCGCCCTCGTCGGAACGGCGTTCGGCTGCGCCGTCGCGTGGTGCGCAGGTTCGCCTCTGGTCGCGGCGGCGTTGGCGGTAGCGGCGACGGCCATGGCTGCGGCCGTGATATGCGATCTGCAGGCGAGGATCGTGCCGCTCGAGGCGTGCGCGGCCCTCGCGGCGGCGGGCGTCGTCTTCCAGGCGTCGACCGCGGGGCTTGAGGGCGTGCTGGCCGGTTGCGCCTTCGCCGTGTTCGCGGTGCTGTGCTGCCTCGCGCTGAACCGGCTGTTCGGAGGGGCGGGGCGCACGCCCGTGGGCTACGGCGACGTGCGGTGCATGGCGGCGCTTTCGCTTGCCAGCGGCGTCGCGACGCCGCTGGGGGCGGCGCTTTGCTACGGCGGCGCGGCGGCGTTCTCGCTGGCGGGCATCGCCGCGGGAAAGCTCTCGTGGAGAAGCGGTATCCCGATGGCGCCGTTTCTTGCGGCATGGCTGGTCGGAGGCGCGTGCGCGTGCCTGCACGGTATGGGATGAATCGATGAAAAGGAGTTGAGCATGAACATGATCAAGAAAAACACGGCATCGAGATTGGACAAGGTCAGGGCGTTGCTCGTCGTGGGCGAGGAGGACGGCGGTTCCGAGATCGTGCAGACGGTCATCGTGCTGGGGTTCGCGGTGGGTTTGGGGGCTGCGCTGCTGTTGCTGCAGGGCAACATCCAAACCGCCATCACGAAAGCGGGAACCTCGGTGACCGACATGTTCTCGAAGATCACGTCCGGTGCGGCGTAAAGGACGCTCGGAACGGGGCGGCAGCGTCGTGGCGTTCGTCATCGCGCTGCCCCTGCTGCTCCTGTTCCTGTTCGCAGTGGTCGATCTGGGGCGCTCTGTGTTCCTGTCCATGGCGCTCGACGACGCAGCGCATGCGGTATGCGAGGCGGCATCGGGTCATCCTGCGGGCGATGTCGCGGAATCGCAGCTGCGCGAGGCGGCTTTCGCTGCGGCGCCGGCGCTCGACCGCGACGATCTGCATCTGGACGTCTCGGTTCGCTATGGCGAGTTCGAGGATCGCCCTTACGAGCATCGGTTCTACAACGAGAGGACGGATGCGTACGACGAACGAACGTCGTTCGCCCGATCGCGGCCGGTCGAGGTCGCGCTCGTGCTCGAGGGCGCGTACCTCACGCCGCTCGGCGCGGGGCTGTCGAGCGGAGGCGAGGGATCCGGTCGGTTCGCGTTCCGCGCCCAGGTTCGCGGCGCGGCCGACGCAACGGTGGAAGGAGGCGCGTGGTGATGAGGGGCGAGCGGGGAAGCGAAGTGGTCCAGTTCGTGATCGTGCTGCCGCTGCTGTTGGCGGTGGTGTTCTCGATCGTGCAGCTTGCGGGCATGACGCTTGCGGCCAGCCAGCTGTCGTCCGAGATCACGCGCGCGTGCCGCCAGCTCGATGCCGCGGGGTTCGAGCTGGCGGCGAACAAGGAGCGGTTCGTCGAAGAGGGCATCCTGGGCGCGTCGACCCAGCTCGACCCCGCTCGCCTGCATGTGGAGCACGTCAGCTGGACGAGCGAGCGGACGAAGCGGGAGCAGCCCGTGCGCGACGGAGGAGCCATCGAAGAGCAGTCCACAGTGATCGAGGCATCGTACGACGTGAGCTATCTGCTGCCCGCCGTCGCCGATCTGCCCGGTCTGGCGGGCCGCGTGCTGAAGCGTCACGTGCGCTGCTCGTTCGTGGATGGGCGTGCGATAGAGATCAGGCAGGAGGGGCTATGAACGCAAGTGATCGTCGGGACGAGCGCGGATCCGCGCTGCCGCTCGTTCTGGTGGCGGCTCTCGCGCTGTTCGCCGTGTTGGCGTTCTCCGTCGATCAGGGCATCGCCTACGCGGCGAAGGCGCGCCAAGAGAACGCGCTCGATGCGGCGCGGGCAGCCTGCATGGACGCATCGTTCGCGCTCGTGGCGAAAAACGCGGACGATCCGGGCCGCATGGTGGCCGACCGCGTCGTCCGCACCGCGCGCGATGCGGGGTTCGAGGGGAAGGCGTCCGTGTGGTTCTACGAAACGCCGGAGGCGAGCGCCTCTTCGACGGAGCGCCACTGGGTCGTCGGGATGCAGTTCGAGGAGGAGTCTCCCACGGTGTTCGCGCGCGGGTACGGCATCGAAGGGCTGCCGGTGGCGTCGTACCGGGTGCTGACGGCGATGCCCTATGCCGGGGAAAAGGTGTGGCGGCCGGAAACGAGGCGCTGCGGACGATACGACTACCCGGCGGGAGCGACTGCGGGCTCATGGACGTACGAGGCGCTGAACTCGCTCGACGCCTTTCCGGCGGAGCTTGCCGAAGCGGCGCGGGCAACGTTGGCCGAGAGCGGGAAATAGGCCGGTTCGATCCGGCGGAAACGAGAGAGAGGAACCGATTATGGTGATGGGCGGCAACGGCGGTGATGCGACGGCGTGGGGCGGAGGCTTCGCAGCGCGGGCTTCGCGGCGTGAAACGGACGAAGGCCCGGCGGCTGGAAGCGTCGGAGGAGGCCGAACGGGATACGGGACGCTTCGGGGAGGCGCGTCGGCTGCAGCGTCGATGCCGGCTGCAGCGGCGGATCGCGCGAAGCCTGCGATATCCAAGCCGCGGAAAGGGGATACCGTCCGGGTCAAACGGCTGGCGACGATCGTCGCCGTCTCGGTAGCGTTGACGGCGGTGTCGGTTTCGTACGGCGTATGGTCCGCCGCCGCGTCGCGCGCGGCGGTGGAGCACGCCACGGCCGGCGCGCTCCCCACGCTGGTGGCTGCCGCGGACATCCGCGCGGGCGACGCTATCACGGCCGAGGCCGTTACCGTGCAGGACGTTCCCGCAACGTACCGGGCGGCTTCGGCGCTCGGCGGCGAGGCGCTCGATGCCGAGGGGCTTGTTGCGGGAGGGCGTGCGATCGTCGATATCCCGGCGGGAACGCAGCTGTCCTCGTCGTTCGTGACGGGGATGGGAGGCGATCGCCTCTCGGCCGAGCTGAGAGCGGGCTTGCAGGCGGTGACGCTCGCGGTGGACGTGGAGACCGGGCTCGCGGGCCACGTGCGGCCCTACGACACGGTGCGCATCGTGTCTGCGGAGGGCGCGTCGGCAGGCGAGGCGTTCCTCGAGACGGTGTGCGAGCGCGCCCGCGTCGTTGCGGTGGGCGACGATGCAACCGGCGTGCAGAGCGGTTCCGCCTCCGTCACGGTGGAAGTGTCGCCCGAGGAGGCTGACGCGGTGCGCGAAGCCCAGTTCGCAGGGAGGGTCAGCCTCGTTCTCGTGGCTGCCGACGATGCGTTCGAGGAGGCGGGCGCCGATGGACAGGACGACTGAGCGCGCGCTCAAGAGAGCCGTGCGCGACGAGGCGGCCGTGCGGCTGCGCGGCGATGCCGTCGGCTCTGACGCGGTCGAGGCGCTCATCCGCCGGCTCGTGGAGGAGATTGCGAGCGAGTCGGGCATTTCGCTACCCCCGTACGAGTTCGAGGGGCTTGCGAGTGCGATGATCGACGACTTTCTCCGCTACGGGCCGCTCCAGCGACTGCTGGAGGACGAATCCGTCACCGAGATCATGGTCAACGGCGGCGGCATCGACCTGGACGATCCGGCGCTGCCTTTTCGCGCCCCCATCGTGTACGTGGAGCGTGCCGGGCGCATCGAGTACCGTCCCGATGTGGAGTTCGACGATGCGGAGCACGTGCGTCGCATCATCAACAAGATCGCCGAACAGTCGGGCAAGCGATGCGACGACGCGCACGCCATGGGCTGCGCGATGCTGCCGGGAGGCCGGGCGCGCGCCACCTACGTGGTGCCGCCCATCGCGCCGGACGGGCCGGCGCTCAACGTGCGCACGTTCTCGTCGAGCATGCTGGGCATGGAGGATCTCGTGCGCATGGGTATGCTGACCGACGGGATGTCGCAGTTCCTTCGCGCGGCGGTGCAGGCGCGCTGCCCGCTTGTGATATCGGGAGGCACCGGATCGGGCAAGACCACCCTCTTGGGCGCTCTCTCTGGGTTCATCCCTCCCGACGAGCGGGTGATCACCATCGAGGACACGCCCGAGCTGCGCCTGCAAACGCCGCATGTGGAGCGGATGCAAACGCGCGAGGCGAACACGGAGGGCGAGGGATCGGTGAGCATGCGCGAGCTGGTGGCGTTGTCGCTGCGTCGTCGTCCCGATCGCATCATCGTCGGCGAGTGCCGCGGCGCGGAGGCGTACGACATGCTGCAGGCGATGCAGACCGATCATCCGGGCTCGATGACGACGGTGCATGCCAACGATCCGGGCAACGCCATCAGCCGCTTGAGGACGATGGTGGGCTACGCCGACGGCGACCTCAGCCGCGAGGTCATCGTCCAGCAGATTGCCGAGTCGTTGCAGGGCGGCCTCGTCGTGCACGTCGAACGCATGCAGGACGGGGCCCGCCGAGTGACCAGCATCGTGGCGATCGATCCGCTTCCCGAAGGGAGCCTCGTCATCCCGCGTGCCGAGCTGTTCGTTTTCGACGTCGAGGGCGTCGATGCGTACGGCGCCGTCGCGGGCGAGTGGCGCGCGTGCGGCGTGCAGCCCCAGCGCATCAAGGAGCGCATGCGCGCATCGGGCGTATGGTACGACCCCGCTTGGTTTTTCGATCGATGAGGAGGGCTGAAGCATGATAGGACTCGTGTTGCCTTGGGCGCTGGTGGCGGCATGCGCTGCGGCGGGCGCTTGGGCGTACGCGCTCGTGCGGCAGGAGCGCGCGGCGTATCGCGGTCGGGTGCTGAGCGATCGCGGTCTCTACGAAGCGGGCGAGGCCGCCGCGACGGAACGGAAGAAGCCGAAGCTTCCGAGGCTCGCCCGCGCGCTGCATGAAGCGGGGGTCGAGACACCGGCTGCGAACTGGGCGGCGGGCGTCGCGGCTATCGCCTTCGTCTCGCTTTCGCTTGCCGCGGCGTTGACGGGAGATCCGGGGATCGGGGCGGTCGTCGGCGCCGCGGCCCTCGCGACGGCGGGCGTGCGGCTGCATGTGCGGCGCTTACGGCGCAGGGAGCTGCTCGACCGGCAGCTCGCCCGCGCGCTTCCCCAGATCGCGGCCAGCGTGCGCAGCTCGCTCACGCTCGAGCGCGCGCTGCGCACGGCCGCGTCGCACGTCGAGGATCCGCTTCGCGAAGAGCTCGCCCGCGTGCTGGCCGACACGGCGTACGGGACGACGCTCGCGACGGCGTTCGAGCGCATGGCGCGCCGAACCGACAGCCCCGACGTGCGCTCGCTCGCCGCGGCCGTCAGGATTCAGCAGCGGTTCGGCGGCGCGGTCGCGCCCGTGCTCGACCTGATCGCCGCGCATGCTGCAGCGCGGCTGCGCACGTCGCGCGAACTGAAGACCGAGCTTGCGGGCACGCGCTTGGCGAAATGGTTCGTCGCGCTCGCCATGCCGGCGATCTTTTTCATCATGTTCACGACGAATGCCGACTTCTCGCAGTTCTATCGGGAACAGCCGCTTGGTTGGATCGTGCTGGGTGTCGCGGGGTGCTCGGAGGCGTTCGGGCTGTTCGCCTGCCAGCGCATCACGGCGATGGATCGGAGCCGAAGGTGATCGCGGGCGGAGCGGGCGCGGCGGTTTGCGCGATGCTCGTTCTGGGGGCGATAGGCGGGCTCGCCGCTTACGAAGCGTTCGTGCGCTACGCGGCTCCCGCGCGTCGCGACGTCGTCGCGCCATCGGCGGCGAGCGCCTCGAAGGATGGCCACCGTGCGGGCGGCGCGTCGCGGCGCCGTCGTGCAACCGAGGCTTTCGGTGCGTTCGCTGCGTTTCTCGATAAACGCGTTCCGCTCACGCGCGCCGACGTCGAATCGAGCCGCGATCGTTTGAGCAGAGCGGGCGTGGAGCTTGAGCCGGAAACATGGAGGAGCGTCCGCGTCGTGTCCGCGTTGGGATGCGCGGGGCTTGCAGGGGTCGCCGCCGCGGGCATGGGCTTCGAACCGCCCGCGTTCGCAGGCGCGGCAGCTTGCTGCGCGGCATGCGGATGGATGGCTCCGTCCTGGGCGCTATCGCGAAGGGAGCGCAACCGAAGGAGGGCGATCGAACTCGCGTTGCCCGACGCGATGGAGCTGCTCGGCATCGCCATCGCGGCAGGCTCTCCGATCGAGCAATGCTTCCGCGAGGTCGCGGAAAGCATGGACGGCCCCCTGGCACGGGAATTCTCGCTCGTCGACAGGGAGGTGAACCTGCTGGGCCGTTCGCGCGAGGAGGCGCTTGAGCACCTGGGGCAGCGGTGCCGCAGCCAGGACGTCAGCGCATTCACCGCCCAGCTGATGCAGGCGGTCAGCCAGGGGTCGTCCTTGACGGAGGGTCTAGCTGTCCAAGCGGCGCTGGCGCGCGAGACGGCGCAAGCGGAGGCGATGGAGCGCATCCGCAAGATGCCGACGAAGCTCGATATCGTGCTGTCGCTGTGCTTTCTGCCGCCCACGGTCGCGCTCGTCGTGGTTCCGACGGTGGTCAATCTGCTGAACTTCTTGAACGATTCGATGGGATGAGGGGGCATCACGTGAGACGAGCGAACAAAGGGATGGATCCTGAAAGGCGGGTCGTCTGCGGCATCGCGGCCGTCGTTGCGGTCGTGGTGGCGTCCGTCGCGTTCTTCGGCTGGAGGGCGTGCGGGCGCTCCGTCGATGCCGTAGGCGTCGACGGAGCTGCGATCGAACTGAAGGTTAACTTGCGATGCGACGGCTGGTCGTCCGAGAACACCGGGCTGGGAGTGTTCGTGTCGGGTACGCAGATCGACGGGGCGACCTGCGACGAGCAGCTCGTGTTCGAGGGGTCGGGCGTGCAGACCGCCTACCTCGGCGCGGGTTCGTACGAGATCGTCCCGCAGCTCCCGTCGCTCATGTTGCGCGACGGCACCGTGCTCGCCGCAGGCGATGCGGTCGCGCGCGACTACGGCGAGGGCTCTTCCGCAGCCGACGATCTCGAGATCGCGTACGCGGCGATCGACGCGCGCGACCTGTCCGAGGACGAGTTGCGCGCCGTCGCCGATTGCAGCTTCGTCTTCGAGGACGATGCGAACGCGGCGTTCGAGCGCGCTTTGGAGCGGAAGAGCGGGGAGGCGGACCATGAAGCGTGAGGTGCATCGCGTGGTGCGCACGCTGTTGGCCGCCGCCGTGCTTTTGGGAGCCAGCTTCGGCCTCGCCGCCCTGGAGACGGGCGAGGCGTTCGCGTACTCGTATAGGACCACGGATACAAAGACCATCTACAATCGAGCTTGGATCAGAGCGGACGCATCAGCGAACTACCTCGAGCTCATCGGCTCCGATCCCATCGGACCGCGCTTCGACATGCCCAGTTGGAACGCCCCCGGCGGCATCCATTCTCGCATCGAGGCGTATCGGTTCGCCGTATGGAGCGCCGCGAACGGTCAGGACGACCTTGTCTGGTACACCGGCGACAACGGTCGCTGGACGCGAGCGGGCGCCGTGATGGGAAGCGGCAAGCTCGACGGCAGCGGCAACGGCAACGGGTTCGGGTGCATCGCCACCTACGGTTACGGATGGGGAGGCTCCGTCATATCGAAGCACGGCGGGTTCGATGCGCTCATGTACTGCCATGTATACCTTCTGAATACGGACTACGGCTTGAATTGCTACGGGTCCGTTGATTTCTGGCCGCGCGTCAAAATACAGTACGACGCGAACGGCGGAAGCGGCGCGCCGGCTGCGCACTACAAGTACATCGGCACCACGGCGAACATCTCGTCGCAGAAGCCCACAAGGACGGGTTACACGTTCGAGGGGTGGTCGACGACGAAAAACGGCGCGGTGAACATCGCACCCGGCCAGAAGATTGGATACGAAGACTGGAACCTTCTGCAGTGCAGCAACATCCCGCACGATTGGGCGGGAAGCAGCCCGACGGCGTTCTTCCGCGACGAGGCTGCTGGGCAGCCGTCGCCTTCGGGGTCGAACATCATCCCGCTGTACGCAGTGTGGAAGCCGATATCCTACACCGTGTCCTACAACGGCAACGGCGCGACGGGCGGCAGCACCGCGTCGTCGTCGCACGTGTACGACGCGGCGCGCTCTCTCACGGCGAACGGTTTCCGACGCAGCTACACGCTCACCTGCGACGCGCAGGGAGGCTCGGCAGGCGTGAAGCGGCTGGACTGCACTTGGGGCTGGAAGTCATGGAACGAGCGTGCCGACGGAACCGGCTCGTCGTACGGGAACAAGGCCTCCGTCAAGAACCTTCGCGCGACGACGGGAACGACGAACCTCTACGCGCAATGGGACGAGGGTTACGTCGAGCTTCCCGATCCGGGGACGAAATCCGATTGCACGTTCAAGGGGTGGTACGACGCTCCTTCGGGCGGGTCGTTGATCGGCAAGACGGGCGATCGGGTTTCCGTCGCGTCGAGCACGACCTACTATGCGCGATGGCAGCCGTATGCGCGCATCGCCTACTACGCCGACGGAGCCGACGGGGCGGTGTTCTCGGAGTCAGTCGAGGCGGGATGCGCGTATCGGTCGAACAGCCAGGCGACGGCCCAGGCGACGAAGGCCGATTGCGCGGGTTTCGACGGCTGGTACCTCGACGCCGCGTGCACCCGGCCCTTCGCCGAAGGCTCGATCGTGCCCGAGGCGGGTCTCTCGCTGTACGGACGCAACCGCGTGACGGTTTCGTACGCCCTGACCGATCGCACCGTCGCGTTGTTCGCCGACCGAGAGCTTTTCGCTGACGAGGCGCGGCTCGAGCCGCTCGCCCGCATAGAGCCGCCTCCGTCGCGCGAGCTGTTCTACGGCGATCGCCTTTCGTTCGATCGGGGGAGCAGCGTGTGGTTCCAGCAGCACGACCGCATGCGCGAGGCAACGTGCGAGGCGGGCGCCTACCCGACGGCCGCAGGCGAGGGCGCTCCCGCCCGATCGGCCCGCATCACCGGCAACACTGTTGCGTACCTGCAATGGTCGGTTCCCGTGTACGACGGCATCGCGCTTTCCTAAACCTTACGCTTGCGTAATACTAACGTTGGAGTTATAGTTCGAGAGGAGCAGATCGCATGCCGCCGAAACCGTTCGAGATATATCGTCGACTGCTCAGAGAGGGCTGGCAGGACGTCGGAGGAGGCAAAGGCTCTCATCGGAAGCTGAAGCGGGGAGACCGAACGATCATGCTGCCGCTTCGTCGGAAAGAGCTGCCGAAGGGATTATGGGAGAGCATCCGCAAAACCGCTCGGTGGCGCTGAGGTGTGAAAAAGCGCGAGAGAGGACGAACCATGCGTTACATGTATCCTGCGATTTTCACGGAGAACGAGTTGGACGGCTATAGCGTGCAGTTCGTCGATTTCGAGAACGGCTACACCTGCGGTGACGACATGGAAGATGCCGTCGCGATGGCTGCGGAAGTCCTCTGGCTCCTCATCGACGACTACCTGCAGCTCGACAAGCCTCTGCCGAAGCCGACGTACCCGATCGAGCACGAAGGCCTGCTGGTCGCTCTATCGGTCGACGTCGATACCGAGCGGGGCGTGCTGACCACGAAGATGGCGGCGCACCTGCTCGGCGTGAGCGATGCCCGCGTGCGCCAGATGATCTGCTCGGGCCAGCTTGCCGCCAAGAAGCAGGGCCGCGACAACTACGTGTACCTTTCCAGCGTGAAGGAGCGTCTGAACAACCCGCCGAAGCCGGGCCGCCCGCGCAAGAGCGACCGCCTCGAAAGCGTCGCGGAAACGGCTTCGTAGCGCGAGGGCTAGACTCCAGCAGTCAGGCAGGAACGTTCTCCCGGACCGATGGCGAGGGCGGGGCCCTCGCCATCGACCGACGCGGTTCCCGCCCTCGCTCGTGCGCCTACCCGTGCGTGGCGTGCGCCGCAGCGGCATTGCCCCCGGCTTCCGAGCTCTGCACGCGCAGCCGTCCCGCCACCAGCGCCACCGCGAATATCGCCGCCGTGAACAGCAGCATCACGCCCATGTTCTCCAGAATGGGTATCACCGCCTCCGGCGTGGCCGCGCCCATGTCGGCCGCTGCTTGCAGCGCGCCCGTGTACCAGTAGGCGGGCGAGAAGTGCGCCAGCATTTGCACGGACGGATCCAGCAGGTCGAACGATATCCAGGCGCCGCCCAGAAACGAGATCACCATGCCCAGGATGTTGCCCAAGGCGTTGCTGGCGAATTCTCCCACGCCCAGCTGACCCAGCAGGTAGCCCACCGAAAGCGGGATCGTGGCGAACACGAACGACGCCGCGACCATCAGCGCGAGCCCCGGACCGCTGATCATCGACGTAGCCTCATGGAACACGGTGAATCCCAAACAGATCGTCCACAGCCACACCGCCGTCATGACCAGCAGGCTGCTCGCCGCCAGCTGCAGCCCGTAGGACAGGGACGGCAGCGGCGACACGAGGTTGCGTCGGCGCAGATCGGTGCGGTTGAGCGTGGTCATCATCACGCCGACGCACACGATGATGGAGGCGAACAGGGTGTAGGTGCCCCATTGGAGGAAGAACACGAACCGCTGCGCCTCGGACGAGGTTCCGCCCACTTCCACGCTGTCCGTTTCCGCCGATTCGGCCATGGCCTCGGCTGCGTGCTGCACGATATCGCCCTGCGAAGCCGATCCTTCGAGGCCGGCGTACGCGCCCGCGATGCCCAGGTACGAATTCACCATCTGGTCCATCAGGCTGCCCTCGGTGGAGTAGAAGCTGTACACCGTCTCGAGCGTCGGCAGCTCGTCGCCGGTGCGCGCGGCTTCCACGAACGCGTCGCCGAACCCTTCCGGAACGATGAGGATGTACGAGCTCTGACCCTTGGCCACGGCGTCTTGCAACGCCATCTGGCTGTCTTCGATGGGAACTTCGATGCCCTGCTCCCGCAAGTAGGCCGCCAACCCGTCCGACAGCGCGCTTCCGTCGCGATCGATCACGGCGAACTTCGTCTCGTACGGCGAGAACTCGCTGTCGTTCGTGCCGCCGAACGTCAGGCCGCTTGCGATGAACACGCCCATCATGCTCAGGAAGCCGGCGTACACGATGAGGTACATCGGGTGCCGCAGCACCGTCTTGATCGCGGTTTTAAAGACTTGCATAGCGCTGCCTCCTTATGAACAGAGCCGACGCGGCGAACAGTACCGCAGCCATGGCCAGCAGGATCAGGATGTGCTCGATCGTGCGCTGGTAGGTGTCGTAGTACATGATGCTGTAGAACGCTTGGGATATCTGCACGGCCGGGTTGACCAGCTGCGCCGCGGGCACCGCCGCGTTCACGGTATCGGCCAGCTTCATCGTGGGCGAGCCGTACAGCCCGGCGAACAGCGAGGCGAAGCACACGATGCCGGACAGCATGCCGCCCTTCACGCTTTCGTCGATCTTCGGCAGCGAGCCCAGCAGCGTGCCGAACGCCGTCGCCGTCAAGGCCGCGGCGGCGATCACGGCGATGCATATCGCATCTCGTCCGCCGAAATCCACGCCGGCGACGAACCGGATGTACAGATACGCGATGGCGATGCAGGCGAACGTCAGCACCCAGCTGGCGGCCAGCGTCGCCGTCAGCGTCTTCGCGCGGCTGAGCGCTCCCACGGCGCGCCGCGCCCCCAGCGCGCTCAGGTTCGGCTGCGTGCGGCAGATAGCGATCATCCCGATCTGCCCACCGAACAGTGCCGCCATGCCCAGCAATGCGAAGAAGTAGCGCACGGATTCTTTGGGCGGGTTCTGCGTGACGTCGATCTTCTCGGTGAGATCGCCGGCGTCCAGCAGCTTTTCCACCGCCGCCATGTCGGCCAGCGCGGCGGGGTTCTCGGCGGCGACGTCTTCGATGAGCGCCGCGTTGCGCACGTATCCGTCGCCGATGGTCTTCAAGATGGACTGGTAGGCGCTGTCCAGCGAGTCGGGCGTGACCCCCGCCTTCACGTGCACGGTGGGCATGCCGTCGGCGTCAACCGTGAAATACCCGGCCGCTCCATCGCCCGAGATGTTGAAGTAGCCCGCTCCTGCGGCATCGTTTCCGCTCATGAGATCGCGCGCCTCCTGCTCGGTGGCTACGCGCGCCACGTCGAGCATCTGGTCGGCTCCCGGCTCCGCCAGCGTGTCGATCATCTCCGAGAACCCCGGCGCCGCGTCGTAGTTCTCGTCGGCCACCACCGCGGTGGGGATGGGCTCGAACTGCCCCGCCTCGTCCAGGTTCGCGAACATGAACACGAACATCGTGGACAGGATCAGGGGAAACGCCAGCGACCAGATGAACACGCTCTTCTCGCGCACCAGCGCGAGCAGTGCGCCTTTGAATACGTTGAACATGATGTCCGCCCCCTAATCGCGCAGCTCGGTGCCGGTGATCTCGAGGAACACGTCGTTCAGCGTCGGCGGCTCGGCGTAGATGCGCCCGAACTGCGCGCCGTCACGCTGCAGCACGGCCAGCACGTCGCTTACGTTGTGCGTGCCGTTCTGGCAAGCCAGTTCCAGCGTGCCTTCGCGGTAGAGCGTGCGGGTGACATGGGGCAACGCGTCCAGGCGCGCCAACGTGGCTTCGTCCAGCTCGGGCACGTCGATCTGGATCTTCTCGCCCGTGCCGATCATGGCCTTGAGCTCGGCGTTCGTGCCCGTGGCCAGCGCCTGGCCGTGGTCCATGATCATGATGCGCGTGCAGATCTCCTCGACTTCCTCCATGTAGTGGCTCGTGTACACCACGGTGGAGCCTTGGCGGTTCATATTCTGGATGCCTTCGAGGATGGCGTTGCGGCTTTGCGGGTCCACGGCCACGGTAGGCTCGTCGAAGAAGATGAGCTCGGGCTTGTGCGCGATGCCGCATGCGATGTTCAGGCGACGCAGCAGGCCGCCCGAGAGTTTCCGCGGGCGGAACTTCTCGTAGTCCTCCAGGCCGACGAACGCGATGGCCTCGTCAACAAGGTCGCGGCGCTTCGCGCGGTCGTTCACATACAGCGCGCAGAAGTAGTCGATGTTCTCGCGCACGGTCAGCTCCTCGAACACGGCCACGTTCTGCGGCACGATGCCGATCCTGCGCTTCAAATCGTAGCTGGACGGGCGCATGGTCTGGCCGAACAACTCGATAGTGCCCTTGTCGTAGGTCAGCAGCTGCAGGATGCAGTTGATGGCGGTGGTCTTGCCCGACCCGTTCGGTCCTAAAAGGCCGAACACTTCGCCCGATTCGATGTGCAGGCTGAAATGATCGAGCGCCAGCACCTCGTTGTAGCGCTTGACCAAGTTGTCGACGGCTACGATGTTCATGGTTCCTCCTCGTGGCGGTTCCGTTCCGCGATTTCGTCGTTGACATCATCATGCCCCTGCGACGGTTTCCGCGTAAGTGTGCGGCGTCATCGGTCCCGCCCGAAGCCATGACATTTGTCACGAACCTCGCCGCGCTCCGTCTTTTGCCGCTTCCCGCGCCGCGTTCCGCCTCGCCGCCCGCTATACTGATGGCCATGGATCGGGTCATCGACGAAATCATCCTCGTCGCGCTGTGCTTGCTGCTGCTGCCGTTCGCGACGTTCTCCGGCGCGCATGTCGCGGCGCTCTTGTGCGCCATCGTGACAGCGTGCTGCTTCGACGTGTACCCGCACGCGCGGCTTCGCTTCGCGGCGGCGGGCGCGTACGAGCTGGCGGCGCTGTTCGTCCCGGAGTTCTCCGTGTTGCTGCCGGTCGTCGCGTACGTGCTGTTCGGCGAGCGGTTCTGGCTCGTGCGGCTGTCATGGATCCTGCCGCTGGCAGCCGCGTTGCGCACCCAGGACGTCCTGCTCGTCCCCGTGGCCGTGCTGTGCGCAGCGGCCTGCCTCATGGCGTGGCGCACGGAGCGCGCGGACGAGGAGCGCGAACGCTACCGCGCCCTGCGCGACGAGCAGCAGGAGGCGTCGCTGTCGCTGGCGAACAAGAACCGCGAGCTCATGGCCGCGCAGGATTACGAGGTGCGCCTGGCCACCCTGTCCGAGCGCAGCCGCATCGCCCGCGAGATACACGACAACGTGGGCCATCTGCTCACGCGCTCGGTGCTGCAGGTGGAGGCGCTCCAGGTGGTGCACGCCGACGACGAGCGCGTGCGCGGCGAGCTGGAAGCGGTGGGCGCGACGCTGCACGAGGCCATGGACACCGTGCGCAAGAGCGTGCACGACCTGCACGACGACGCGTTCGACCTGCGCGCGCGGCTGGACGGCGTCATCGGCGCCTGCGGCTTGGACGGCGTGCGCCTCGTGTACGACGTGCAGGACGTGCCGCTGCCCGTGGCCTACGGCGTGGTGTCCATCGTGCGCGAGGCGCTGTCGAACGTGGCGAAGCACAGCGATGCCACGCGCGTGGACGTGTCGGTCATCGAGTACCCGGCGCTCTACCAGCTCGTCGTGCAGGACAACGGCTCGCGCGATGGCGAGCGCTCCGCGTCGGCGGATGCCGCGCCCGCGCACGCCGGCATCGGCTTGCAGACGATGGAGGAACGCGTGGGTTCGCTGGGCGGGCGCCTCCGCACCGGCTACCGCAAGGGCTTCCGCGTGTTCGCCACCATACCGAAGGAACCATCGAAGGAGAAGGCATGATCAGGACGCTTATCGTCGACGACGACCCGTTCGTGCGGATGTCGCTGCAGACCATCCTCGAAGCGCAAGACGACGTGGAGGTGTGCGCGCTCGGCGCCGACGGCGACGAGGCGGTCGAGCTGTTCGAGCGCGAACGGCCCGACGTGCTGCTCATGGACATCCAGATGCCGGGCGCCGACGGCCTCGGCGCGGCCGAGCGCATCCTGGGCGCGCACAAGCACGCGCGCATCGTGTTCCTCACCACGTTCTCCGACGACGAGTATATCGTGCGCGCCCTGCGCCTGGGGGCGAAGGGCTACCTCATCAAGCAGGAAGTGGCCACCATCGCGCCGGCTTTGCGCACGGTCATGGCCGGCCAGAGCGTGCTCGGCGGCGAGGTGCTCGATCGCATGGACGCCCTTATGAGCCGGGGGCCCGCATGCGCGGAGAGCGCGCCGTGCGGCGAGATAAGCGGCGGCCTCACCGAGCGCGAATCTGCCATCGTGGAGCTGGTGGCCGAGGGTCTCGATAACAAGGAGATCGCCGGAAGGCTGTACCTCAGCGAGGGCACAGTGCGCAACCACATCAGCGCCATCCTCCAGAAGCTCGATCTGAAGAATCGCACCCAGCTGGTCGTCCGCTACTACCGCGACCGCTGAATGAGACAGGGGAATGAGACAAAGGGACGGGGGCTACTTGAACGCCGCTTCGAACAGCTCCTCGGCTTCTTTCTGCAGC
The DNA here is from genome assembly GCF_009875595.1 of Eggerthella sp. BIOML-A1. Classification (NCBI taxonomy): domain Bacteria; kingdom Bacillati; phylum Actinomycetota; class Coriobacteriia; order Eggerthellales; family Eggerthellaceae; genus Eggerthella; species Eggerthella sp. BIOML-A1. Next base: position 32,945 of record NZ_WWRZ01000003.1, on the reverse strand, counting down.
TTCTCTTCGATGGCGAGGTACGTATCCAAAAGCTTGTTGCCGGCTTCGGTCAGGTCGCTGCCGTGAGCGCCGTCGCGGTTCAGCAGCTGCAAGTCGAGCGCCGCCTCGGTGTCCTTGATGATGCGCCAGGCCTTGCTGTAGGCCATGCCCATGCCCTTGGCAGCGGCGTTGAGCGAGCCGGTTTCGCGCACGCCCAGGCACAGGCTGGCGATGCCGCGGCCGAACAGAGAGCCGCTTTCGGCATCCGGGTTCATGATGGAAAGCCTGATCGTCGGCTTCAGGTTCGCAAGGTCGCTCATGGGATTCCGTCCTTTGCTTGTTGCTTGCGCATGCATGCGCGTCAGTCGTCCAGGTGCTCGAGGAAACGCAGTGCCGCCGCCTCGATGTCGTTCGTGCCGCCGTCGATGACCTCGTCGAAGCGGATGGGAAGCGCGTCCAGCTCAGCCAGGCCGTGGGGGATGTCGTCGACGCCCGTCTCGCGCGCGATCAGCTCGTTCAGCTTGCAGCCCGACAGCGCGGCCACGTCGTCGGGCAGCGACGCGCCCGGCTCGATGCCGTGCAGCGCGCGGTACACGTTGTCGCCGAACTTGGCCCAGTGCGCCGTGCTCGCGATGAGCACGGGGTTCTCGCCCCGAAGGTTCTCGGCGGTCTGGTAGGCCACGGCCGTGTGCGGGTCCAGCAGGTAGCCGTGCTGCTCGAACACGCGCTTGATGGTGTCCAGGCACGTGGCGTTGTCGATGGAGTCCGACGCGAACAGCTCCCGCACGCGGCCGAAGGTCTCTTCGTCCACGCGGAAGCGGCGCTGCTCGCGCAGGTCGGCCATCCAGCCGGCTATGGCGGCGGCGTCGCGTCCCGTGAGCTCGAACAGCTGACGCTCCAGGTTCGACGAAACGAGGATGTCCATGGACGGCGAGGGCGTCAGCACGAAGGGGCGCTCGGATATGTCGTAGGTGCCCGTGTTGATGAAGTCGGTGAGCACGCGGTTCTCGTTGCTGGCGCAGTACAGCATGCCCAGCGGCACGCCCATGCGCTTGGCGTAGTAGGCGGCCAGGATGTTGCCGAAGTTGCCCGTGGGCACGCATACGTCCAGCTCGTCGCCCAGGTTCAGTTTGCCGTCGGCCGCCAGCTGCGCGTAGGCCGACACGTAGTACACGATCTGGGGCATGAGGCGCCCCCAGTTGATGGAGTTCGCGCTGGAAAGAGCGATGCGGTGCTCGTCCTGCAGCTTCTTCGCAAAGGCCTCGTCGCCGAACACGTTTTTCGCGCCCGTCTGGCAGTCGTCGAAGTTTCCGCGCACGCCCCATACCTGCACGTTGCGCCCGCGCTGCGTGGCCATCTGCTTGAACTGGATGTCGCTCACGCCGCCGTCGGGGTACATCACGCCGATGCTTACGCCGTCGACGTCGCGGAAGCCCTCGAGCGCGGCTTTGCCCGTGTCTCCCGAGGTGGCTACCAGGATGAGGAAGTCGTGGTCGAGCTTGCCCTGCTCGCGCAGCTGGGCGGCGCTTGCGGAGAAGAAACGCGGCAGGCACTGCAGCGCCATGTCCTTGAACGCGCTCGTGGGGCCGTGCCATAGCTCCAGCACGTGGGTGTCGGCCGAAAGCGACGTGATGGGGCAGATGCGCTCGTCGTCGAAGTTGTCGCCGTAAGCCTGGGCCATAAGCGCTTCGACGGTTTCGGCGGGCAGATCCACGTCGAACGCCCGGTAGATGCGCACCGCGCGCTGGGCGTACGGCAGCTCGGCCAGCGCTCCGATCTCGTCGAGGGAAAGCTCGGGGATGCGCTCGGGCACGTACAAGCCGCCGCCCGCGGCCAGGCCATCGATGACGGCTTCCGTAAAGGTGACGGGGCGCTCGCTTTGCCCGCGCGTGTCGGAGTAGAGGTTTTGAGCCATGTCCTGCACTTTCATCCGTGTTCCGCCGAACTGGTATCGCGTCTCAGTATACTATGCTGGGAATTGTCCTGGCGGCAGAATCGGCTATCGACCATACAAACCTGGACACCGTTCGGATGGGTTTTTCAGAAACGATGATTCGATATTGAGGAACAAACGTTCGCGATATTGTGATACCATAGTATAGTTGTTTTTGGCCGGTGAAAGGAGGGTTGCCACCGTGGGCTTGAGTGAAGATATGTTTGGGCAGGTGGCAATCTCGCCTTATAACGAGCTGATCGCATACGAGTTTCTCTATTCACGAAAAGGCGCGTCGTTGAAAAGAATCGTGGAAGAGACGGTCGCTGCTCAGAAGCTTCCTTCCGAAGTTTTCTACGAGCGATTCGGCATGGTTACGCCAGACGATCTCGCGGAAGTCGAGCAGTACGTAGAAACAAAGCTCGGCTCGTTTTCGGTAGCAATCAACAATACCCCTTCCTGGCCGGATAAACTGAAGGACTCTGCAAGGCCGACGCCTGTTTTGTACTATCGTGGCGATATCGGGTTGATGGAAGCCCCGAACATCTCTATCGTGGGCGCCCGAAAAGCCAGCACGGACGGTAAGCGCCGCGCCGCTCTTCTTGCGAAACAGCTTGTCGAACGCAACGTGGTGATCACGACGGGGCTTGCCTTGGGAATAGACACGGCTGCGACGCGTTCGGCTATCGAGCACGGTGGCAAGGCGATAGGGGTTATCGGCACCCCGGTCGACGTGCATTATCCGAAGGAGAATATCCAGCTGCAAGATGCGATTTCGCGGGAGCATCTGCTCGTGAGCCAGGTTCCGTTTTACCGGTATGCGAATCAGCCGTTCAAGACGAAAAGATACTACTTTCCTGAAAGAAACGAACTCATGGCGGCGATATCCGATGCGACGGTTATCGTCGAGGCTTCGGACACGAGCGGTACTCTTACGCAGGCAAAAGCATGTCTTCATCAGGGAAGGCCCCTGTTCATCATGCGTTCGTGCGCCGAGAACGAAGAGGTGACCTGGCCGAGCAAGTTCTTGTCTTGCGAAGGAGTGCACGTTCTCGACGACGTAAATCAAATCACGAGTATCTTGGGTATCTGACATGGGGACGGGATGGTCGCGTGTAGACCGTGCGGTTCATGGAGGAGCCCATAACCTGACCGGGCGCGACCAATGCTATTTCTACATGGATCGACAACGCGGGGGCTGGGACAAGTCGGAAGCGAACCAGCTCATTTTCAATTTCAAGAAAAGACTCGAGCGCAGGGGCTGTCCCGATTGGCATTACAAAACAGAGGCGATCGAGAAGTTCAGCGACGATGTTGCACGTCTGCTTGGTCGATTTGCATGGAGGGGAAGGCGCCCGGTTCTTGTTCCTATGCCAACATCGAAATGTAGATCCGATGACGCTTATGATGATCGAATCGTACGCGTTGCACAGAAGGCGTCTGAAAAATCTGGAATCGATTATCACGAGGTGTTCGATCTCGGGGATACGATGGTTTCTGCCCATTTTGGCGGAACGCGATCCGTGGGCGTCATTCAGGACAACCTGATTCTGATGGATGGCGCGTATCGGCTTTGCGACTACGACGTCTGCCTTTTAGTGGATGACGTTCTTACGACGGGCGCGCATTTCAGAGCGTGTAAAGAAGTCTTGCAAAATGAGTATCCGCAGATGATCGTTATTGGCGTGTTCTGGTCGAAGCAGTTGCCCGACGAATACGATTATGGTGTGAGCGTCTTCTAAGGTTTGATCTTACGTCAACCGATAAGTCTGTTTGGCTGCCGCTCGGATACCGTTCTACGACGAAACCCGCAGTCTCTTCCCGATCGCCGCCTTCGCGCTACCATCGTGTTTTTAAACGGAACACGGACAGCAAGGAGCGTGAATGGGCGAGCCCGCGAACAGAGGACGAGGATCCTCCTCCGGCGGCATGATGATGCACGGGGCGAACCTCAAGCGGCGCTTCTTCGTGAGCCTCGTGCTGACGATCCCCGTTCTGCTGCTGTCGTCCCCGATGGGGCTCGCGCTGCCCATCACGCTGTCGTTCCCCGGCTCGGACTGGCTCGTGGCCGTGCTAGCCACGGTGTTGTTCGCCTACGGCGGCTGGCCGTTTCTGCGCGGCGCGGCGGACGAGTTGCGCCGTCGTGCGCCCGCCATGATGACGCTCGTGGCGCTCGGCATCACCACGGCCTACGTCTACAGCATGTACGCGTTCGTCATGGGATCCGTCCTGCACGCGGACGACATGCGCATGGACTTCTTCTGGGAGCTGGCCACGCTCATCGTCATCATGCTGTTGGGCCATTGGATCGAGATGCGGGCCGTCATGGGCGCGGGCGACGCGCTCAAGGAAATGGCCGAGCTGCTGCCGGCGCAGGCCCACGTGTTGCAGGAGGACGGCTCCTACGCCGACGTGCCGCTCGACGAGGTGCAGGTGGGACAGACCGTCATGGTCGAGGCGGGGGAGAAGGTGCCAGCCGACGGCGAGGTGACAGACGGCTCGTCGTCCGTCAACGAGGCGCTGGTCACCGGCGAGGCGCGCGCTGTGGAGGCGGAGGCGGGCGACATGGTGTTCGGCGGTTCGCAGAACGGCGACGGCACGCTGTACGTGCGCGTCACCGGCACCGGCCAGTCGGGCTACCTCGCCCAGGTCATGCGGCTCGTCTCGGAGGCGCAGCAGGAGAAATCGCACGCCGAGGTCCTGTCCGACAAGGTTGCGCGCTGGCTGTTCTACGCAGCCGTGGCCGTGGGTCTTGCCGCGTTCGCCGCGTGGCTCGTCGTCACGCGGAGCGTCGACGATGCGGTCACGCGCATGGTCACCGTGTTCGTCATCGCGTGCCCGCACGCGCTGGGCCTGGCCATCCCGCTCGTGGCGGCGCGCTCGACCTCGCTGGGCGCGCGCAACGGCCTGCTCGTGCGCCGCCGGCGCGCGCTCGAGACGGCGCCGCGGGTGAACGTGGTGATGATGGACAAGACGGGCACGCTCACCGAGGGAGATTTCCGCGTGGCCGAGGTGCGCGCGGCAGGAAAGCGGGAGGGCTCCGCGTCAGGATCCGATGCCGACGAGTGCGTGCTCGCGCTCATGGCGGGCCTCGAGCAGTCGTCGTCGCACCCCCTGGCCGCCAGCATCGTGGCGGAAGCGCGCGAGCGCGGCGTGCGGCCCGTTGACGTGCGCGACGTGCAGGCCGTGGCCGGCGTCGGCGTGAAGGGAACGCTCGACGACGGCTCGCATGCCCTCATCGCGAACGCTCGCTACCTGGACGAGCAGGGCATCCCCTACGAGCGCGCCGCATTCGACGAGCTTGCGGGTCGGGGGCTCACCGTCAGCTACCTCGTCGTCGACGGCGAGGTGTGCGGCGTCGCGGCCCAGGGCGACCAGATCAAGCCCACCGCGCGCCAGGCGGTGCGAGAGCTCAAGGCGCGCGGCGTCGTTGCGGTCATGCTGACGGGCGACAACGAGGCGGCGGCCCGCTCGGTGGCGCGCACGCTCGGCATCGACGAGTTCCGCGCCGGCCTGCTTCCACAGGACAAGGTGAAGCTCGTGCAGCAGCGCCGCGATGCGGGCGATGTGGTGATGATGGTGGGAGACGGCATCAACGACGCTCCCGCGCTGGCCCGCGCCGACGTGGGCGTGGCCATCGGCGCGGGCACCGATGTCGCCATCGACTCCGCCGACGTCGTGCTCGTGAAAAGCGATCCCGAGGACATCGTGCGCCTGCTCGACCTCGGCACGAACACCACGCGCAAGATCAAGCAGAACCTGTGGTGGGGCGCCGGCTACAACATCGTGGCCATCCCGCTTGCCGCCGGCGTGCTTGCTCCGGTGGGTATCCTGCTCAGTCCTGCCGCAGGCGCGGTCCTCATGAGCCAGTCCACGGTCATCGTCGCCGTCAACGCCATGACCCTCAAGAGCGACTGAGGCGACGAAAGCCCGCTTCGCTCGACATATTCAGGCAGCGGAAAGGTCGGGCGCTCGTCGCTTCTCGGGTCGTTCGGCGCTTGCCGCCGCGCTCCGTGCGACGTCTCGTCAACGGCTTTGCGGAAAAAAGTTAACCAGGGCTTCCATTTTTCGGGCGCTTGCTCTATCATGCATTTGTTACACGAAGCTAACTTGATGGGAGCTGCCATGGACAACGCAACGGTTGCGAGCATGCAGGGAACGGCCGGTAGGACGGGCACGGGCGCCGCGTCGGGCATCGCCTGCCAGCAGATGCCGCTTTCGTTTTTGAAGGGCGGCGAGACGGGCACTATCGCAAAGGTGCGCGGACGCGGAGAGCTGCACCATCATCTGGAAACCCTCGGATTCGTCGAGGGCGCCCAGGTGAAGGTGGTCTCCGAGGCTGCCGGCGACCTCATCGTCGAGGTCAAGGGCACGCAGGTGGCGCTCAACCGCCAGGTGGCGGCGCGCATCATCACGAGCGCCGCTGCTTAGGCATCGGGCGCCCGCGAATGTTTCACGTGAAACATTCGTTCTGATAGTGCAGATGTTTCACGCGAAACATCGAGTCCGTCGAAACCCGTCCGGTTGGCGAAACCGCAGAAACCAAGGCGACCAGGCAAAGAAGAAAGGAACCAGGGCATATGGCAGAAGCTCGAGAACGAACGCTGCGCGACGTGGCCATCGGCGACACCGCCACCGTCCGCCGCCTCAACGGCGAAGGCGCGATCAAGCGCCACATCATGGACATGGGCATCACCAAGGGAACCAGCGTGTTCGTCCGCAAAGTCGCGCCGCTGGGCGACCCGATCGAGGTCACCGTACGCGGATACGAGTTGTCGCTGCGCAAGAGCGAGGCGGAAAGCATCGTGGTTTCGCTGGCCTGACGGCCAGCGAAACGGGTCGACACTGCGGCTTTTTGTGGCACTCCATCTTGTCGCGCTTGCTTGGGCTCACGTGCAAAAGCACGCTTCGCCCAAACCATCACGCCAATCTGGAGCACCACAAAAACCCTCGCTGACCTTGATGGACCGGCGGCAGTTTTGGCGCGAGAGCGCTTCTTTTTTGGGACTAAGTTAGTAACAGCTAACTTAAGAGTGAGCCGGCGGGGGATGTCAGACCCTCGCGCGGGCTTCGAAGCAGATGGAAAGGCTGAACATGGGAATTCGCATAGCGCTTGCCGGCAACCCGAACTGCGGCAAGACGACGATGTTCAACGACCTGACCGGTGCCAGCCAATACGTTGGCAACTGGCCGGGCGTGACCGTCGAGAAGAAGGAAGGGAAGTACACGCGCGACAAGAACGTGATCATCACGGACTTGCCGGGCGTGTACTCGCTGTCGCCGTACTCCCCTGAGGAGATCGTGACGCGCGACTACCTGCTGGACGGCGGCCCCGACGTCGTCGTGAACCTGGTGGACGCGACGAACCTTGAGCGCAACCTGTACCTGACCACGCAGATCCTCGACCTGGGGGTGCCGGTCGTGGTGGCGCTCAACATGATGGATCTCGTGAAGAAAAGCGGTGACAAGATCGACGTGGACGGCCTCTCGAAGCGGTTGGGCTGTCCCGTCGTGGAGACGACGGCGCTCAGAGGGCACGGCATGGCCGAGCTCATGGAGACCGCCCTCAAGGCCGCGCGGGCCGGCAAGCCCGCCGAGCCCCAGATGCCCTTTGACGCGCAGGTGGAGGAGGCTATTGCGAAAATAGAAGGCATCCTGGGCAACCGCGTATCTCCTGCAACCGCGCGCTGGTTCGCCATCAAGCTGTTCGAGGGCGAGGAGCGCACCATCGCCGCCATGCGGCTCGGCGATGCCGAGCTTAAAGCGGTCGAGACCATCCGCGAAGAGGTGGAGGACAAGCTCGACGACGATGTCGAGAGCATCGTCACGTCCGAACGCTACAATGCCATCACCCACGTCGTCGACGAGACGATGAAGCGCTCGCGCAAGGGCATGACCACCACGCAGAAGATCGACCGCGTGGTGACGAACCGCTGGCTGGGCCTGCCCATCTTCGTGGTCGTCATGGCGCTCGTGTACTACCTGGCCATCTCCGTGGGCACGGGCGTGGTCACCGACTGGGCCAACGACGGCATCTCCGGCGACGGCTTCCTGTACACGGGCGGTGCGGCCTACGAAGAGGCCGTGGGCGCATGGGAGGAGTCCGTGGCCGCCGCCGAGGAGGCCGGCGCGAGCGAGGAAGAGCTGGCGCTGCTGGCCGAGGAGAAGCCCGACGCGTCCGACGGTTCGTGGGGCCTGTGGATTCCTGGCTTGGGAGCCGTCATCGGAAACGCGCTCGAGGCGGCGGACGTCGCCCCGTGGCTGCAAAGCCTCGTGATGAACGGCATCGTCGCAGGCGTCGGCGCCGTCATCGGCTTCGTTCCGCAGATGGTCATCCTGTTCTTGCTGTTGGCGCTGCTCGAAGGGTGCGGCTACCTGGCGCGCGTCGCGTTCATTATGGACCGCGTCTTCCGCCGCTTCGGCCTGTCCGGCAAGAGCTTCATCCCGATGCTCGTCGCGTCCGGTTGCGGCGTGCCCGCCGTGACCGCCACGAAGACCATCGAGAACGAGAAAGACCGCCGTATGACCATCATGACCACGACGATGATCCCCTGCGGAGCGAAGATGCCCATCATCGCGCTCGTGTTCGGTGCCATCGCCGGTGGTAACACCGAGGCTACCTGGTGGATCGCCCCGCTGTTCTACTTCCTGGGCGTCATCGCCATCATCGTCTCGGGCATCATGCTGAAGAAGACCAGGCTGTTCGCCGGCCCTGCGTCGCCGTTCGTCATGGAGCTTCCGTCCTACCATATGCCCACGGCGAAGTCGGTTCTCATGTCCACGTGGGATCGCATCAAGGGCTACCTCGTCAAAGCGGGTACCATCATCTTCCTGTCCACCATCGTCATCTGGCTGCTCATGAACTTCGGCGATGCGGGCGAGGGTTTCGGCCTGCTCGACACCGAGGCGGACAACTACATCCAGTACAGTCTGATGGCGGGTCTGGGCAACGCGATCGGCTGGGTGTTCGCGCCGCTTGGCTTCGGCGACTGGCAGGCTACCGTCACGTCCGTCACCGGCCTGGTGGCGAAGGAGAACGTCGTGGCCACCGTGGGTATCCTGACCAGCCTGGGCGATGCGGGCGAGACCGATCCCGCCATGTGGGCGGCCTTCGCCGCCTTGTTCGCAGGCTCGGTTCCGGCCATTCTCGCCTTCTGCGCTTTCAACCTGCTGTGCGCGCCGTGCTTCGCCGCCATCGGCACCATCTGGCGCGAGATGGGCACCGCGAAGTGGACCTGGTTCACCATCGGCTACATGACCGTGTTCGCCTGGTGCGTGGGGCTCATGTTCTATCAGTTCGGCGGTCTGATCACGGGAGAGGTCACGTTCAACCTGTGGACCGGCGTGGCCATCGCGGTTCTGGCGGGCATGCTATTCCAGATATTCCGTCCCATGCCCTCGTTCGATAAGAAGAAAGACAAGGTTTCGGGCAAGCTCGAAGCCGAGGGCAACGTAGCGTAATCGATACGGCTCAAGGGCTCGGGGAAACCGCCTCGAGCTTTGAGCCTTCCGCATGTGGGCGCGGAAGGCGGGCGGCGCGCTTGGGAGGGGGCGCCGCCCGCCTTCCGATCGCGCCGACGATGCAAGAGAGGATTTGACATGCTTGGTTTGGAATTCACCCCGTCCACCGTAGTCGTTGCGCTCGTAGTGCTGGCGCTCGTGTTCCTTGCGGTTCGCCGCATGATGCGCAACGGCATGTGCGACTGCCACAAAGGCGATAGCGCGCACGGCGGGTGCGCCGGCGGCTGCGGAGGCTGCTCCGGCTGCGGCGCCGCCGATCGCATGGTCGCCGACATGCAGAAGCGCTCCGCAGCCGAATCGCACCGCTAGAGGCCTCGTTCGCGCGACGCTATAGGACATTCACGAAACGGATGCTTCACGCGAGGCATCCGTTTCGTCGTTCGCAGGCGAGGGGCGATCGAGGTGCGAGATCTCCTATATGGAGGAATTGTAAACCATGGCAAACTTCTATTGCGACTCCGTGCAAGTTATCGTAAACTAACAAATGTCAGCGGGAACGAACAATCGAACTCGCAGACACCTCCTCTTTTTGCTGACACGGTGGTGGAGACTCTCCTCTCGTCTGGTCGTCCACCACGCAGCCTGCCGGCGAGGGATCCCCCCTTTCCCTCGCCGGCTCCTCCCCTTGAACGCTCTTTGCGCCGTTGTTCGGCTCTCTTCTGTTGCATCCGTCCTGTGGTACCATGGAGCGACGAACAGAAGGAGGGTTCCGTGGAAAAAATGTCCATGTCGCACGAGGACTACCTTGAGGCTATCGTGATGCTGGGAGGCACTACGGAAGTGTCGGTCAGGTCGGTCGACATCGCGACGAAGCTCGACGTCTCGAAAGCGTCGGTCAACAAAGCCATCAGCTCGCTCAAGGAGAAGGGGCTTGCTGACCAGCCCTATTACGGCGATATCACGCTCACCGAGGAAGGGTACGCATACGGCATGTCGGTGCTCGACCGTCATCATATGCTGTTCACGTTCCTCACGAAGGCGCTTGGCATCCCCGAAGAGCAGGCAGAGAAGGAGGCCTGCCTCATGGAGCATGCCATCAGCGACGAGTCGTTCAAAAAATGGAGTTCTTATATTAACAAGCTGAATCTTTAAGCCTCTTTCCGTTGCTCGTTCGCCAGCCGTTTTCCTCGGTCACGCAAGCATTCAACAAGTTCTTGACGATGCGCCCGCCCGCCTCTCTCTCAGTGGCAGGGCGGGTGTCTGTATGCTATGCTGAATTCAGCTTCTGCATTAAACAAACCAGACACGTAACACGATGCACAGAGGAGCCCTTTTCCTTGGCAACGCAGCCCTATATTCTCTCGTTTGACGAGGCGAAACGCGAAACACGTGCGCGTCGCCCCTCTGCTGTCGCGCCCGAATTGCGACCTGCCATCCATTCGGTCGATTCCATACCCGCGTTCGAATCGCCCTTCCGTCAGTCGGGCGAGGGGCGGGGAAGCGTGCGCATGCCGGCGCACGCGCGTCCGTCAGGCGCTTCGCGGCGATCGTCTGCCGCTGCCGTCGACGGTTCGCATGCCCGTGTCTCGATGCTCGATCGTCCGTCAGGTCGCCATGCAGCGCCTCGCACGGCGCCGTCGAGTACGCGTCGTGCGCCGAGCGCGTACGACTCGGGCCGTTTCGCCTCGCATGGCGAGCGCATGGACGAGCAACCTGAAGGGGAAATCGAAGAGCGTCGCCTGTCCCGCAAGGAACAGCGTAAGAAAACTCGAGCCAAGAGCAAGGCGGACCGCGCGTTCGCCAGGCAGTTCGGCGGCTCGAATCAGCAGTCCGACGCTTCGCAGGGTCCGCGCGCTGCCGTGTACAAGGGGGAGATGGGCGCGAAGCACCGTCAAGCTGCCCGCATGCAGAATTCGGAAAGCCCGCAGGCTTCGGCAAAGAGGGGCTTCTCACTGGGCTCCCTCGCCTCGCTCAAGTCGTCGCCGAGGTTCATCGCGAGCGCGGCTGTCGCCGTGTGCCTTGTGCTGTCGTGCGTTTTCCTGTACTCGCCTGCGCAGCAGTATTACCATGCCCTGCGCGAGCGCGACCAGCTGGCTGCCGAGTACGCGGCGCTGGCGGAGCGCAACGGCGTTCTCGAAGGCGACGTCTCGTCGCTGCAGACCGACGCCGGCATCGAAGATCGCGCGCACAAGCAGTTCGGTTGGGTGAAGAAGGGCGAGGAGACGGCGAACGTGCGCGGCCTCGATCTTGACGAGGACCAGGCGTCCTCGTTCCGTGCCAACATCACGCCGGGCAGCGTCGAAGCGCCCGAGACGTGGTACTCGCCGTTTTTGGACGCGCTGTTCGGCGTCGAGTAGAAGGGGTCGTTCATGGGTACTGTCGAGGAACTCGCGGATCGTTTCCAGGCGGGGCGTTATGCGGCCATCGACATCGGCACGGTGACGTGCCGCATGCTTGTGGCCGATGTGGACGATTCGGGACGGCTTCGCGAGCTCGATCGCGAGTACGCCATCACGAACCTCGGCGAGGACGTGGATGCTACGGGTTCGCTGAAGCCGGAGGCCATGCAGCGCGTAGCGGATGTTGTGGCGCGCTTTCTCGACGTGTTGCGCGGGTTCGCCACATCTGAGCATCCTTGCATCCGGATGACGGCTATGGCCACGTCGGCTGCGCGCGACGCGCGCAACGCCTCCGAGTTCGAGGCGCTGCTGGCGAAGCTGGGCGTCACGCTGTCGGTCATCCCCGGCGAGCGCGAGGCGGCTCTCTCGTTCGCGGGCGCCTCCTGCGACTTCCCGGGGGAGCGGCTGCTCGTCGTCGACATCGGCGGCGGTTCGACCGAGGTCATCGCCGGGCGCGCGGGCGGCGCGCCCGATCGCGTCCATTCGTTCAACATAGGATGCCGGCGCGTGACGGAGAAGTTCTTCGCCGCCGATCCTCCCAGCGCCGTCGAGCTCGAGCGGGCCCGCGCGTGGGCGGAGGAGGGCATGCGTCCGTACTTCGACGAGTTGCGCGGCGCGGGCTTCGCACCCCAGCGCCTGGTGGCGGTCGCCGGCACGGCCACCACGGTGGTGTCGATCCAGGAGCGCATGGAGGTGTACGACACGTCGCGCGTGCACAAGGCCGTCATTACGCGGCCCGTGCTCGATGGCGTGGCCGCTCGGCTGGAAGGCGTCCCGCTGGTGCAGCGCGAGCGCATCGTCGGGCTCGACCCGGGTCGCGCTCCCGTCATCGTGGCCGGCATGGTGATCTTGCAGACGGTGCTCGACCTGGCCGGCGTCGATTCGTTCACGGTCAGCGAATCGGATATCCTGCACGGCATCATTTTGGACGAAGCGGCGCGCTCAGCCGTCTAAAGTTCCGGAAAGTTTGCTACCATAGGCTCTGCCCGTTTCGGGCTGGCCATCGCGCACGGGGGCGTGGCGGAATTGGCATACGCAGGAGACTTAAAATCTTCCGGCTTCGGTCTTGCGGGTTCGAGTCCCGCCGCCCCTACCATATTTGATACGTTCGCGTCTCCGGTTCGCATGGCGCGTTCCGGACGTCCCCTTCGTGCAAGGCCGCGTTGCATCGAGAGCTGCAACCGAAGCGCCTCCCACTGCAAAACGCTGCATACTCTCAGCCTGATATGCGGAGAAACACGGAAAAATAAGCCGCTGGCGCAGTGCAGGGAAAGAGCCCGCTTTCCTTTGTGATACCATGTCGAGCGGATCATCCGCCCAGGCCTACAGAGAAAGTGCTATGGAGACAATCAACGAAATCATCGCAGGCGTAGAAGAACCCCCCGAGTCGTTCGAGCAGTACTTGACGCAGTACGCCGACCGCGTGGGCGATCTGGTGAACTCCTTCATTCCGAAGGGCACGCACGCGGATATGGACCGCTACCTGTACGATCCGCTGATCTCGTACAGCCAGAACGGCGGCAAGCGTCACCGCCCGCTCATCTGCTTCGCGGCCTGTCGCGCCGTGGGCGGCGACATGGCGCGCGCCACCAGCGCCGCTGCGGCCATCGAGCACTTTCACACCGCAGCTCTCATCCACGACGACATCGCCGACGAGGCCGAGCTGCGCCGCGGCGAGCCGTGCATGCACCTCACCGAGGGCATGGGGCTGGCCATCAACGCGGGCGACCTCGCGCTTTCCCTGGTCAACGGCACCGTGGTGTCGGACAAGAGTCTCGACGACGCCACGAAGGTGCGTGTCATCACCGAGCTCATCGACATGACCCGCCGCACCATCGAGGGCCAGGCGCTCGACATCGGCTGGGCGCGCGACGGCCGTTACGACATCACGCCCGAAGACTATCTGGTCATGGCCACGCACAAGACTGCGCATTATTCCGGAGCGGTGCCCCTGGCAATCGGCGCTATCATCGGCGGCGGCACCGAGATCGAGATCGAGGCGCTGCGCAACTACGGTCTGGACACCGGCCTCGCGTTCCAGATCCAGGACGATCTGTTGAACCTCGTGGGCTCCGAGGAGAGCACGAAGAAGGACTTCCGCAACGACATCACCGAGGGCAAGCGCACGCTCATGGTGGTGCACGCGCTGCAGCACTCCGACGACCGCGACCGTCTCATCGAGATTCTGTCCTCGAAGGAGAAGGATCCGACGGTGTTGGCCGAAGCCGTCGCCATCATGGAGGCGTCCGGCAGCATCGACTACGCCCGCAGCTACGCTGAGAACCTCACGAGCATTGCGAAGAACCGCCTGACCGACATGGTGCGCCCCTCCACGGCGCGCGACCTGCTGGTGAGCATGGCCGACTGGTTTGTCAGCCGTTTGAAGTAGCCCGTTCGTCGGCCTGGCGCCTGACGGAGCGTGCCGGCGCTGCGGTCGGCCTCGCCGACTTGCTGCACGTGCTCGTTTTTGCCTCTGTTGCTTTGGTGGAAGCGCCGTCCCTTCTGGGGCGGCGCTTCGTTCTTGCGGTACCATGGCGCTCATGGAAACCATTAAGCGACATGACACCGGTCCCGCCGTCGAAGACGTTCAGCAGCGCCTCGTCACCATCGGGTTGCTCGACTCCGCCGATGTCGACGGGGCGTTCGGCGATACTACGGCCGAAGCCGTGCAGGCGTTCTGCGGCAACATGGGCCTGCCCCTGTCCGAAGAGGTGACCGAGAAGGTGTGGGCGGCGCTCGTCGACGCCTCGTTCACGCTGGGCGACCGCACCCTGTACCTGCGCATGCCGCACTTTCACGGCCACGACGTGCTGGAGCTGCAGCACGCGCTGGCCGCTTTGGGTTTCGCATGCGGCGCCGTCGACGGCATCTTCGGAGCGTTCACCGAACTCGCGCTGCGCAAGTTCCAGCTCAACCTGGGTCTGCCGTCCGACGGCATAGCAGGCGCCTACACGTACGCCGCCATCCGCAACCTTCATCATTCATGGGAGGGCAAGGAGGCCGTGCACGGCTCCAGCCACCTCGGGTTCGCCCGCGCTGCCGACGTGCTGGAGCGCAACGCGCTGTGCCTGTTCGGCACGCAGGACTTTACGCGCAGCGTCGCATCGCGCATGTCGAATCTCGCGCTGGCCACGAACCCCGCTTCCAAGATCATGAGCGCCGATTCTCTGCTCGTCGCCCCCGACGAGTCCATGTTGCTTGTGCATATCGTCCTGCCGGGCGAGCTGACGGTGACCACCGTGCCGCGCGTCAGCTTCGATGACGAGGAGACGCTTTCTCTGCGTCTCGAGACGGCTATCGGCGTGGCCGACGCCGCCAGTCCGTCGCGCATCGCCGTCGAGCTTCCCGGCATTATGTGGGAAGACGCGGGCGAGGGTCGTTCCGCGCAGCATTTCGCCATTACGCTGCTCGACGCCTTGTGCACTGCGCTGTCGTAAACTCGGCACCCTGATCGTAGAGGCTGCACCCCCCCTCCGCCATTCCGAGCAAACGAGGTCTTCGGGATGCCATCCTGAGCGAGTGCAGTTCGCTCCCGTCATCCTGAGCGAGCGAAGCGAGTCGAAGGCCGCGTTGTGCGTGGCGAGGAGGCTTGCGGCATCTCCTCGATCGGAAGCTCGAACGCTCGCGCTCTTTGATCGAAACCTTCCTACACCAGCTGATGTATTCTCGTGTCGGTTCGATGACGGATGTGCAAAAGTTAATGATTTCCGCAGGTGAGGGCTTTATACTGCTGTCAAACACCAACTGATTCGAAAGCAGGTTATCATGGCTGACGATACGAAGAACACCGACTCTGGCACCCCGCAGCAGCCCGACGCGGCTCCGCAGCCTCCCGCGACGCCCCCGACCGAGCCGTTGCCTCAGCAGCAACCTTCTATGGGCCAGCAGGTTCCTCCCGCGCAGCCCCAGCCGCAGCAACCGATGTACGGCGCTCCGCAGCCTCAGCCGCAGGCTTTCTACCCGCCTGCTCCGCTCATGCAGCTCACCGGCGGCATGAAGTTCGCTTGGCTTGTGGTGGGCGCCTTGCTGGGCATTCCGGGTATCATCATCGCTTGGCTTGTGAACGTCGACAAGATGCCGCAGGTGAAAAGCGATGCCCTCAAGTTCGCCATCATCGGTTTCGTCATCTGGATCGTGCTGCAGTTCATCTTCGGCATGATCGTGTTCGGAACCATCTCGGCCGCGATGTACGGGCTGATGAACTCGGTGGATATGGGCTCCTACAACTACGGCTACCACGGATCTTGGTAATCGACCGGATAAATCTGTAAATCGCTTCACATTGGAAGAGCCCAGCGGGGCTCTTCCTTTTGCGTGCTAAAGCGAGTGGTACAATTGTGAGCGATTTCCAGGGTCCGTGCGGGGAAGCGCGGGCGCCAGAGACCCACCGCACAAAGGAGCACACATGCCACGTCCCATGACCATGGCGGAGAAGATCCTCGCCGCCCATGCGGGGCTCGACGAAGTGGAGCCGGGTCAGCTGATCGAATGCGATCTCGACCTCGTGCTGTCCAACGACGTCACCGCCCCCATTGCCGTCAAAGAGTTCCGCAAGATCGGCGTCGAGAAGGTGTTCAATCCTACGAAGATCGCTCTCGTCCCCGATCACTACGTCCCCAACAAGGACATCAAGAGCGCCGAGCAGGCCAAGATCGTGCGCGATTTCGCGCGCGAGCAGGGTATCACCCACTACTACGAGGTGGGCTGCATGGGCGTCGAGCATGCGCTGCTCCCCGAGCAGGGCGTCGTCGGCGCGGGCGACCTCATCATCGGCGCGGACAGCCACACCTGCACGTACGGCGCGCTGGGCGCGTTCGCCACGGGCGTGGGCTCCACCGACGCCGGTGTGGGCTACGCCACCGGCAAGGCGTGGTTCAAGGTGCCCGAGTCTCTGCTGTTCAAGATCGAGGGCGAGCTGGCTCCCGGCGTCACCGGCAAGGACGTCATCCTGCACATCATCGGCATGATCGGCGTGGACGGCGCGCTCTACCAGGCCATGGAGTTCACCGGCAGCGCCATCCGCGCCATGGACATGGACGAGCGCATGAGCATCTCGAACATGGCCATCGAGGCGGGCGGCAAGGCCGGGCTCATCGAGGTCGACGACGTGACGCGCGCCTACCTGGACGGCCGCACCGAGCGCCCCTACACCGAGTACCATTCCGACGCGGACGCGACGTATGCGAAGGTGTACGAGATCGACGCCGCCTCCATCGTGCCCACCGTGTCGTTCCCGCACCTGCCGTCGAACACGCGCCCGGCCGCCGAGGCGCGCGACGTCAAAATCGATCAGGCCGTCATCGGCAGCTGCACGAACGGCCGCATCGCCGACATGCGCCAGGCCGCCGACGTGCTGCGCGGCCGCACGGTGCATCCCGACGTGCGCTGCATCGTGATCCCCGCCACGCAGGCGGTGTATCGCCAGTGCATGGAGGAAGGCCTCATGGACGTGTTCCTCGACGCGAACTGCGCCGTGTCCACGCCTACGTGCGGCCCCTGCCTGGGCGGCTACATGGGCATTCTCGCCGCAGGCGAGCGCGCCATCGCCACGACGAACCGCAACTTCGTCGGCCGCATGGGCGACCCCACCAGCGAGGTGTACCTGTCCTCGCCGGCCATCGCCGCGGCAAGCGCCGTGCTCGGCCACATCGGCCTGCCGGAAGACCTGGACTAGGAGGAGCTGCGATCATGCAATTCAAAGGAACCGCGCACCGCTACGGGCGCGACATCGATACCGACGTCATCATCCCGGCCCGCTACCTGACCACGTCCGATCCGGCGGAGCTGGCGAAGCACTGCCTGGAGGATCTCGACACGTCGTTCGTCGAACGCGTGCAGCCGGGCGACATCATCGTGGCCGACGAGAACTTCGGCTGCGGCTCGTCGCGCGAGCATGCCCCCATCGCCATCAAGGCGGCGGGCGTCGACGTCGTCATCGCCAAGAGCTTCGCGCGCATCTTCTACCGCAACTCCATCAACACGGGCCTCGCCATCATGGAGTGCCCCGAAGCGGTGGACGCCATCAGCCAGGGCGACGTGGTGTCGGTGGATGCCGATACGGGCGTCATCGTGGACGAGACGACGGGCCAGACGTACCAGGCTCAGCCGTTCCCCCCGTTCATCCGCGAGATCATCGAAGCCGGCGGCCTCATCAACCGCACGAAGGCGAAACTTGGCGAGGAGTAGATCAATGACCAGGACCTATAACATCTGCCTGCTTCCCGGCGACGGCATCGGCCCCGAGATCATCGCCGAGGGCGTCAAGGTGCTGGACGCGGTGGGCGCGAAGTACGATACGGCGTTCTCCTACACCGAGGCGCTGCTGGGCGGGTGCGCCATCGATGCGTGCGGCACCGCGCTGCCGGACGAGACGCTGCGCGTGGCCGAATCGTCCGACGCCGTGCTGCTGGCGGCGGTCGGCGGTCCGAAGTGGGATACCACCGACCCCGCGAAGCCGCGTCCCGAGCAGGGCCTGTTGGGCATCCGCAAGGCGTTGGGCCTGTACACGAACCTGCGTCCCGTGCAGATCTTCGCCGCGTTGGCCGACGCGTCCACCCTCAAGCCCGAGATCGTGGACGGCGTGGACATGATGATTGTCCGCGAGCTGACGGGCGGCTTGTACTTCGGCCGCCGCGAGCGTTTCTACGACGAAGAAGGCTGCGGCTCGGACGGCGCCGCCGGCCAGCGCGCCTACGACACGTTGGAATACCGCGAGTACGAGGTGGAGCGCATCGCGCGCCAGGCGTTCGAAGCCGCGCGCAAGCGCCGTAACAAGGTGACCAGCGTCGACAAGGCGAACGTGCTGGAAACCAGCCGCATGTGGCGTGAGATCGTGCACCGCGTCGGCTCAGAGGAATACCCCGACGTGGAGCTCGAGGACCTGCTCGTGGACAACACGGCCATGCAGCTGATCAGCCGCCCTGTCGACTTCGACGTGGTGGTGACCGAGAACATGTTCGGCGACATCCTGTCCGACGAGGCCGCCCAGATCACCGGCTCGCTGGGCATGCTGGCCAGCGCCAGCCTCGGCGACGGCACCGCCCTCTACGAGCCCAGCCACGGCAGCGCGCCCGACATCGCGGGACGCGGGATCGCGAACCCGCTCGCGCAGATCCTGTCCGTCGAGATGATGCTGCGCTATAGCTTCGACATGGGCGAGGCCGCCGACGACATTCGCCGCGCGGTGACCGCCGTGCTCGACGAGGGCTGGCGCACCGGCGACATCAAACAGTCCGACACGCCCGCCGACAAGCTGGTCGGCACGGCGCAGATGGGCGATCTCGTGGTGTCGCGTTTGTAGCGCGTTCCTTGCAAAGTAAAAAAGAAGCGCCCTGAACGGGCGCTTCTTTTTTGTCAGCGGTCTCGTTTACGGCTTCGGTCCCTTCGATACGACGATGACCACCTTGCCTTCTTGCACGCTTTGGCTGATCACCGTGCCTTCCGGAACCGTGTCGGAGTACTCCTCGATGTAGCCCGCCTTGTAGCCGTTCAGTATCTGGATGGCTTCCTCGAAGGTCTTGCCCACGGCGCTTGGAGCCGAGTTCACGTCCTTCTCGCGGCTTTCGCCGTCCTCGTCCTTCTCTTCTTCCACCTTCTTGCCCAGCTTGTTCTTCTGAGCGATGTTGTACGGGTTGTTGTACGGCGGATCCGCGACGGTGGGGAAGTTCTCGATGGCCTTGCCGCTGGTCGCCCGATCCATGAAGTCCTTCCATAGCGCGTTCGCCGTGAGCCCGTGGTCGGTCTCAATAGCGCCGGACGGGTCGCCGATCCAAGCCGCGCACGACAGGCTGGGCGTATAGCCCACCAGCCAGTGGTCGGTGAACGAGCTGGCGGTGCCCGTCTTGCCTGCAACCGGCTGCCCGCTGTTCAACCGCGCCGACGTGGCCGTGCCGTTGCTCTGCGTGAACACCGTTTCCAACACCTTCGTCGTGGCGGCGGCGACCTTCTCGTCCAACACGCGTTCGCCGGTGTCGCTCTCCTCCTGAGGCCAGATGACGTTGCCGTCGCGGTCGAGGATCTTTGTGATCACCGTGGGCTCGCGTTTCACGCCGCCGCTGGCCAGCGTGGCGTAGGCGCTCGCCATCTCCAACGGATTGACGTCGGCCACGCCCTCGGTTGCGGTGTACACGGGCTGCATGGGGGAGGTCACGCCCAGGCGGCTGGCCATCTCGGTAGTGGATGCCTGGCCGATGGAGTTCGACAGGCGCAGGTAGCCGGTGTTCGACGAGATGGCCGTCGCGCTTTGGATCGTCTGGATGCCGTAGTCGTTGCCGTTGAAGTTCTCGAAGTCCTCGGGTGCGCCATCCTGTCCCTTCTTGAGGGGAGAGGTGCAATCGACCAGCGTCTGAGGCGAGATGCCCTGTTCGATGGCTGCGGCCAACGTGAACGCCTTGAACGTCGATCCGGCCTGGCGTCCCGTTCCGCCGTCGCCCGTGGCGATGTTCACCTGGCTTTCCCCTTCGCCTTGGCCGTACGGCACTCCGCGCGTCATCGCCTTCACTTGGCCGGTTGCCACGTCGATGGCTACGATGGAGGCGTCCAAGTTGTCGGCCATGTTCGCGCGCTGGTTGTCCACCGCCGCCTGCGCCGCGTCCTGCAGCTCGGGGTCGAGCGAGGTGTAGATGGTCAGTCCGCCTTTGAACAGGTCGGCATACGAGCATCCGTAGGGGTTGTTCTCGTCGAACAGCAACGAACGCACGTAGCTGGTGAAAAAGGGATAGGCGTAGATGCCGTCGGCTGGTGCGTCGGGCGCCGGGTTCAGCCCCAGCTCCTCGGCTTGGGCATCGTCGTGCTCCTGCTGCGTGATGTCGCCGGCCGACAGCATGCGGTCGAGCACCACGTTGCGGCGCGCCAGGCAGGCGTCCGGGTACACCTTGGGATTAAGATAGGTGGGCGACTGCGGGATGCCTACGAGCGTGGCGGCCTGCGCGAGCGTCAGGTCGAGCGCCGACACCTGGAAGTAGTTCTGCGCGGCCGCTTCGATGCCGTAGCAGCCGTCCCCGTAGTTGATGATGTTCAAGTACTTGACCAGGATGTCGTCTTTGCTGAAGCGTTTCTCCAAATCGATGGCCAGCTCGGCCTCGCGGATCTTGCGCTCGAAGGAGATGTCGGTCGCCTCTTCGGACAACACGGTGTTGCGCACGAGCTGTTGGGTGATGGTGGAAGCGCCTTCCAGGTCGCCGCCGCGCAGGTTGTTGACGAAGGCGCGCGCGATACCGGGGATGTCCACGCCTTCGTGCTCGTAGAAACGCACGTCCTCGGTGTCGACGGTGCCTTCCAGCACGTATGGGCTGATCTCCTCGTACGTTACCGGATCGCGCTTTTCCAGCTGGAACTCCGCCAGCAACGTGGCTTCGTCGCCTGCGTACATCACAGATTCGCGGGATGTGTTGGTGAAGTCGGTGTCCTCGATGCTGGGGAGGTTCTTCGTCCAGCCTTCCATGACGCCGAGGGCGCCCTGAACTCCTGCGTAGCCGACGAAGCAAAGGGCTGCCACCGTGACGAGGAGGCCCCATTTCACCGCATGGGTGCGCATTTCGCGCTGTTTTCTCCGTATTTTCATCGTTCGACTATACTACCATAGCGCTGATACCGAACCGTAACGTTCGGTCGGATAACCCCGGAACTCTCTACACCAGCTCGCATCCTGTTCGAAAGGGTGCAAAACGTACGGCTATATATAGGTAAGGATCTACCATGTCTCATGCCATCGAACTGCTCGCGCCCGCCGGCAACGCCGCGGCGCTTCGTGCCGCCGTGCGCGGCGGGGCCGACGCCGTGTATTTGGGCCTCGACTCGTTCAACGCCCGCCGCGGAGCCGACAACTTCACGCTTGAGACACTGGCCGATGCCTGCGCCTACGCGCATCTGCGTGGGGTTCGCGTGTACGTGACGTTCAACACCGCCGTGCTGCCTTCCGAGGTGGCTCGTGCGCTCGAAACGGTGCGCCAGGCGTATCGCGCCGGGGCGGATGCCTTCATCGTGCAAGACGTCGGCATCGCATCCGAGATCTCCCGCACGCTCCCCGAGGCGCGACTGCATATATCGACGCAGATGAACACGCATAACGCGGCCGGCATCGAGGCGGCGGCGAGGCTGGGCGCCCAGCGCGTCACGCTGGCACGCGAGCTGTCCGTCCTCGAGATCGCCCATCTCGCCGAGGTGGCCGACGGCTACGGCATGGAGGTGGAGTCGTTCGCTCACGGCGCGCTGTGCGTGTGCTACTCCGGCCAGTGCTTCATGTCGTCGCTCATCGGCGGCCGTTCGGCGAACCGCGGGCTGTGCGCCCAGGCGTGCCGTCTGCCCTACACGCTGCACAACGTGGCGCTGCGCAAGAACCTGCCCGCGCCGGGCGAGCATCTGCTGTCCCCGCAGGACCTGTGCGCCATCGACTTGCTGCCCGAACTGGTGGAAGCGGGCGTCACGTCGTTCAAGATCGAGGGTCGCATGAAGTCGCCCGAGTACGTGTTCGCCGTCACGCAGACGTACCGCGCCGTACTCGATCGCACGCTGGCCGAGCGCGCTGCGGGAAGCGGCAAGGACGTGCGGGCCGCCGAAGACGAACATCGCACCCTGGCTGAGGCGTTCTCCCGCGGGTTCACCACGGCCTACCTGGAGAACCAGCGCGGCAACGACATCATGAGCTACGGGCGCCCGAACAACCGCGGCGTGTTCGTGGGTCGCGTGACGTCGGCGAAGAACGGCGTCGCCACCGTCGCGGCCGAGCGGCCGCTCGCACCGGGCGACGTGTTGGAGTTCTGGACGAACAAGGGTCACTTCGCCTACACGCTCGACCAGGTGTCTCTCGACAAGCAAGGCAATGTTCGCATGGCGCCCGACCGTCCGGTGGGGAAGGGCGACCGCGTGTTCCGCGTCCGCAGCGCCGAAGCGGCGTTTGAAGACGACGTATTCGAGCCGCGCGTCGCGGTGACGGGTCGCGTGGTGCTGCGCATCGGCCAGCCGCTGCGCGTAGAGTTCTCGCTGGCGCCGAGCGCTGCAGCGCGTCATCCTGAGCGCAGCGAGGCGCAGCCGAGCGAAGTCGAGGGATCCCGTGCGGCGACAGCCCATACCCCCCCGATCGGCGCAGCCGAAGGCGTTGCGATCGAGCCCGCGCGTACGAAGCCGGTGACGGTCGACGACGTGCGTGCGCATGTCGATCGCCTGGGTCAAACTCCGTTTCTGCTAGAATCGCTCGAGGTCGAACTCGATGAGGGTGTGGGTATCGGCTTCTCGCAGCTGCACCGCGTGCGCGCCGCCGCGCTCGACGACCTTGCGCAGCAGCTGCTCGCGCCCACGCGCAACCGTGCGTTGCCGCGTGTGCGGGAGCGCACGGCGCTTGCGCCCGCGCGCCCGCGCGGCGTGCGCATCGCGGCGTGGGCCACGAATCCTGCCTGCGCACGCGCGGCGAAGCGGGCAGGCGCTGACATCATCTACGTGCCTGCGCTCAACTACAAGCGCGGCGAGGCCGTGGTGGCGGGCCAACGTTCTGCCACTGCAGAGCAAGCGGGCTATCCGAAGCAGGCCGTCGTGGCGCTGCCAACTGTTGAACACGACCAGGTTCCGGGCACGCGCGAGGCGGCCATCGATTTCGATCCTTGGCGCTACGTCAAGCCAGGCAAGCCTGTGCTCGTGGAGAATCTGGCCGGCCTCGTGCGCGCCGCCGAGCTGGGATGCGAGGTCGAAGTAGGGCCGCACATCCCCATCACGAATCCGCTATCGCTCGCAGCGGCCGCCGAGCTGGGAGCGCGCCGGGTGTGGCTGTCGCCCGAGCTCACGCTGGGCCAGATCGCCGACATCGCCGAAGATGCACCGGTTGAGCTAGGCCTTACCATCATCGGCGCCCAAGAGCTCATGGTCACCGAGCACTGCCTGCTCATGAGCCAAGGCCCCTGCGACGAGAACTGCGCCGAGTGTCCGCGCCGCAAGAGCCCGCATTTTCTGCGCGATCGCAAGGACTACGAGTTCCCGGTCGTCACCGACGCGCTCGGCCGCAGTCACTTGTTCAACGGTGTTCAGCTCGATGTGGCCCAGACCCTGCCCGACCTCATCCATGCGGGCATCACGTCGTTCCTGGTGGATACCACGCTCATGAACGTCGAGGAGACCACGAAGGCCGTGCAGCGCGCCGTCCGAGCGCGCAACGTGGCCCACGCCGACGGCAACGCCATCGCCAAAACCCCCGGCACCACCAGCGGTCATCTATTCAGGGGCGTTTCCTAGGCTCTTCCCGCCATCCCGAACGAGCCTTCCCACCCCGCCATCCTGAGCGAGCGCAGCGAGTCGAAGGATCCCGTGCGGCGACAGCTGAATCGTTGACAGCTGATCCCGTGAGAGATTCTTCGACTCCGCTCATCTCGATGGCGGGCGCGCCGTTCGCACGGCTCCTCCTTGCTCCCTATGGTAGAATCATGAGCTACGTGTATAGAGAGGAAGAGAAGACCATGCTTTCCGCGGAAGAACAACTGCACACCATCGCTTCCGGCGCAGCGCAGATCGTGCCGGAGAGCGCGCTGCTCGAGAAGCTCAAGCGGGGCACGCCGCTCAACATCAAGCTGGGCGTCGATCCCACTGCTCCCGATATCCATCTCGGCCATGCCGTGCCGCTGCGCAAGCTGCGCCAGTTCCAGGATCTCGGCCACGGCGTGACGCTCATCATCGGCGACGGCACCGCGCTCATCGGCGATCCGTCGGGTCGCAACACCACGCGTCCGCAGCTCACGTCCGAGCAGATCAAGGCGAACGCCCAAACCTACGTCGACCAGGCGTTCAAGATCCTCGACCCCGAGAAGACCACCCTGCGCTACAACTCCGAGTGGCTGCTTTCGCTCAACATGGAGGACCTGCTGAAGCTGGCCAGCAACTTCACGGTGGCCCGCATCCTCGAGCGCGACGACTTCCACAAGCGCTACACCAACAGCCAGCCCATCAGCCTGCACGAATTCCTCTACCCGCTCATGCAGGCCTACGACTCGGTCGTCATCAAAGCCGATGTCGAGTTGGGCGGCACCGACCAGCTGTTCAACCTGTTGGCGGGTCGCGAGCTCATGGAGAAGATGGGAATGGAGCCGCAGGTGTGCCTCACGTTGCCCTTGCTCGAGGGCACTGACGGCGTGCAGAAGATGTCGAAGAGCTACGGCAACTACATCGGCCTCACCGACGAGCCTGCCGATATGTTCGGCAAGGTCATGTCCATTCCCGACGAGCTCATGGTGAAGTACTATCGTCTCGCCTCGGCGCTGCCGGTCGATCAGATCGACGAGATCGAGCGCGGTCTGGCCGCCGACGAGCTGCATCCGAACAAGGTGAAACGCGCTCTGGCGAAGAATATCGTAGCCGCGTATTACGACGAGGCGGCGGCGCAGGCGGCCGAGGAGCAGTTCGACCTCGTGTTCAAACAGCATGCCGTGCCGGACGACATCCCCGAGTTTGCAGCCGACCTCACGCCCAACGACGACGGAACCGTGTACCTGGCGAAGCTTTTGGCCGATGCGAGCCTGGCTGCAAGCGCCGGCGAAGCGCGTCGTCTTATCGACGGCGGCGGTGTCAAGGTGAACGGCGAAGCGCTGCCTGCGAAGTCCTACAACGTGGATCCTGCGCTGCTCGCGGGCGCGACGCTGCAGGTGGGCAAGCGAAAGTTCGTGAAGCTGGTGTAGCCCGTTTCCTCGAATCGTGTAATAATCGGCAGGCGGCTTTCGGGCCGCCTGCTTTGCTTCTGGAAAAGTTTTTGAAAATATTTGCAAGGATTCGCGCCCCTCGTTCGTTTTGCATATGAAGGACGAAGCGAACGACAACAGGAGGATCGACCGAAATGAAGAAGAACGTGATCGCAATCGTGGCAGCTGTGGCTCTCGTGCTGCTCGCCGTGCCCACCATCGCATTCGCCAACGGCATGCAGCAAACTTGGTGTCCGTCCGGCGGAGTCGGGTCGCTCGCTCATCATGCGATGCGCGCAGCGGGAGACAGCGACGCCGGCGCGACGGTCGGCGCGGCTATCGCCACCGTGCGCGGTGAATACGTCGATCGCAACAACGACGGCGTGTGCGACAACTACGGCGTCGGCAAGGGCGCGAACGGCCAAGGTTCGTGCGCGGGCTACGCCGATGCCGACGGCGACGGCATCGGCGACAACTGCGCGAACGGACAGGGATCGTGCCCCGGCTACGCCGACGCCGACGGAAACGGCGTATGCGACAACTACGCTAACGGCTGCGGTAACGGACGTGGCTCAGGCTACGGTTGCGGCAACGGCAACGGCGGCGGTGCCGGCTACGTCGACGCCGACGGCGATGGCATCTGCGATAACTACGGCGCGGGTAACGGTCGCGGCCATCACGGCATGCGCCGCTAGCGAAAGCGGGCGGTGCGCGTGCGATCGGCAGGAGACATCGAGAGGGCGATAGAGCGGCACGGCGATGCGGTATGGCGCGTCGCCGTGCTGTACTTCCACGCTCACGCCGACGCCCAGGATGCCTTTCAGGACGCGTTTTTGAAGTACGCGCTTGCCGATCAGGTGGCGTTCAACGACGACGAGCACTGCAAGGCGTGGCTCATTCGGGTGACCGCCAACGTATGCAAGGACATGCTCAAGGCCGCATCCCGTCGCGCGGTGTCGCTCGACGACGCGGTTTGCGCAGCTTCGAACGACCCGGCCACGCAGCCCGCATCGTTCTCCAGCGAGGTGGTGGACGCCATGCGTTCCCTTGACGATCCCCCTCGCACTCCCTTGTATCTTTCTCTGTACGAGGGTTATACCGCTCCGGAGATCGCGCAGATGGTGGATGCTCCCGTGAACACGGTGTACTCATGGCTCGCGCGAGGCAAGAAGCAATTGCAGGAGGTGCTGTCATGACCGACCTCGATACGCGGGTGCGCCAGGCGTTCGATAACGTGACCGTTCCCGACGACGTGAAGCGTGGCACCCTTACCTATATAGCAAGCATTGCGGAGGCGTCTGGCGTTTCGGCGGAAACGGCTCCCGCAAGCGCTGCCGCACCGCGCAAGCACGCCCGCGCGCGCATCATTCCTCTGCGTCGTGCCGCTGCGGCGCTCGCCGCGTGTCTCGCACTGGCTTTCGCGGGATTCGGAGGCTTCGCGTACGCGCAGCCCACTACCTATGTAGGCATTGATGTCAACCCTTCCATCGAGCTTGGGGTCAACCGGTTTGGCATCGTCGTTCGGGTCGAGGCGCTCAACGGCGATGGGGAGTCATTGCTCGATGCCGTGTCGCTTACGGGTCGCGGGTATGCGGACGCTCTCAGCCTCCTCACGCAAAGCGATGCGTTCTCGCCCTATGCGCAAGAGGACTCGTACATTGAGATCAGCGTCACTTCCGACGATGCACGACAGGCGGAGGCTATCCGCCAGCAGAGCGACGCATGCCTGAGCGCGCTTCCCTGCCGCGGCTCCTGCCATGCCGTCGACGAGGGAACGCGCGAAGCCGCCGTCTCTGCAGGCATGGGCGTCGGCCGCTACCGCGCCGCTCTCGAGCTCGTTGAGCTCGACCCCAGCGTGACGCTTGAAGAATGCGCGAGCCTTTCCATGCGTGAGCTGCGCGACAGAATCGCGGCGCTTTCCTCAGGGGACAGCGAAGGAAGAGGCTCAGGGAACGGACAGCACGGCCATGGTGGCGGTGGGGGACAGCACGGCAAAGGGAATCGATAATCAACCGGTATGTGTGGCACTCGTGGAGGGTGCCACGTTGTTTTGCCGGCGTTATTAGATCTTTACCTGGGGTTTTGCCAATCCGAGCAAAAAAAGTTTGAGATTTTGCAAAATTACCCATTGCCTTACGTACACCTTACGGGTAATATACAAAACCCGCGTTTGAGGAAAGCGCGGAACGGATCTCTCCTGAAGCACCAAAGAGATAAGCAATCTCCGAACGGCTTCAAAGAATTTTGAAAAAAGTTCTTGACAGGAAAGAAACGATACAGTAAAGTATTTCCTCACGCGCTTGAAACAAACAAGCGCAGCGGGATCCGAAAGGATACTGCAGAACCTTGAAAACCGGATACTGAACAGCGAAGAAGAGAAAAGCCAAGCAAACGATTCTTGCGAACGGAAACCCGGCCCGAGCGCGCACCCTCAAGACGGGGGGCGGGCGAGGGCCGAAACCAAGATCGGACTTCAGCGGGAAGCGATTCCCGCCTCTTAAACGGAGAGTTTGATCCTGGC